>NZ_FNQT01000002.1:2285-302285 GCF_900107665.1 Haloplanus vescus
TCGGACGACTCTGACGACTCGGACGACTCTGATGACTCCGACAGTTCGAGCGACGACAGCGACGACTCGGACAGTTCGGACGATGACGACGGCGGCAACAGCGCCGGCGGCAACGGCAACGCTGGCGGGAACGGTGGCGGCAACGGCAACGGTAACGGCCGCTAACTGAACCGGATTCTCTTTTCGCGGTGCTGGCGGTTTTGACGTGTATTTCGGCCCGCCGAGTGGCAACGCCGTTACGATTCCGGTGCGCTGAGCGTGTGGTCGACGACGGTGCCGTCGGGGCGGAGCGTCACCGTCCCGAGGTCGACGCGTTCGCCGGGGTCGGCAACCTCGGTGGCGGTGCGGAGCGTCGGGTCGCGGTCGAGGTGGCTCCAGACGGCCTCTTCGACCAGTCGCTGGAAGGCGTCGCGGTCACGCCAGTCCGCGTCGAGCGCTGAGGGTACGTGGACGAGGAATCGAGCGGCGTCGTCGTCGACGCCGATGCTCACGCCGAAGGTGTCGGCTGGCGCGTCGTCGTCGGTCATGGGCGGAGTCGGCACGCGAGGCGCATAAGCGAGGCGATTGCGAGTGGGTAACACAGACATACCGCGGCGGGATAGCGTCGTTTTTGCCCGCCGACAGCGGACGGGTAGTATGAGCTACTCCATCGGTCTGGTCGGCAAGCCCTCCGTGGGCAAGTCGACGTTCTTCAACGCGGCGACGATGAACGACGTTCCCGAGGGGGCGTATCCGTTCACGACCATCGACCCGAGCGTCGGCGAGGCGTACGTTCGCGTCGAGTGTGCGGCCCCGGAGTTCGACGAGACGTGTACGCCGAGCGTCGGCTACTGCGACGACGGGACCCGCTTCGTCCCCGCGAAACTCGTCGACGTGGCCGGGTTGATTCCGGGCGCTCACGAGGGGAAGGGCCTCGGCAACCAGTTCTTGAGCGACCTCAACGAGGCGGACGTGTTGGTCCACGTCGTCGACTTCTCGGGCAAGACCGACAGCAAGGGCGAACAGACCGAGGGTCACGACCCGCGCGACGACATCGACTTCCTCGAAGACGAACTCGACCAGTGGTATCTCGGCGTGCTGGAGAAGGGTATCGAGCGCTTCGAGACGAAGTACCACGGTGCGGACGCGAGCATTGAGTCCGACCTCGCCGAGCAGATGAGCGCCTTCCGGACGAACGAAGACGAGATCAAGCAGATCATCCTCGCGGAGGGACTCGACCTCGACCCCGAGACGTGGGACGAGGCCGACCGCGAGTCGCTCGCCCGCGAGATTCGCAAGCGAACGAAGCCGATGGTCATCGCCGCGAACAAGATAGACGACCCGGCGGCCAAGGAGAACTTCGAGGCCGTGACCGACGACCCCGACTACGACCACCTGACGTTCGTGCCGACGAGCGCGCACGCGGAGAAGGCCCTGAAGACGGCCGAAGAGGCGGGCCAAATCGAGTACACGCCCGGAGCCGACGACTTCGACATTGTCGCCGACGTGAGCGCCGAACAGGAGGCGGGTCTCGACCAGATTCGGTCGCTCCTCGACGACTTCGGCGGGACGGGCGTGCAGGCGTCGCTGGAGGCGGCGCTGTTCGACGCCCTCGACCTCATCGCGGTGTTCCCGGGGAGCGACGACGGGTCGACCTCGGAGAAGGGCTCGTTCCGCGATTGTTTCCTCTTGCCCGCGGGGTCGACGACGCAGGACTTTGCGAACCACATCCACACGGACCTTGGCGACGGGTTGCTCCACGGCATCGACTGCCGGTCCTCGCGCCAGATTGGCGGCGGCCACGAACTCGAGGACCGCGACGTCATTGAACTCGTGACGACGACTTAGTCCATCACGTCGTCGAGGGTGCGAAGCGCCCACCGGGCGCTCTCGGATTTGACCGTCGAGCGGTCGCCGTCGAAGACGCGGCGCTCCGCGCGGGCGAAGGAGTCGCCGCTCCCCCACGGGGCGGCGTAGGCGACGCCGACGAAGACGAGGCCGACTGGTTTCTCCTCGGTGCCGCCGCTTGGCCCGGCGATGCCCGTAGTGGCGACGCCCCACGTCGTCTCGGCGTCGTCGCGGACGCCGCGCGCCATCTCGCGGGCGACGGGCGCGGAGACGGCGCCGTGGTCGTCGAGCGATTCGCGACTGACACGGAGCGCGTCGAGTTTGGCGTCGTTCGAGTAGGTCACGATGCTCCGGTCGAAGTAGTCGCTGGACCCGGGCACGTCGGTGAGGAGGGAGCCGACGAGGCCGCCGGTGAGCGATTCGGCGACGGCGACTGTCTCGTCGCGTTCGCGGAGTCGGTCGCCGATTCGGCGCTCGATTCCGTCCTCGGTATCGGTGGACATGGAGCGGCGTTGTGGCGCCGCCCCCATCAAGGGTCCCCACGGTCTCTCCTTCCGTCCCATTTATGTCGGGTCGGTGGCGTGAAATGGGTATGGCAGACGAAACAATCGCTTTCGTCGGACTCGGAATTATGGGTGGACCGATGGCGAAGAACCTGCTGGATGCGGGCTACACCGTCGTCGGCCACAACCGCTCGCAGGGACCGGTCGACGAACACGTCGAAGCGGGTGGCGAGGCGGCCGAGACGCCGAAAGAGGCCGCCGAGCGGGCCGACGTGACCATCATGTGTCTGCCCGACCACGACGTGGTCGCCGAGGTAATGCGCAAGGACGACGGCGTCCTCGCCGGCCTGAGCGAGGGCGACGTGGTCATCGACAACTCCACCATCTCGCCCATGGTCACCGAGGAACTGGCCGAGGAGGTCCGAGAGCGCGGCGCCCACATGCTCGACGCCCCCATCAGCGGCGGCGAAGAGGGTGCCATTGAGGCGGAGCTCTCGATTATGGTCGGTGGCGACGAGGACGTGCTGGAACGCTGTCGCCCGATTCTCGACGTGATGGGCGAGACCGTCACCCACTGTGGCGACAACGGGGCCGGGCAGGTCACGAAGGCCTGTAACCAAATCGTCGTCGCGGGGACGATGCAGGCCGTTAGCGAGGCCCTCGTCTTCGCGTATCAGGCCGACGCCGACCTTGAGGCTGTCGTCGACGCCATCAGCGGCGGTGCCGCGGGCTGTTGGGCGCTCGACAACCGCGCGCCGAGCATGATTCAAGGCGACTTCGACCCCGGCTTCTTCGCCGACTACCAATACAAGGACCTGCGCATCGCGACCGACGCGGGCGAGGCCTACCAGTCGCCGATGCCCCAGACCGAACTCGTCCACGAGATGTACAAGTCGATGGTCGCCACCGGCCGTGGCAAGGACGACAACTCCGGCGTGATGCAGGTCATCGAGGACATGGCGGGTGTCGAAGCGCGCGTTGAGGACTGAGACTCGTCGACTGCAGACGAATCGGTCGACGCCTCACTCCACGTCGTCGTGGTCCATGAGGCGTCGCTCGCGGTCCGCCGGTGCGGGGTCGTAGGTCACGATTTCGAGGAGATTGCCGGAGGGATCGAGGAAGTAGAAGCCCTCGAACTCGCCCCAGTCGTAGGGGCCCTGTTTCGGGAACTGGCCCTCTAACTCGTCCATCAGCGACTGGTAGGTGTCGCGGTCGGTCTCGAACGCGATGTGGGCCTTGTCGAGTGGGTGAGCGGGGTCCTTCTCGTTCCACTTCTCGGCGCGGCCCGTCTCCATGAGGGTGACGACGGTGCCGGCGCCCGTCTCGAACATGACGTGTGCGCCCTTGAAGTCCTCCGGCGGGCGGAGGAGGTCCAGGTCGAGGACGTCTTCGTAGAACTCGTGTGCTTCGTGGAGGTCGTCCACGTCGATGTTGATGTGGTCGACGGCGTCCATGCCACTACTGGCGAGTGCCGACCGATATAGGTTTTCCCTACCCTGCGACGAATCTATGTGTCTTCCCCTCGTTCCTCGGAGCGATGCGACACGCACAGGGTCCCCTGCTCTCCATCGACGTCGGCGCGCGCGAATCGCGGGTCGAATCTATCGACGCGGCGCGCAAGGCGTTCGTCGGCGGACGTGGCCTCGGGACGCGACTGGCCTACGAGCGGATTCCGTTCGACGCCGACCCGTTCGGCGCCGAGAACCGCCTCGTGTTCACAGCGGGACCGCTCCAGACGGCGACGACGAGTTTCGCTGGCCGCCTCTCGTGTACGGGTCTTTCCCCACTGACCGACGGGTTGCTGTCCTCGAACGCCGGGGGCTTCCTCTCCGATAACTTCGTCGCGACGGGCTATTCGGCGGTCGAAATCGCGGGCGCGAGCGACGACCCCCTCGCTGTCCACGTCCGTGACGACGGCGTCACGTTCGAGTCCGTCCCCGAACTGGCCGGGGAGCCGGTTTCCGCGGTGTCGTCGTGGGTCCGCGAGCGACACGGCCTCGACGAGAGCCACGTCGCCTGCGTCGGCCCGGCGGGCGAGAATCGCGTTCGCTTCGCGGCCATCATGACCAGCGACCACCGGGCGTTCGCGCGCGGCGGCCTCGGCGCGGTACTCGGTTCGAAGGGGGTGAAGGTGCTGACCTTCGACGGCGACGCGACGCCCGGCCCGGACCTGGACGCCGCGGCGAGCGAGGTTGCGCGCGCGGTCCACCGCGACGCCGCCGAGAGCGACCACGTCATGAAATCGCAGGGGACCCCAAGTCTCACGGCGTTCGCGAACGAGGCGGACGCCCTCCCCACGCGCTATTTCTCCGAGCAGTCGTTCGAGGGGGCCGACGCCCTGAGCGGCGACGCTGTCGCCGAGAAAAAGCAGGGTCGGGGGACGTGCTCGCGGTGTGCCTTCGCCTGCAAACTCCCGACTGCCGACGAGGCGACGGGTATCGAGACGGAGGGTCCGGAGTTCGAGACGCTGATGGCCTTCGGCAGCAACGCGGGTGTCGACGACCTGCCCGCGGTGATGGAGGCAAACGACCGGTGTGACGAACTCGGTCTCGACACCATCTCGTGTGGCGACGTGGTGTCGGCGTATCTCGCCGCGGAGGACGCCTTCGGCGACGCCGACCTGGTCCACGACCTCATCGAGCGCATCGCCCACCGCGAGGGGGTCGGTGACCTGTTGGCGGAGGGTATCGCTCGCTGTCACGACGACCTCGGCGTCCCGGACTGGACGATGAAGGGGATGGAGTTCGCCGCCCACGACGGGCGCGCACTCGCGGGGCAGGCACTCGCCTTCGCCACCTCGAACCGCGGCGCCGACCACCTCTACGGCGGGATGTACGTCTACGAGTATCCGCTCGTCGACCGCGAGGACGCCCTCCCGGCCGATACGCTCGACGGCAAGGCGGCGGCGCTGGTCGACTCGGAGAACCACAACGCGGCGCTGGATTCGGCCATCGCCTGCCGGTTCTCGCGCGGGACGCTGACCGACGAGCGACTGCAGACGCTCTTGGACGCCAGTCCGGACGAGTTGGACGCACTCGGCGCTCGCATCGTCGACTTGGAGCGTGGCTTCAACAACCGCCGCGGGCGGGACCGCCGCGACGACGAAGCGCTCCCCTACGGCGTCGACGGGTTGGACGCGGCGCTGGACGCGTACTACGAACGGCGTGGGTGGCGAGCCGACGGGACGGTCTCAGAAGAGCGGTGTGGTCGACTCGTCGGTGGCTGAATCGGAATTAGGACTGTTTCCAGTCCGGGTCGGAGCGGGGCGGTGAGAGGACGCCGATACCGACTGCGGGTACGTCGCCGCGGTTCTCGGCACCGTGTAGTTCGCCGGCGGTAAACAGATACGAATCGCCCGGTTCGAGCGTTATCTCTTCGTCGTCTGTGATTGCCGTGAGCGTCCCCTGAATCATGTAGCCGATTTGCTCGTTATCGTGCCGATGGACGGGAAGGGTCGACCCGGGTTCGACTCGCCAGTGTTTCATCGAAGCGCGCTCGCCGGCCGCGAGGTCGGCGAGATACACGCCCGACGCGACTTCCTCGCTCTCTGCCCGCTCGTCGTTGATCCGCCTCATACAATCTGTCCCCACGTCCCCGATACCGAGGGTAATTAATAAAGGTTCCTGAGGAACTTTTATAATCAACCAGTCGTACCCAATGTGTATGTCTGGCACAGAGACGATCAGGGTGTTCCACCTGCCCTTCTCGTTCATGCTGCCCCAGCGTGTCGCTGCCGAACGTGGCTACTTCGCCGACGAAGGTCTGGACGTCGAGTTGATAGAGCGCGACCGGACCTGCGTGACGAACAAGTACATCCCCGCAGAGGAGACGCTTACCGATGACAACGACGTTGACCTCTACCCAATCTGCAAGTGGGAGAGTCTCAAGCGGACGTGGGAGTTCGACGACGGCCGCATCGTCGCCAAGGGGACCTTCGCCGACCAGCCCTACGCGGTGTTCGTTCGCCCCGACTCGGACATCGAAGAGCCGGCTGACCTCGCGAACGAACCCGTCGGCGTCAACCTGCGGACGGGACAGGAGTACACCGCGATTCGCGCTCTCGAAGAGCACATGGACCCCGACGAGGTGTCCATCGAGGGTCACGGGATGCCGACCGACCGACTGCAGGCGCTCCGCGACGGCGACGTCGAGGCCGTGACCCTGCTCGACCCGCACATCACCCTCGCCGAGCATCTCGGCTTCGAGAAGGTACTGGAGTTCGAGAACCACATGGGCGTCGTCGGCGCGGAAGCGCTCGAAGGCGAGACGCTCGACGCGTTCATGCGCGCGTATCGCCGCGCCGTCGAGACGATCAACGCCGACCCCGACGCCTACCGCGACCAGTATCTCGACATGCTCTGGAAAGACGAGACGGTCGCGCCCGACCTCTTCGAGGACATCGACACCGACGCCGTCCGCGAGGACATCGACGTGCCGGAGTACGAGGTGCCGGAACTCGCGGATCGCGAGGACCTCGACTACCACCTCGACTGGATGAAACAGCGCCAGTTGATCGACGACGACGCCGACATCGACGCCATCGTCTCGCCACTCCGCTGACCCGTGGACCGGGACCACATCGAGGTTCAGCAGGCCGCCTTCGACGAGTATCACGACGACCCGGGCGACCGGCCGGTGATGCGCGCCCGCTTCGAGCACAACGGCAGCCCTCGCTACCTGCTCTACACGATCAAGCGGTTCGGCCTCGACCACGACCACGGTTTCCACCTCGACGTCGAACTCGTCTCCGACGAGCTCGAGAGTGGGATGGAGACCATCAGGGACCGCCTCCACGAGGGCGACACCGACCTCGTCGACACCGACTACCTCTCGGTCGCGCGGGAACGCGCCGACGGGGCAGCAATCGTCGCCGTCCACCCCTACGGACGGACCGTCGGCGGTCTGGTCGCTCACGAGGACGGTGACATCGACGGCTTGGCGGACCTCTCGGGGAAGCGCATCGGGGTGACGCGCCGCCTCGACAAGAACTGGATACTGACGCGGGCGGCCTGCCGGGAGTTTCACGACTTCGACCCCGACGAGACGGCGACGCTCGTCGAGGCCGACTCTCGGGCGGACCTCACTCGACTGATTCGCGAGGGGGAGGTCGACGCCGGCTTCCAGTTCTGGCCGCTCGTGCCGGAGCTGACCCGCACCGGTCCCTTCGAGGAAGTGCTCTCGGTGTCGACGCTGGTCCAGCGACTCTCGGGGGCCGAGGAGAAGGTGCCAATCGCCACCTTCCTCACCGGGGAGTCGTATCTCGACGCGCATCCCGACGCAGTCAGCGGGTTCGCGGCGGCGGCGCGGGAGGCGACCGACCGCCTCCGGGCCGACGACGACCTCTGGACGGATATCGGCGACCACCTGATGCAGACCGACGACCCCGTCGTCGTCCGCGCGGTGCGTGACGGGTGGCGAGACATGGCCGTCCGCGACTGGGACTCGGAGCGCATCGACGCGATGCGTCGCCTGTTCGACCATCTGAAAACCGTCGCCGGCGCGGACGCCCTCGGCATCGAGGAGATTCCGGACGGGACGCTCCGTCCCGCCGCCACCGAATTATAAACCTTTCCGAGGAACTTTTATCAGGATTCGGTCGTACCCTGCGGGTATGTCGACCGTAACACGTTGTTGGGCGAGATTCGTCGCCCGCGCCGAATCGGAGTCGCCACGACGACCGTCCTACGCAGTCTCGCACCGATGAGTCAGGACCACGTCGACGTTCAGCAGGCGGCACTCGACGAGCACCACGAGGACCCGGGCGACTTGCCGGAGATGCGCGCCCGCTTCGAGCACAACGGCAGTCCGCGCTACCTGCTCTACACCATCAAGCGATTCGGCTTCGACCGTGACCACGGCTTCCACCTCGACGTCGAACTCGTCTCCGACGCGCTCGAAGACGGTATCGAGACGGTGGAGGAGCTGCTTCAGGAGGGCCACGCCGACCTCATCGACATCGACTACATCTCCATCGCCCGCGAGCGTGCGGGCGGGGCCGATATCGTCGCCTTCCACCCCTACGGGCGGACGGTCGGCGGCCTCGTCGCGCCCGAAGATAGCGACATCGACGGGCTAGAGGACCTCTCGGGCAAGCGCATCGGCGTCGTCCGCCGTCTCGACAAGAACTGGATTCTGACGCGGGCGGCCTGCCGGGAGTTTCACGACTTCGACCCCGACGAGACGGCGACGCCCGTCGAAGCCGGCTCGAAAGTCGAACTCACGCGGATGATTCGCGAGGGCGACGTCGACGCCGGCTTCCAGTTCTGGCAAATCATCCCCGAGATAACCGAGACGGGGCCCTACGAGAATGTCCTCCCCGTCTCGGAGTTGGTCCAGCGACTCTCGAAGACGGACAACAAACTCCCCATCGCCCCGTTCCTCACGAGCGGCGAGTATCTCGACGAGCAGACCGAGACGGTCCGGGCCTTCACCGACGCCTACCGCGACGCCGTCGACAAACTCGTCGAAGACGACGAAATCTGGGAGGAGATAAGCGAGGAGTTGATGTCCTATGACGACCCCGAGGTGATGCGCGCGGTGCGTGACGGGTGGCGCGACATGGTCGTCCGCGACTGGGACGAGGACAGCATCGACGGGATGTATCGCCTGTTCGACCATCTGAAAGCCGTCGCCGGTGCCGACGCACTCGGCGTCGAGGAGATTCCTGAAGGAACCTTCGAGGTGGACCCATGACCGACACCGTCACCTTCCAACTGAACTGGGAACCGAACGGCTTCCAAGCACCCTACTTCCTCGCGCGCCGCGAGGGCTTCTACGACGACGAGGGCCTCGACGTGGAGTTCGTCGAGGGTCACGGCTCTCCCTTCGCCGCCGAACAGACCGCCAAGGGGCGGAGCGACCTCGGCCTCTCTGGGGGGAGCGCCGTCCTCTCGGTCCGCAGTCAGGGCCTCGAACCGCTTGCCGTCGCCGCGATGAGTCAGAAGACGCCGGCGACTATCTACAGCCTTCGCGACGTCTTCGGTGAGGCCTTCACCGACCCCGAACAGCTTCGGGGCCGCACCGTCGCGCCGTCGGCGACCAAGACCCGCATCCTCACGCTCCAGTTGCTCGAAGAGCGGGGGATTCGCGACGAGGTCGAGGTGAAAGACGTACAGAAACACACCCACCACCGCGTCGAACACCAGTTGCTCGACGGCGACGTGGACGCCGCGGTGGGCGTCGTCACCAACGGGAAGGAACTCGAACGGGAACACGACCGGACGGCGGACGAACTCCTCATCGGGGACTACCTCGACGTCTACGGGATGACCGTCGTCACCAACCCCGACTTCGCGGCGTCGAATCCCGAGACGATTCGGTCGTTCCTGCGTGCGACCGCCCGCGGGTGGGAACTGGCGACGAACGACCCGGACCGCGCCGTCGACGCACTCATCGACCGCAACGCCCAGCTCGAACACAACCGCGAGGTCGAGCGAATGAAGTTCCTCGCGTCCGCCGAGGACCTCCAGTTCACGGAGTTCGTCCGCGAGGCGGGGTGGGGTCACTTCGATTCCCGTCGCTGGGAGAACCTCGGCGAGATGCTGGCGGAGACAGACCTCTTAGAGTCGCCGGTTGACCCCAACGAGGCGTGGACGAACGAGTACGTCGACGACTCCGACCCGGTCATCGCGAACTACGCCGAGCGAATCGGTCGCTAGGCGCCCAGTCGCCACAGCGCCCGGTACACCGTCCACACGTCGTGGTCGGTCCGGGTCGCAACGGCCTGTACTGCGTCGAGATAATTCTCGTAGTCGTCGCTCGTCACGTCGTCGGGGTACGCGCTGTCGAGTTCGCCCGCCTCGTTCAGCGCGGTCCACTCGCGTTCGCCGATAGCGACACACTCCTCGGGATGGGTGTACGCGAGAAACGCGGAGGCGATGGGCACGTCGACGCCGGTCAGGGCGGTCAGAGCGTCGATTCGTTCGTCGAGCGCCGTCGCGTCGGCGGCGTCCTGAATCGCGGCGACCATCGTCTCGTAGTCGTTGTCGAGGAATCGCTCCTCGGCGGCGCGTCGTTCGGCGTCGTCGACGCTGCCCCGGCGGTAGTACCACTGGACGACCCACTCGGCGTCGCGTCGGCCGATATCGCCGGTGGCGAACGCCGGCGGGAGCGTCTGGACGTGTTCTCGTTCGACGAGGTCGAACGGTTCGTTGTCTTCGTACGCGTCGGCCAGTTCGGCAACTCGGTCGGCGGTGAGGTCGGTCGCGGGCGAACCCCCACCGTCCGTTCGCGGCCTGTAACCCGTCATACGTACGCATTCGGGCGCCGATGCGTGAACGTTTCCTTGTGGGGTCAGTCACCGCAATCTCCGATGTAAGCCCTCGACGATGGGGTTTCGCACGGTACTCGATGACAACATTGATGGTTTACCATGTCGATTCTCACGTACGATGTCATCCGAATCCAGCGACGAATCGGACGGGCCAGTCAAGACTATCTGTCCGTACTGTGGGGTGGGGTGCGGTATCCAGATAACGAAGGACGACGAGGGCGAAGTCTCCTTCCGACCGTGGGGTGACGCCCCAGTCAACGAAGGGAGTATCTGTATCAAGGGCGGCGCGGCGACCCAGTCGGTCAATCACGAGGACCGGCTGACTGAGCCGCTCATCCGCGACGACGACGGCGAACTGCAGGAAGTCTCCTGGGACGAGGCGTACGAGTACGTCGTCGACAACATGGAACGCATCCGCGAGGAGCACAGCGCCCAGGGGATGGGCTTCTATGGCTGTTCGAAGGCCATGAACGAGGACAACTACCTCATCCAGAAGCTCGCCCGGCGCTACGGCACCAACAGCATCGACACCTGTACCCGGATGTGTCACTCCTCGACGGTGTACGCGCTCAAAAACAGCCTCGGCGAGGGCGCGATGACCAACAGCATGGAGGACCTCGAAGAGTCCGCGGACGTCTTCTGGATTCAGGGCGCTAACCCCGGCGAACAGCACCCCATCGCCAACAGCCAGTACTTCCGACAGGCCGTCCTCGAGGGTGCGACGGTCATTCAGGTCGACCCCCACGCCAACAAGACGACGCGGTCGTTCGAAATCGACGAGACCGACCGTCACATGCATCTCCAGCTCGAGCCGGGCACGGACATCCCGCTGCTCAACATCGTCCTCAAGACGATTCTGGAGAACGACTGGATCGACGAGGAGTTCATCGCCGAGCGCACCGAGGGCTTCGAGCACCTGAAAGAGACGCTCGAAGACTTCGACAAGGAGGAGGCCGCCGAGGAGTGTGGCGTCCCGCTCGAAGACATCGAACTCGCCGCCGAGAAGTACGCGATGGCGAACAACGCCGCTATCTTCACTGGCATGGGGATGAGCCAGCACACCTGCGGCGTCGACAACGTCCAGAACGAAATCAACCTCGCGCTCATCACGGGCAACCTTGGCCGTCCCGGCACGGGCGTCAACCCGCTCCGCGGGCAGAACAACGTGCAGGGCGCGTCCGACGTGGGCGCGATGCCGAACGTCCTCCCCGGCTACCGCGACGTGTCCGACCCCGAGGTTCGCGCAGACGTCGAGGAGGTCTGGGACTTCGAGATTCCGGAGACGCCCGGCCTGACGAACGTCGAAGTCTCTCACGAAATCGGCGACACCATCCACGGGCTCTACATCATGGGCGAGAACCCGGTGATGAGCGAACCCGACACCAACCAGGTCGAGAAGCGACTCGAAGAACTCGACTTCATGGTGGTGCAGGACATCTACGAGACGGAGACGGCCGAGTACGCCGACGTGATTCTGCCCGCAACGTCGTGGGCAGAGCGCGACGGCACCGTCGTCAACACCGACCGCCGCACCCAGCGGATGCGCGGCGTCGGCAAGGTCCACCCGAACACGAAACACGACCAGGAAATCCTGTGTGACATCGGCAACCGTCTGTTCGGCGACGGCACCTTCGACTTCGACGGTCCCGAAGAAGTGTTCGAGGAACTCCGACAGGTCGCGCCCATCTTCCACGGCATGACCTACGACCGCCTCGGCGAGGAGGGTGTCCACTGGCCCTGCTACGAGCCCGGCGACGAGGGTGACGACTACCTCTACGGCGACGGCTTCACGACCGAGAGCGGTCTCGGGCAGATAGAGGGCGTCAAACACCAGCCGCCCAAGGAGACGCCCGACGAGGATTACCCGCTCATCCTCACCACGGGTCGTATCATCGAACACTACAACACGGGCACGATGAGTCGGCGCTCCGCGACGCTCAACCGCGTCGAACCGGAGAACTTCGTCGACATCCATCCCAACGACGCCGAGACGTACGGCGTTGAGGACGGCGAGTACATCACGCTCAAATCTCGACGCGGCGAAATCGAGGTCGAGGCCCGCGTCACCGAGGATATCAAGGAAGGCACGGTGTGGACGACGCCGCACTTCCCCGAATCCGGTGGCAACCGCCTCACGAACGACGTGCTCGACGAGCGCGCGAAGATTCCGGAGTTCAAGGCCGCTGCGGCAGAAATCGAGGTCACGGTAGACACCGACGCCAACGCCGACGCGCCGGCTGACGACTAACCCAAGTCCTCGATCAACCGCACGTCACACTCGCTGCACGTCGCCATCAACACCCGCTCGGATTCGGTACAACACGTTTCGACGGTCTCTGTTTTGTCGCGAACGAGGTCACCATCACACAGCGGACAGTACCCCAGTAGCTTCCGCAGGTCCCGAAGCGTCGCCACCCGTTCGTCCGGGCCGAGCGACGCCCATGTCTCACCGCCACGCTCGTCGAGGATGGCCGCCGCCGCGGCATCGGCGAGCAGCGCCGACTCCGAGAGCCACTGTCTGAGGCCCCCGTCGACGACGTAGGCCACGTCGCCGGGGACGCTCGACGCCTCGTCGACGCCGAGCAGCGTCGCCACGTCGGCGTCCTCGACGCCTCGCTCTCGCATCGTCTCGATGCGGTCGTCCCACGCCGCCGCGAACGACCCGACGAGGCGCCCGCCCTCCGGCGTCGCGCGCACGGCCACACCCTCGACGGGCGTGAGCGTCTCGCGGAGTTCGAGCTCTTTGCCGAACAGTTCCAGGAGCCACGGCGGGAAATACCGCATCGTGAGTTCCGGCGTGCCCGGAACCAGGTAGCCACGGAAGTAGATGGCGCTGAGCGCGCCTGTGAAGACGAGGAGCCCACCGACAGGTCCGAGGCCAACTGTCACCACGCCGGCGGCAATGAGCGCGAGACAGACGTTCACGACCGTACACGGTAGACACCGGTTCTCGCCCGTATACTCCGGGCGACGCAGTCGGTCACCGACTGATTGGAGACGCATCGCTCCGCAGTTAGGAGTACACCTCGAAAAAAGCTGTGAGCGTTAGTCGACGACTTACTCGTCGCTGTCGCGCTTCAGGGCGCCGTAGGTCGCCGCACCGAGCGCGGTCACTGCTGCGCCGACGCCGAAGCCGGGGCCGCCCCCCGAGGTTTCGCCGCCTTCGCCGCCTTCGCCGCCTTCGCCGCCTTCGCCACCGCTCTCGGTGGGCGTCGCGGTGCCCATGTCGCCACCTTCGGTGGCCGTCGCGGTGCTCATGTCGCCGCCGGAGACGTTGAAGTCGCCGCCTTCGCCCATGTGCTCTTCACAGTGATACTGGGAGAGGTTCGCGGCGGCGTTGAACGTCGCCGTGCGACTGACGCCCGTCTGGAAGACGTACTCGCCACGGCGCAGGACGCCGTCCTCAGTCGCGATGACGAGGTTGTGGCGGGCCGTGCCGGCCTGCGTACTCTCGGGAATGAAACTCGTCGTCCATTCGATGGTATACCGGCTACCAGCTTCGACTTCCAGCGTCGGGTTGGTCGTCCCCTCGATGCTGGAGGGTGCTCGACCAACGAACCCGTCTTCCGTAAGTTCGAGTTCGAAGGTCTGTGCTTGTGCGGATGCCGATCCCGCGGCGCCGGCCAGTCCGGTCGTCGCTGCCGCAGCACCGATCAGGAATTGTCTTCGCGTCGCCATACTCGTTCCGTGTATCCCACATTAAATAAAATTAGGGGTACTCGGTTAGACAACACACCTCATATTAGGTGTACACACCGCTATTCGTCGATGCGAAAAAACGGAGAAATCGCGTGTGTTACTCGCTGAGACCGAAGACGGCGACGGTGGAGCCACGGCGACCGCCGTGGAGCCAACCGGACCCGCCGACCTGGACTGCGACGTACTGCTTGCCCTCGCCGGGGTCGTACCAGCTGGAGAGCGACGAGCAGATCGGTGCACCGAGCTGGAACTGCCAGAGGCGGTCACCCGTCTCGCCGTCGTAGGCGATCAGGTTCCCGTTCTGGGTGCCAGCGAAGGTGAGACCGCTCGCGGTCGTGATGGACCCGCCCCAGAGGTAGTCGCTGGTCTCGTCGGCCGAGATCCAGTCACGCCACTCGACGTCGCCCGAGACCGGGTCGACGGCGATGATGGCACTGAGGTTGCCGTTCCAGTTGGACGGCTCGCTGACGTCGGGCCAGTCGTTGAGGCCGCCGCCCCAGTAGGTCTGGCCGGCCTCGTACTGCGCCTCTTCCCAGAAGATTTCGTGCGGCGCGTTGTTCTGGTTGACGTAGACCAGGCCCGTCTCGGGGTTGTACGACGGGGGCTGCCAGTCGTTGCCACCGTGCGCACCGGGGACGAAGGAGACCCGACGGTCCTCGTCGACGTGCGGGACCATCTTCCACATGTTGATGTGTTGGGTCGTCTCGCCCGAGCGCTCGAGCAGCTGACCGTTGCTGGCGTCCATCGTGTAGACCCAGGCCGTCTTGCCGGGGCTGATGACGACGTCGCTCGTCTCGCCGTCACCCATGTCCATGTCGTTGACACGGATCTTGGGCGCCGAGGAGTCGTAGTCCCACACGTCGTGGGGGGACTCGCCGTAGTGCCACTGGATGGAGCCGTCTTCGGCGTCCAGGGTCAGCGTCCCGATGGTGTAGCGGTTCGGACCCGGACGGACGGTGCCGTCGAAGTCCGGACCGGGGTTCCCGACCGGCGCGTGGATCATGCCGCTCTCGGGGTCGAGCGTCGGCGTCATCCACACGGTACCGGCACCGTGTTCGTGAGAGTCGCCGGCCCACTCTTCGGACGGCGTGGTGTTCGTTCGCCAGATCTCTTCCCCGTTCGAGGGGTCGAGGGCTGCGACGAACCCGCTGACACCGTACTCGCCACCGGCGGAGCCGGTGATGACCTTGCCCTCGTGGACGATCGGTGCCCACGTAGCGGAGTAGCCGACTTCGTGGTCACCGGTCGAGGTGTACCACTCTTCTTCCCCGGTGTAGCGGTTGAGCGCCACGATACCGGAGTCGAGGGTGGTCATGTAGACCTTGTCGCCGTGAACAGCGAAGCCACGGTTGTTCGCGTCACAGCAGAGAAGCAGCCCCTGCGGGTTCGCGTACGTGTAACTCCAGAGGGTCTCACCAGTTCGGGCGTTGATAGCCTTCGCGTGGTTCGGCCCGTTCGTCTGGTACATGACCGGCGGATCGCCGGGCACGACGACCGGAACACCCTCCATACTGGAGGCGACGCCACTCTGGACCAGATATTCGAGTTCGAGGTCTTCGACGTTGTCCGGCGTGATGACGTCTGCGCTGGTGTGGCGCTGCTGCTGATAGTTACCGCCGTACATCAGCCAGCTGGTTTCGTCCTCGACTGCCGAGGCCTCACGCATCTCCTGCGTGACGTCTTTCTGCGGGATCTGGTCGATGTCGAACTGCTGCGTGATCGACTCCTCGGGGAGGTTGGTCAGCGTATAGCCGTCCTCGACCTCCACCATCTCGATGTTCTGTGCCGCTTCTACCGCTGCGTCGTGTTGGTGAATGCTAGCCATGCGTTACGCACCTCCCGTGCGTGGGGCGCGCATTTCGTCCGTGATGCGCATCACGTCATTCGTCAGGTCTTCCTGTCCGACGATCATCATCGCTGCGCCGGCAGACAGCGCAGCCGTCAGCTGCGCGTCGTTGAGTTCCTGAGAACCCGCGAGATCTTCGGCCGCGTTCGCGAGCAGGTGCAGGCCGGCGTACATCTGCTTGAGGTCGCCGTAGTTGTTGTCGAGGATCGTGTCCGTCATGAGTACCTCGTTCTGCCAGAGGTACGTGTCGAGGTAGTCCGTCCACAGCAGGACACCGGCCGACGCTCGCTGGTGGAGCGGGGCGATGTTTGCTGGGTCGAACCCTTCGACGCCGGCCGGGATGTTCTTCGTCGGCACCCACATGGCCAGGCGCTCCTTGTTGTTGACGACGTTGACGACCGTCGACGTCAGCTCTTCCTCGCTGTACCCGAGTTCGTTCAGCGCGGACGCGAGTGCGCCCGTGTTGATGAACTCGCGTGCCGTCGCACCGATGTGCTCGGGCGTGAACTCCGGCAGGTGCTCTTCCACGCTCTCGAAGAAGCCGACTTCCGTGAGATGCTCGTGGATAGCCCAGCCGGGCTCGGCGAGCTGTTGATACTCTGTGCTCTCCTCGGCCGGAACGCCCATCGCCCGCAGCTCGGGCAGACGCTCGATCTGGCCTTCGAGGGAGGCGAGCTCGCTACCGAGCAGACCTGCGTCGAGCGTGCCGACGAGGTCGCTGCGAATGGATTCGCCCATAGCGGCGAGTTCCCCCGCCGTTTCCCCTTCTATTTCGCCCCTGAGGTCGCTCAGGGTGAACTCGCTGCCTGCTGCCACTGCGCCGGTGAGCCCGACGACCTTGAGGAACTGTCGACGATCCTCTTGGCCGATCTGGGGCATTCCGTTTACATATTGCGACATGCCATACCACTCCATACGAACCGTAGTAATTGTCTATATTTAACTTTGTGATATATTTCACAATTGAGGCGCTTAATTAAACTTAGTTGTATAAGGATGTATCCAGACAACTAGCGTACAGGGGAGAACGGAGGCGTCTGAACGCCGTTTGCGAGTTATCGGACCGTGATACTAGCGACCATGCCCGACGACGCGTGCGGGACACAGACGTAGGTGTACTCGCCCGTTGTCTCGAAGGTGTGGCGATACGTCGAGCCAGCCTGATTGAGTGAGAGGTGGTTGATTTTGCTCCCAGAGATGTCGTAGCTCGCCCAGGGGTCGGCACCCTCGGGCAGTTCGACGTCCGAGTGTGCGTCGGGATGACCCGAGACGTTGTGACCGCCGGAGTCGAAGACGAATTCGACCGTGTCGCCCTGCGAGACTCGGAGGCTCGACGGCTCGAACTGGAGGCTGCCACCCGGACCGACCGTAACCGTCGCGTCCGCCTCTTCGGCCGGCGTCGACGTCGCCGTCGCCGTCGGCTCCGACGTTTCCGTGGCCGTTGCCGTCGCCGTCGCTTCGCCGCCGTTGTCACCGTTGCCGCCGCTACAACCCGCGAGACCAGCCAGAACAGCGCTACTCAGCGTGGCTGCAAACTTTCGCCGCGACAGGAACTTCTTCGACTGTTTTGAGACCATCGAGTCGAACCTTTGGTTTCGATATAATAAATGTGGTGAATTTGCGTCAGGCACTCCCACACACGCCCACTCGTGTACGTTTCAGAACAACATCTCCCCGAGGCGCACGCAGTTTATATATCCCCTGGCGTCAACGTACGGACGTGCGAGTTCGAGAGTTCCCCATCCTCGGTGACGAGGACGAGCCGATGATCGAGGCGTTCGCTACCGGCCTCGACCGCGAAGCGGCGCGCGTCCTCGCCTACCTGGTGGGCCGCGAGGAGTCCGAGCGATTCTCCGGCGAAGCGGCCTCTCGGTTGGCCGTCCGCGTCGGCGTAGA
Source organism: Haloplanus vescus (assembly GCF_900107665.1). Taxonomy (NCBI): domain Archaea; kingdom Methanobacteriati; phylum Methanobacteriota; class Halobacteria; order Halobacteriales; family Haloferacaceae; genus Haloplanus; species Haloplanus vescus. Next base: position 20,329 of record NZ_FNQT01000002.1, read on the forward strand.
CCTCGGCCGCGGTCGCGTCTCGGACGTGCTGGGAACCCTCACGGACCTGGAGCTGGTCACGGAGACGACCGTCGACAGCGAAGCCCCTGGCCGCCCCCCGAAGGGGTGGCGCGCCGACGCCGGCCGCGCCGACACCATCGCCCGCGTCCGCGCCGCCCACGCCGACGCTCTCCTCGAACAGGCGGCCACCGTCGCCTCGACGCTCGGCGACGACGTCGACACGACCCGCGAGACGACTGGAGCCGACGACGCGTCCGTCTCGGTCGGCCTGAACTGGGACCCGAACGGCCTCCACGCCCCCCTGTTCGCGGGGACGTACGACGCCGACGTGACGTTCACGGGCTGTCGGGGGTCACGGGCCGCGCTCTCTGCCGTCGCCGACGGCGACGTGGACGTCGGGCTGACGGGCGCTGCCACACTTCTACGCGCGCACGCGGATGGACACGATATCGTACCGCTCGCGCTATACTACCAGCGTGCGATGGTCGTCCTCTACACGACCCGGTCGGCCTTCGACGGCCCACTCCGAAGCGTCGAGGACGTCCGCGGCCGCCGTGTCGCCATGCCCGCGGGGTCTGAAACCGGCGCCCTCGGCCGTCTCTTCCTCGCTCAGGCCGGCGTCGTCGACGACGTGACCACCGTCCGGGCCGACGGCGAGGAACGCGCCGCGTTGCTCGACGGCGACGCCGACGTGGCGACCGGCGTCTTCACCGACCCCCTCGAACTGGAGGGGATGGGTCACGACGTGGACTCGGTGTTGCTGGCCGACCACTTTCCCGTCCCCGGGCCGGCCTTCGTCGTCCGCCGCGAGACGCTTCGGGACCGTCCCGACGCACTCCGGGGCTTCCTCGAAGGCGCGATGGACGGCTGGGCGACGGCACGGACCGACCCCGCCGCCGCCACACAGGCCGTCGCCGAAGCATGTGGGTCGCCGCTCGACGACGAGCGCCGCAAACTCGAACAGGCGCTCGACAGGTTCGCCGGCGGCGACGCCGTCGAGAAGAACGGTTGGGGGTGGCACTCCGCCGACACCTGGGAGCGTCTCCGCGTCGCCCTCGAACAGGCCGAAGCAATCGGTCGAACATGATTCACGTCGAGAACCTCTCGGTCACGTACGGTGACCTCCGCGCGCTCGACGACGTCTCGGTCGATATCGACGATGGCGAGTTCGTCACCGTCGTCGGTCCCTCCGGCTGTGGGAAGACCACCCTCCTCCGGACCATCGGGGGGCTGGAGACGCCGACGACCGGGTCGGTCAGCGTCGACGGCGACCCGCCGGCCGTCGCCCAGTCCGACGCCCGCCTCGGCTTCGTCTTCCAAGACCACACCCTCCTGCCCTGGAAGACGGCCGTCGAGAACGTGACTTTCCTCCGCCGGATGGCTGGCAAGGACCCGGACCCCGACGGCGCGCGCGACCTGTTGGCGACGACGGGTCTCGACGGCTTCGAGGACACTCGGCCCGCCGAACTCTCCGGCGGCATGAAACAGCGTGTCGCCATCGCCCGCGCCATCCACCTCGGTGCCGACGTGTTGCTCATGGACGAACCGTTCGGCGAACTCGACGAAATCACGCGCGACGAGATGGGCGTCGAAATCCTTCGCCTGTGGCGCGAGAACCGCAAGACCGTCGTGTTCGTCACCCACAGCGTCCCCGAGGCCGTCTTCCTCGGCGACCGCTGTCTCGTCGTCTCCGGCGCCTCGGCTGGCGGTGCGGGGCGAATCGTCGGCGAGTTCGACATCGACCTGCCGCGCCCCCGCGACGAGTCCGTCTTCGGAAGCGAGGCGTTCGGCACGCAGGTCACCCGCGTCCGGAGCGCGCTCCACGACGACGCATGACCGTCGCTCGACGCGCACCCAGCGTCGTCCTCCCACTCGCTGCCCTCGTCGTCGCCGTCGGCGTCTGGTGGGCGCTCACCGTCGCCCTCGCCATCCCCCCATTCCTCCTCCCCTCGCCGGCCGCCGTCGTCGCCCGCCTCGCCGGCAATCCCGACCTGTACCTGACGAACGCCGTCGCGACGCTCCGGAAGGTGCTCGTCGGCGGCGCGGCCGGTATCACCGCCGGCTTCACGCTCGCGCTCGTCGTCTGGGCGGTTCCGGTCCTCGAACGGGCCGTCTACCCCTACCTCGTCGCCCTGCGCGTCCTGCCGAAAATCGCCGTCGCGCCCATTTTCCTCATCTACTTCGGCGTCGGCTTCGACACCGCCGTCGTCTTCGTCGCGCTCATCGTCTTCTTCCCCATCGTCGTCGGCACCGCGGCGGGACTGGACCGGACGCCCGACTCACACCTTGACCTGCTTCAGTCGGTCGATGCCGGTGCGGTGCAGACGTTCCTCGCCGTGCGGCTACCCCACGCGCTCCCCGACGTCTTCGCAGGCGTGAAACAGTCCGTCACGCTCGCCGTCGTCGGCGCCGTCGTCGCCGAGTGGATTCTCGCGAACGACGGCCTCGGCTCGCTGATTCTCGCCGCGTCCGAGAACGTGCAGGTGGACGTGATGCTCGCCGCGCTGACCGTCCTCCTCGCCATCGGTCTCTGTCTCTACGGCGGCGTCGCGCTGTGTTACCGGCGCGTCGCGTGGCAGTAGTTACCAGTCAAGTCGGCGCTCCACCGCCGCCGGAAGCAGGTAGAACGCGAGGCCGAGGAGCGTGAGTACGCCGAGTGCGGCGAAGGTCTGACTCGTCTGGAGATACTCCGCGGTGTGAAACAAGTGATAGCCGATGCCCGCCTGCAGGGTGAGAAACTCCGCGACGACGGTGCCGACGACGGCCAGCGCCGCCGCGAGTTTCACGCCCGCGAACACGCTCGGTGCGGCGGCGGGGACGTGAATCCACAGGAAGGTCTGCACCGCACTGGCGTCGACCGATTCCGCGAGGTCCGTGTACTCCTCGGGAACCGCTCGGAGGCCGTCGACCGACGCGATGGCGACGGGGAAGACGGTCATCGTCGCGACGAGCGACGCCCGTGCGAGGATGCCGTCGCCAATCCAGAGGAAGACGAGCGGCGCGATGGCGATGAGCGGCGCGATGCGAAGTGCGATGAGATACGGGTGGACGACCGCTGCCACGGTCCGTGAGCCGACCATGGCGAACGCGAGCGAGAGGCCGACGACGATACCCGCCGCTAGCCCGAGCGCCGCCGTCGTCGCCGTCGTCGCCGCTGCGGCCAGCAGCGTCGCGTACGTGTCCATCCCCGCCGCGAGCACGTCGCCCGGTCCGGGGAGGACGACCGGCGGCACGCCCGTCGCGCGCACGAACCACGCCCACGCGACGACGACGGCGACGGCGACGACAGTCGGCGGCCAGAGTCGGCGAAGCGCCGCGCTCACGGCCCGACCGCTGGTCCCGGGCAGCGTCACCGCCGAGAGTCGCCGGTCGCTCGTGGCCATCAGACGGCGTCGCTGTACGAACCGATATACTGGTAGTCGGTATCGAGATACTCGTTCGTCCAGACGGTCGACGGGTCCACCTCGCCGCCGAGGGCGTCGGCGCTCGCGAGGGCGTCGTGGGTGACCTGCCACGGTTCGCTCCGACTCCACCCCCAGCCGTGTTCGGCGACGGCGTCGCCGGTCATGAACTCCGTAGCCATCCGCTCCCACTTCGCTCGCTGCTGATCCCGTGACTCCTCGAGGACGCCGTTGGCCTCGACGAGGAGGTCGGTCGCCTCGCCGGGGCGTTGCTGTGCCCACGCCGCCCCGCGGGCGGTGCCGCGGAGGAAGGCCCGCACCGCCGCTTCGTTCTCACTCGCCCACGACTGCTCGACGGCAAGGACGTGCCCGTAGGAGGGGACGCTGTCGCCGACGCGGATGCTGTCGACGGTGTAGCCCTGCGCCTCTGCGCTGATGGCGTCGCCGAAGACGCCGCCCGCGGCATCGATTTCACCCGAGAGGAGCTGTTGGACGGTGTCGTACCCCGTATCCACCAGTTCCACGTCCTCGCGGACGCCCGCCTCTTCGAGGAGTAGCGTCGTCAGCGTCCGGACCATCCCCGGCCCGGTGCCCACCGTCTTCCCCGCCAGCTGGTCGGCGCTCGTCAACTCCCCGCCGAAGGTGTCCCGCGTCGAGAACACCACCATCGGGCTCTTCTGCATCACGACGCCCACCGACTGCGGCGAGAGGTTGCGGCTGTTGACGTTCAGCACTTGGTCACCGCTCGTCACCGCGAAGTCGACGTTCCCGAGGCCGGCCTGCTTGGCCGAGAAGGTCGACCCCTCGCCCGTCTGGATGGACGAGAGCGTCAGCCCCTCTTCCTCGTAGAACCCGTTCGCCTTTGCCGCGAAGTAGGGCACGTGAAGCCCGCTCGGCTTCCAGTTGAGAAGGAGTGAAGAGTCGCCCGGAACCGCGGTGCCCGTCGTCGTCCCGGTGTCCGCCCCGCCCGTGCCGCCGAGACAGCCGGCCAGCCCGCTCGCGCCCACGCCGGCAGCGGCGAGAAACGCGCGTCGCGTCGCTGTTCGTCTCATACGCGGCTATCAGGACAGGATTAGTATAATAATTCCGGTGAAACGTTTATACGTCTCTCAGTTCACGCCGAGTTCGTCCTCCGAGGGCGACCACTCGAACTCCAGTTCGAGTTCGAGTTGGCGGTGGGTTTCGCCGACGAACTCCACCTCGACTTCGATGGGTTCGTCGAACTCGAAGGGAATCTCCCACTCGTCGGTCGAGATGGTCAGGCGGGGTTCGGACTCGATTTGGTCGGCGAGGTCACGGAGAAACGCCGCGGTCCCCTCTCGCGAGAGTCGCACCTCTCGCTCGAAGTAGCCGTCGGTGACGGTTCGTGGCCCGTCGTTCGCGTCGGGTAGGTCAGCCATACTTCGTCTATAGAGGAGAGAGGTAAAATAGTGTGCGCCCCTAGAGCCGGCAACCGATGTCTCTCTTCGACGTTCTCGGGAGCAAGGCGCGGCTCAAGATTATCCGCGAACTATCGAGCGAGCCGCGGTACGTCTCCGAGCTCGCGGACCGAGTCGGGATGGACGGCAAGACGGCAGTCCATCACCTCTCGACGCTGGAGGAGGCGGGCATCGTCGAGAGCTACCGGACCAGTCGGCGGAAGTACTACCGCCTGACAAAGCGCATCGAACTTCGAGCCTCGCCCGGCCCGGACCCCATGTTTCTACTCCACGCCGACGAGGTAGAGGAGACGGATTAACCCTCGACGGGAAGCGTCGCGAAGTAGCGAATGTTGATCGCGAGATAGAGGACGTACATCCCGAGCAACAGCGCCCCGTGTCGCCGGGTCACTTCGCCCCTGTGGAAGAGATAGCCCGCGATGCCGGCGAACACGAAGAGCGTCGGCAGGTGGAAGAAGACCGTCTCCCACCGGAAGTTGATGGTCCCCACGAGGCCGATGATGCCGACGTTCGCGGTGACGAAAAACAGGAGGCTCCCGATGACGCCCCCGACGGCGACGTCGTAGTAGCCCAGTCGGAGCGGTTCGACTATCAGGAGCAGGTCGTCGAGGGTGAGCAACACCGTCACCAGCGTGACGCCGATGAACGTGCCGGTGAGGTTCCACGTCGCCTGAATCCCCTCGACGCCTGTCGATGCGCCCTCGGCGCCGACGACGATGCCGCCGATACCGACCAACAGCATCGCCGGCCAGAACCACTTGAACTCGGTCAGCGTCTGGATTGGGCCGGGCACGTACGACGGCACGCTCGCTTCGCCCTGCCCGTCCGTCGTCGTGGCGATGTCTTTCACCTCGTCGGCCTCCATGAACGTCCGGTCCATCTGCCCCTCGCGACGGAGGATGTACGCGAAGATGAGGACGTAGGCGGCGATGAACAGAATCGACAGCGTCGGCGTCAGCGACCCCGACAGCAAGGGTGGAATCAGGAGTAAGGGCGACCCGACCATCAACACCAGATAGTCTCTGGGTACGTCGACGGTGAACGGAATCGCGATGGCGCCGAGTGCGAGTGTCATCCCGAAAATCGAGACGGAGTTCCCGATGGCGAGGCCAAAGGCGACGTTCTGCATCTCCGCGAACCCAGTAAAGAGGCCGAAGGCCACGTTGTCGAACTCCCACCCCGAGAAGATGACCGCGAGGACGAACGCCGAGACGCCGAACCGGAGCGCCGTCCGTATCAGCGCGTGAATCAGGAGTTCGATGCTCGCGAGGAGGATGAGCGACCCGAGGAGCAGCGTCGCCACCGCGGCCCACCCCGATACTTCGAGGAGTTCACCGCTCTCGCCGCCCTCTTCTTCCGCTTGCGCGGCGACGACCCCCGTCCCCACCGCCGACAACAGTAGTACAACTATCAACACGACGCCCAGACGACGGTTCGCAAATCGCATCGCCGGTCGTTACCGGTGGGGTCTGTTATATCTCCTCATCCGTGTAGGTTCGTACGTTGAATTATTATACATGGTGTAGTTCGGTACCGGAGAGTCCCATTCGGCGGCTTCTCTCTCCGGATTTCGGGTCCCGTTTGCATGTATCGTCGTTCACCGTACCCAGTTCGTGTGCGCTGGTTCGGCGTACGTCCGTACCCCAGAACGGAGGTATAAGCCCCCTGTTGCCAGACCTTTGGGCGAATGCCAGCACACGGTCGCACTCTCGTTACGGTCGCACTATTGCTGTCGCTGCTCGTTGCCTCGCCCGCGGCATCTGCCGTCGCAACCGACCTCGGCGCCGACGCCCCCGTCGGCACCGTCGCCGCCCAGTCGCCCGACGACGGTGGGAACGGAGCGGGCGCCGACGAGGGCGGCGAGGAAGAGGAAGGCGGCATCGAAGGCGCCATCTCCGGGTTCGTCGAGGCACAGGGGACCATCGGGGCTGTCATCGTCCTTCTCGGTGGGATTCTCCTTCTCACCGCCTGTACGGAGAAACTCATCAGTTACCTCGCGCGCGCATCGCTCAACACGCGGATGTCGCTGTTCGCGCTTGCCATCGTCTTCACCGGCTTCGAGTTCGACGATACGATTCTCGCGCTCGTCCTCTCCGGCGGCGGCCTCGAACAGGCCGCGCTCGGGTCGGCGCTCGGGACGGGCCTCGCTATCATTGGTGTGACGCTCGCCATCGCCGCCATCGTCAAGCCGTTCCCCGTGGACCTGCCGACCGACTACATCGTCATCTTCGGCCTCGCGCCGCTGATTCTGGTCCCCTTTGCCCTCATCGGGACACTCACCTTCGTCCACGGCGTCGTCCTGACCGCCTTCTTCCTTTTCGCCTTCGGCTACTTCATCGTCCGCGAACGCCAGCGCGACATCCCCGTCTTCCGGGATACGGAGCTCGGCAAAGAGCTGCAACCGGACGGCGGCGTCGCTCGACCCCACTCGCTCGACGAAATCCCCGAGGACCGGATTCTCGGTGACCTCGCCGACTCCGGGTTCGTCTGGATTGGCCTCTCCATCGTCGCCCTCGCGGGTATCGTCTTCGCCGCCATGCTGCTGGAGGGCGGGTCGGAAGTCGTCATCGAGGGGTTCGGAATCGGTGAAACCGTCTTCGGCGCCACCTTCCTCACCCTCATCCTGACCTTCGAGGACATCATGCTCACGCTCGAACCGGTCCGCCGCGGGTTCCCGGAAATCGGCGTCGGCAACGTCATCGGGAGCGTGCTGTTCTCCGTGACTGGCAACGTCGGCGTCGTCATGTTCCTCAGCGACGTGACCATCTCCTCGTCGGTGCTCACCTTCCACCTCCCCTTCATGATTCTCGTGACGGCGCTGGCCGCCTACTTCTTCTACACGAAGAACGTGCGGCGGTGGCACGGCGTCGTCCTCGGGGGCCTGTACGTCGCCTACTGGGTCATCTCGCTCGTCGTCCTCAGCGGGGTGCCAGTCGGGGAGTAGGTCACACCGCGTAGTTCGCCACCCAGTACGCCGCGTAGATGCCGAGGAGGAGGACGCCCGTGGGGCGCCCGACCTTCCCGCGGAAGAACGCGCCGGCGACGACGAGAAGCGAGACGAAGAAGAACGGCCAGTGGACGGTCATGACCGCGCCCGCCGTGTTCAACGGGTGGACGAGCGCGATGAGTCCCGCGTTGGCGCTGACGAAAAAGAGCATGCTCCCGACGACGTTGCCGACGCCGATGTGGGGGCGCCCCTGCCGGACGGGTTCGACCGTCAGGAACAGTTCCTCCAGCGACGCGATGAAGCTCATGACCGTCGCGCCGAAGGCCAGTCCCGTCACGCCGAGGAGCGCGAGCAAGTCTTCGGCCCCTGAGACAGCGAGTTCCGACCCGACCGTCATGCCCACCGTGGCGACGAGGGCGATGGCGAGAAACGCCGGCCCCTCGTAGCGTTCGGGGACGTGCTCTTCGACGAAGTCGTCGACGTCGATATCCAAATCGAGGTCGAGCAACCCTTCGTCCTCCTCCGCTTCCTCCGCTTTCTCACGCTCGCGCACCTCTTCTTCCATGATTTCGACCTCCTCGGCCGACAGGTAGCGCGTGTCCGTGTAGCGTTCGAGCGTGTAGATGATGGCGAGGTAGGGGATGAACGTCGCGGTGAGAATCGCCCCGTCGAACCGGGAGAGCGTGCCGTCGAGTGCGAGGCCGAAGAAGAGAAACGGAGCGAGAAGCGTGATGCCGAGGTAGTTCCGTGGCACCTCCGTCTCGAAGGGGACGAGGACGCCGGCGATGCCCACGGCGGCCCCGAGGATGAACAGGGCCTCACCGAAGACGGTGCCGAGCGCGAGGTCCGGTAACTCCCCGTACGCCGCCGCGATGCCGAGGATGACGTTCTCCAAGTCGGTGCCGGCGAGGACGACGGTGAGGAAGAATCCCGAGACGCCGAGGGCCAGTGCGCCCTCCGCCACCGCTTCGATGAACGTCTCCACGCTCACGATGACGATGGTGACGCCGACCAGGAACAACACGACCGAGACCAGCTCTCCGGACAGTCCGAGCACCATGCGAGTTGCAGGGAGGTACGAAGGACGTCACATAAAACCCCGCGGCACCCGGGCTACAGGTTCGAGGCGTGGTCGCCGCCGTCGACGGGGATGGCCGCGCCGTTGACGTAGCTCGCCCGTTCCGAGCAGAGGAACGCGACTACGTCGCCGAACTCCTCGGGTTGACCGATGCGCTCCTGTGGGTTGCCCGCGCTCCACTCCTCGACGCCCGTCTCGTAGTCGGGGTAGTCGCCGCGTTCGACGCCCTGTTCGACCAGTTCCTCGATGCGCGGCGTCTCGTGGGTGCCGGGCAGCACCGCGTTCGCGCGCACGTCGGGCGCGAGTTCCTCCGAGAGCGTCTTCTCCAAGCCGACGACGCTCATCCGAACCGAGTTCGAGAGGACGAGGCCGTCGATGGCCTCCTTGACGCTCCCCGAGGCGACGTTGACGATAGTGCCGCCGCCGTCTTGGAGGAGCGGCGCGGCCTCGCGAACCAGTCGCACCACGCTCATCACGAGGAGGTCGTACGCCTCGTACCAGTCCTCGTCGGTTGTGTCGAGGAAGGGACCGCTCGGCGGGCCACCGGCGCTCGTCACGAGGTGGTCGAGGCCGCCGAACTCCTCGACCGTTCGCTCGACCAGCGCCGTCACGTCGTCCGGGTCGGTGATGTCGCCCTGGACGCCGACCACGTCGCCCGTCGCCGTCTCGCGGATGTCGTCCACGGCGTCGGCGAGGCGGTCCGGGTCGCGGCCGTTGACGACGACGTTCGCCCCCTCTGCCGCGAGGGCGGCCGCCGACGCCTTCCCGAGGCCGCTACTGGAAGCCGACACGAGCGCTGCGTTGCCGTCGAGTCCGAGGTCCATACGCCGACGTGGCCGGTCGGTCCCCATAGTGTTTACTGGTCCCACCGGGCCGTCGCTCGAAACGATAAAGTCGGGGCATCTCGTGTGGTGCGTGTGCACACGCGAACGAACACTCTCCCACGTCTCGGAGGGTCGGCGTGAGCCTCGTCGCCGTCGCGGAACTCGCGCATCCCGACCTCGCGTTGACGCCGACGATTCGCGCCACCGACGCATCGATTCAGGTGGTCTCGCACACCGCCACTGACGCCGAGACGGGCATGTTCTTCTTTCTCGTCGAGTCGGACTCGTTCCCCGAGTTCGAGGCCGCGCTTGAGGCCGACCACACCGTCTCGGAGTCGTTGATCGTCGCCGAGGCGGAGACGACGCGTATCTATCGGCTCGGTCACTCCGACGGGACGAAACTCCTCTCGCCGACGGTGACGGAGATGGGCGGCCTGATGCTCGAAGCCGACAGCACGGCCGACGGCTGGTCCGTTCGGATGCAACTTCCCGACCGAAAGACGCTCAGTTCGCTCTGGGAGTACTGCGACGAGGAAGATATCGGGTTCGAGTTGGGTCACATCTACACGCTCGACGACTTCTCCATCGACGGCGTGGGACTCACCGACGCACAACGAGACGCGCTCGTTACGGCCTACGAGGCGGGATACTTCGAGGAGCCCCGCGACACATCGCTGGAAGAACTCGCCGGCGAACTGGATATCTCCCCGACGGCTGTCGGTGGCCGGATTCGCCGGGGGACCGCTCGACTCATCGAGCAGACGTTGCTCGACGACTCGTGAATCAGACCGCGGAGACGTAGTCGTCCTGTGGTTCCCAGAGCGCGCCGCGCATCCGGTGGTCGTGGACGGCGTCGAGCGTTTCGCCGACCGTCCAGCCCAACTCGCTCATCGCCGCGCTCAGTTCGCCGAGCGGGACGCCCTCCTCGGGGTCCGTGACGAGGCTCTCCACCACCGCGGGCACGTCGTCGCTCGCGACGCCGAGGGAGGGGGTCTGTTCCCATTCCACGTCGTGGCCCGTCACCGACTGGTGGCGCCGGTAGAAGCGGACGATTTCGTTCGGGTCCGTCGCTTCCCGACGCTCCTCACAGTCGACACAGGCCGCGACGAACGGTCCCGTCACGTCTCGTACGCCTCCTGCACGAGTCGGTGGAACCGGTGAAGGGTGTGCTCGTTGGGGCCGAGCTGTGCCTGTGCGAGCGCCCCGGAGCGAAGTCCGTCGTACTGTCGCTCGACGAGTTCGAAGTCCTCCTCTTGCAGCTGCCGGCTGGTGCGGACGAACTCCTCTTCGGCATCGCTCAGGTCGGGGTCCGCGAAGTAGTAGTCCGCGATGAGCTGGAAGCGCTCCTCGTCGATGGGGTCGATGATGTACGTCCCGTAACCGTCCGCGGTGCCGTACATGTTGACCGTGAAGTTGGGCCAGAAGTAGTGGAACTGCGCCTCGTGTTCGTCGTGGATGCGGAGTTCGTCCTCGATGTCCTCCTCGTGGGTGTAGTGGAGGACCCAGTGGTAGTCGTTGACTTCGAGTTCCGACTCGTTGAGCTGGATGCCCTTGATCCAGTCCTGGTGGTTCGCCTGACAGTGGTCACACTCGGAGTAGTTGCCCGCGAAGGTCTTCCAGTTGCACTCGACCTCCGAGACGTACCGGCGGGCGTGTTCGTACTCCTCGAGCGGAAGGGATTCGAGGCGCGTCTTCATCTTCCCCGCCTGTTCGTCGAGCGACAGCGACGGGTCGTCGTCGAAGTTGAGGAAGATGAGCGGGCCGATGTTGTCGGTCTGGACTTCGAGCAGGCCGTTCTCGTCCGGGTCGAGGCCGGACACTTCCTCGTCGTCGAGGTCGGGGTTGAGACTCGCCTCCTCGAAGCTCTTGGGCGTGCTTCGGAGACTGCCGTCCAGGTCGTACGTCCAGAGGTGGTACGGACACTGGATGCGCCCCATGTTTCCGGGGTCGGTCATCGGTGTGTCCTCGACCATCTTCGAGCCACGGTGGGCACAGACGTTGTAGAACACGCGGACCTCGCCCTCCTGGTCGCGGGCGACGATGACTTGCCGGTCGCCGATGGTTCGCGTGAAGTAGTCGCCCGCCTCGGGGATGCAGTTCTCGTGGCCGGCGTAGAGCCAGTAGTTCGCGAAGATTGTCTCTTTCTCCAACTCCCACACGTCGGGGTCGGTGAAGCAGTCTGCGGGCAGTGCGTTCGTCTCGTCCGTGATATCGGGGCTCACGGCCTGAGTCTCGTCGGCGCTGTTGGTCCACCGCGTCATGGGAACTCGTACCGCATGAGGGGGAATAAGCGTCGGTCCGTCTCATCTGCGGTGTTTAAATGGGTCCCTGCTAACGGCCGCCGCGAGGGCCGGGAGACGCCGCTTTGGACGACTCGCTACCGCTCACCGAGTCGGTCGCGCCGCCACGCTTCGGTGTCGCCGACCTGATTGAAGGTGTAGATGTGGAGGCCGCGAATCCCGTACTCGGGGTCGGTCGCGTAGGGGGCCAGTCCGTCGACGAGGCCGTCGGGCGTGTACTTCCCGCGCGACCCAACGAGTTGGCGCACGAATCCGAGCACGCCGCTCGTCTTCCGGAGGAAGCGCACCGAGTCGCCGACACCCACCTTCTGTGAGATATTCAGGAGGCGCTGGTACTTCATCACGCCCGGAATCCCGACTTCCACGGGGAGGTCGATGCCCCGGTCGCGCACCGTCTCTATCCACTCGGCTATCGCGTCTGGGTCGTAACAGAGCTGGGTCGTGAGATACGTCGCGTGGGGTGCCTTCCGCTCCATCGCCGCGGCCAGCGTGTCGTCCTCGAGGAACTCGTGGCCCTCGGGGTAGCCGGTGATGCCCACCTCCGCGAACTCGTGGCCGAGGTCGTCGAGCGCGGTGAGGAGGTCGTACGCCGACTCGAACTCGCCGAGCGGTTCCTCTCGGTCGCCGCCGGGCACGAAGATGTCGGCGATTCCCGCGTCCGCGAGGCGAGTCGCGACCTCGTCGAGGTGGTCTCGGTCGCGGACGTACCGCGCGGCCACGTGCGGAATCGGCTCGTAGCCGCGGGCCGCCGCCCGCTCGCTCCACTCGACCGTCGCGTCGAGGCCGAGCTGTGGCGAGGCCGTGACGGCGATTTCCGCGCCGTCGGGCAACTGTTCCATCTGCCCCTCGAAGCTGTCGAACGGCATCAGCTCGAAGCGTGGCTCGCGGAGCAGGCTCGTCGCATCGGCGTGGGTGAGGGTCATGTCGGACAATACCGCTCGCCCGAATTACTCCTTCCGGGCGTTCAGCTTCGCCTGTTCGCGCGCGCTCGGGTTTACCGACTCCTTGAACGGCACCTCCGCGACCGTCGCGTACGCGGGTTCGCCCGCTTCCTCGGCGTACTCGTCGGGAAGGTGGACCCGGAACTCCAGGTCGAGGTCCTGCTCGTAGATTTCGTCGTTGAGTAGAGCGTCGGACTCGGCCTGTAGTTTCTCCGCCGGCACGAACCCGAGGCCGATGTTCGTCTCGAGGTCCGGATTCCACCACGGCGAGGTCATGTAACCACACTCCTTCCCGGTGTCGGGGTCGGAGATTATCCAGAAGTCGGGGGCGTAGTCTCGAATCGGTTCGCCCGCAATCTTCAGGCCGACGAGTTTCAGGTTGAACGGGTACTCACCGTCCTCGACGAGCGCTTTCTGCCGTTCGAGTTCTTCCTTCCCGATGTAGTCACCGGGCTTGTCGTCCGGCACCTGATACCCGAGGTTCACCTGGAACGGCGAGGTTTCGTGGTCCATGTCTTGGCCCCACGAGAGGATGCCGGCGGCGATGCGGCGGTGGTGGCCCGGCGCAATCTGTCGCCCGCCGTGGTCCTTGACCGACGCCATGACGGGGTCCCAGACGCGTTCGGCGTTCTCGCTCGCGTCTTGCACGTAGATTTCGAAGCCCTTCTCGCCGGAGAAGCCGGTCTGACTCACCAGCACGTCACAGCCGTTGATCTCCGCGTCCAGCAGTCCGTAGTAGGGGATGTCGCTGACCTCCTCGCCGACGACGTCGACCAGCACGTCCTCGGAGCGCGGCCCCTGTATCTGCATCGGCGCCACGTCGATTTCGTCGATTTCCACGTCGAAGTCCATCCCGACGTTGACGCCCTGAAGCCACTGCATGAGCGTCGAGTCCGAGATGGAGAACCAGAACTCGTCCTCGGCGATTCGCAGGAGGATGGGGTCGTTCAGGATGCCGCCGTCCTCGTTGCAGAGGATGACGTACTTCCCGTGCATGGGTTCGATGCCAGTCGCGTCGCGGGTGATGACGTAGTCGGTGAGTGCCTCGGCATCCGGCCCCTTCACCCGAATCTGTCGCTCGACCGCGACATCCCACAGCGTGACGCTCTCGGTCAGCGCCTCGTACTCCTTCATCGCGCCGCCGTCTTCGGGTTCGACGAGTCCCCGCGGGTGGTAGATTCGGTTGTAGACGGTACAGCGCCACGCCCCCTCCTCGTTGAACGACTTGTGGAAGAACGGCGACTTCCGCACGCGCGTCGAGACGAGCATCTCGATGCCGGGGTCGCCGGTCTGTCGCAGATTCCGCGGGAGCGTTCGGTCCGACTGGTCGATTTCCGGGTGGTTGGGATGGTCGTTAACCATTGTCTATCAAATAGATGCCATGTCCCTATAAGGGTGGACCTCAGTTATCTCAGGCGTATAAGTGCGGGCGGACACTCGAACTCGAAAATCCGCGCGTGCGCGCCCGTACCGCCGGTTTGTGGCGGTCCCAAGCATCAATACCCTCCCCGTCAAACGGGGGGCTATGAGTCATCGTGACGAGCGACGCGATGTCATCGTCGTCGGCGTCGGTGGCATGGGCAGCGCAACCGCATATCACCTCGCCTCTCGCGGGGTAGACGTTCTGGGACTGGAGCGATTCGACATCCCGCACACGCAGGGGTCCTCACACGGCATCACGCGCATCATCCGACGCGCGTACTACGAACACCCCTCGTACATCCCCCTCATCGAACGGGCGTACGAGCTCTGGGACGACTTGGCCGAGGAGACGGGCCGTGAGGTCATCCACCGCACCGGCTCCATCGACGCCGGTCCGCAGGGCAACGTCGTCTTCGAGGGGTCGCGGCGCTCCTGCGAGGAACACGACATCCCCCACGAGGTGCTGACGGGCGCGGAACTCAACGAGCGATTCCCCGGCTACAACCTCCCCGACGACTACCGCGCGCTCTATCAGGAGGACGGCGGCTTCGTCGTCCCCGAACAGTCCATCGTCGGTCACACCGAGGCGGCACAGGCGGCGGGTGCCGAGATTCGCGCCCGCGAGGGCGTCCACGACTGGGCGCCGACGCCCGACGGCGGCGTTCGCGTCTGGACCGACACGGACACCTACGAGGCCGACCGCCTCGTCCTCGCCGCCGGGGCGTGGAACTACAAGCTCGCGGACGCCCTCGACGGCCTCGCCGTTCCCGAACGGCAGGTGCTCGCGTGGTTCCAACCCGAGACGCCCGAACTGTTCGAACCCGACTCCCTGCCGGTGTGGAACATCGCCGTCCCCGAGGGGCGGTTCTACGGCCTGCCCATCTACGACGTGCCGGGGTTCAAACTGGGCAAGTACCATCACCTCGGCGAGGCGGTCAACCCGGACAGCTACGACACCGACCCGCAACCGGCCGACGAAGTGCTCCTCCGTGATTTCACCGAGAAGTACTTCCCGAAGGCCGCCGGGCCGACGATGCGACTCGCCACCTGTATGTTCACCAACTCCCCGGACGAACACTTCATCCTCGACCAGCTGCCCGACCACCCACAGGTGGTCGTCGGCGCTGGGTTCTCGGGCCACGGCTTCAAGTTCGCGACGGTCATCGGCGAAGTGCTCGCCGACCTCGCCGCCGACGGCGAGACGGCCCATCCCATCGACATGTTCAGTCTCGACCGCTTCGAGTGAGCGTCTCGGCAGGGGGCGTTTAAACACCACAGGTGAGCAACCCCGGGGCTTTTGGATTGGTCAATGGGATACTACCCCATGAGTAGCGATAGCACGGTACCGTCGTCTGCGGCCACCGTCGTCGTCGGCGCCGGGGCCGTCGGATGTAGCGTCGCGTACCACCTCTCGGAGTTGGGCGCTGAGAATATCGTCGTCGTCGACCAGGGACCGCTCCCGGTCACGGGTGGGTCCTCGACGCACGCGCCGGGCATCATGTTCCAGACGTCGCCGTCGAAGCTGATGACGAAGACGGCCCACTACACGAGTCGGCTTCTCTCCGACGCCGGCGTCTACGACGAGGTGGGTGGCATCGAAGTCGCCCGCTCCGAGGAGCGGATGGACTTCCTCCAGCGACGGGTCGAACATGCGACGGCGTACGGCCTCCCCGACCCGCAACTCCTCTCGCCCGGCGAGGTGAGCGACCACTTGCCCTTGGTCGACGAAGACGAAATCCTCGGCGGCTACTACTCCCCGACCGACGGACGGGTCGACGGCGTCGCCGCGCTCCAGTGGTACATGGAGCAGTCCGACGCAGACTTCTACGGCCACACCACGGTGACGGACCTCGACGTCTCGGGCGGCGAGGTCACCGCCGTCGAGACAGACCGGGGCCGAATCGAGTGCGGGCGCTGCGTGCTCGCCACCAACAACTGGGGGTATCAGACCGGCCAGTTGGCGGGGCTCGACCTCCCAATCGCGCCCGTCCAGCACCAGTACGCGGTCACCGAACCCCTCGACGAGCTCGCCGACGAGGCGGTCGCCCCCCGCGTCGACACCGCCGACATGGAGATACCGGGCGACCGCAGCATCGCCGACGCCATGAGTCAGGCGCCGACTCGCCCGGTCGGCCGCGACCAAGACCACTCGCTCTACTTCCGCACTCACGGCGACGCCCTCGGACTCGGCTCGTACAACCACGAGGCGCTCCCTGTCGACCCCCGAAAGATGGGGGGCAACACCGACGAACGGCAGGCGTCGGTCCGGGAGTTCACGGCCGAACACTGGGAGCGGGCCACCCACCCCGACCGCGACACGTCACCGAAGCAGGCCTTCGAGGAACTCCTCCCCGTCACCAAGGACATCGACTTCGCGACCACCGAGAACGGCATCTTCGTGTTCACGCCCGACGGGATGCCGGTCCTCGGCGAACCCGAAGCCATCGACGACCTCTGGACCGGCCTCGCCATCTGGTGGACACACTCCGGCGGCTACGGGAAGATTCTCGCCGAGTGGATGGAGACGGGTGTCCCGAAACTCCCCTCGGGCCCTGTCGAAGTCGGCGGCATCCACGTCGACCGCTTCGAACCCCACGCCGGCAGCCCGGACTACTTCGTCGACCGCGGGTCGACGCGCTATCGGCAGGTGTACAGCATCGTCGAACCCGGATGGCAACCCGACGACCACCGCGCCCTCCGGCGGAGTCCGTTCTACCACCACCAGCAGGAGCTCGACGCCGAGTTCACCCAGTCCGGCGGCTGGGAGGTGCCGAAGTGGTACGATTCGAACGCCGACTTGGTCGACCGCTACGCCGACCAGATTCCCGAGCGAGAGGGGTGGCGGGGAATCAACCGCTCGCCCATCCAGGGGGCCGAACACCTCCACACCCGCGAGCACGTCTCGATGTACGACATGACCTCGTTCAGTTCCATCGTCGTCGAGGGAGCCGACGCCGCGGCCTTCCTCCAGCGGATGTGTACGAACGACGTCGACATTGACCCCGGCCGGGTGCGGTACTCCCTGCTCTGTAACGAGGGCGGAACCGCCCTCGGCGACGTGACTGTCGTCCGCCTCGACACCGACGAGTTCCTCGTGACGACCGGCGGCGGCAACTCGCCCGGCATCCACGGTGGCTGGCTGAAAGACCACGCCCCGGAGACGGTGTCGGTCACTATCGAGGAAGGGTCGCGAGCGACGGTCGGCCTCTGGGGGCCGAAATCTCGGCTCCTCCTCCAGCGCGTGACCGACGCCGACGTGTCCGCCGAGTCGTTCCCCTACTTCAGCGCGAAGCAAATCTACGTCGGCGACGTGCCCGTCCTTGCGCTCCGGGTGTCCTATGTCGGCGAACTTGGCTGGGAGCTGTGGGCGCCGTCGGAGTACGGCGGCCGCCTCTGGGAGACGCTCTGGGAGGCCGGCCAGGACCTCGACGTACGGCCAATGGGGAGTGGCGCCCTCGAATCCATGCGTCTCGAGAAGGGCTACCGGCTCTGGGGGACGGACCTCGACACCGACAGCGACCCCTTCGCCGCGGGACTGTCCTTCGCCGTCGACATGGACACCGACTTCGTCGGCAAGGACGCGCTGGCCGACATCCAGCGCGACGGCCCCGACAGCCGACTCGTCCCGATGACACTCGACGACGCCACGGACGCCGTCCTCGGCGGCCGGCCCGTTCTCGACGACGGGTCAGCGCTTGGCTACGTCGTCGCCGGTGACTACGGCTACAGCCTCGGCGAGTCCATCGCCTACGCTTACCTCCCCACCGACTACGCGGAGTCGGGGACCAGCGTCCAGATTCGTTGCGAGGGGACCACCTACGACGCCACGGTGCGCGACGAACCGCTCTTCGACCCGGGCCGCTCGAAGATCCTGCGATAAGCGACACAACCTTTATTTGACACAATGAAAAGTCACTATGTGACTCTATCCCATGGGGATAGGAACCGATACTCGTGGAGAGGAGTAATTCGCGCGGCCGCCGGCACGCGACTGCGAACCAACCGACGGACAGACACACGCACATGAGAGACCGACATCGACCTATCGGCGACTGTCGAACGGAGGTATGGGATGGCTGATTCAGACGAGCGACCGGGCGAGATGTCCGAGGGGCTGCAGGTGGAGTTGTTCCACCCCGAATCGGACCGCGAACCCGGGGATACGAACATCCAGGCGCTGGGGTTCGACATCCACCCCGTCGTCTTCCCGGTGGCGCTGGTGCTTATCGGGCTGTTCGTCCTCGTGACGCTCGCCCTCGGCGAGCAGGCGTCGTCGATGTACACCGCCCTGTTCAACTTCATCGGCGACAACTTCGGCTGGTTCTACCTCCTCGCGGTGAACCTGTTCATCGTCGTCCTCCTGTACTTCGCGTTCAGCAAGTACGGCAAAATCCGAATCGGCGGCGTCGAGGCCGAAAAGGAGTTCAGCGACTTCTCGTGGATGGCCATGCTGTTCAGCGCGGGCATGGGCATCGGCCTCATGTTCTTCAGCGTCTCCGAACCGCTGTACTACTTCCAGAACGTTCCGGGCTTCTGGGGCGCCCAGCCCGAAACCGGCGCCGCGGGGTCCGCGGCGATGGCTCAGACGTTCTTCCACTGGGGATTCCACCCGTGGGCCGTCTACGGCCTCGTCGGCCTCGGCCTCGCCTTCTTCTCGTTCAACCGCGGCCTGCCGCTGACCTTCCGGTCCATCTTCTGGCCGCTACTCGGTGACCGCATCTACGGCTGGCCCGGCCACATCATCGACCTCGTGACGGTCTTCGCGACGCTGTTCGGCCTCGCTACCTCGCTCGGCCTCGGCGTCAAACAGGTCAACACTGGCCTCTCGTACGTGGGTGGTGACATGCTCGGTGTCGCTTCCGTCCCCACTAACCCCTTCGTGCAGATACTGCTCATCGGGGGTATCACCCTCATCGCGACACTCTCCGTCGCCGCCGGCCTCGACGGCGGCGTCAAGCGCCTGAGCACCATCAACCTCTACTTGATGTTCGCGTTGCTCGGCTTCCTCCTGATCGCCGGCCCCACCGTGTTCATCCTCGGGACGTGGGTGGAGGGTCTCGGCGCGTATTTCAACAACATCCTCGCCCTCGGCTTCTTCCGTGGCACCCTCGCGCCCGGCGGCGGCACCGTCACCGCGTGGACCGTCTTCTACTGGGGCTGGTGGATAGCGTGGTCGCCCTTCGTCGGGATGTTCATCGCCCGTATCTCGAAGGGACGGACCGTCCGCGAGTTCGTCATGGGCGTGCTGGTGCTGCCGGCGCTGTTCTCCACCATCTGGCTCTCGACGTTCGGCGGGAGCGCCCTGTTCAACTCGCTGCAGGGTAACGGCGCCGCGCTCGCGACGTACAACGATGTCGGTCAGACCGTCGCCATGTTCGCCATGCTCGAACAGTTCCCGCTCGGGGCGCTCTCGGGTATCTTGGCGACGCTGCTCGTCGTCACCTTCTTCGTCACGTCCTCGGACTCGGGGTCGCTCGTCATCGACCACCTGACCTCCGGCGGGAAACACGACGTGCCGCGCGTCCAGCGAATCTTCTGGGCGCTCGTCGAGGGCCTCGTCGCGGCAATCCTGCTCTGGGGTGGCGGCCTGACCGCCCTCCAGACGGCCGCCATCACCACGGGACTACCCTTCGCCGCCATCCTCTGTCTGATGTGTTACACCGTCTACCTCGGCCTCAGCAACGAGTACGAAATCCTCGAATCTGAGGAGTTCGCCGAGTCCATTGAGGAGCTCTCCGACAACGAGAACGTCGACGTCGTCACCGCGGGCGACGAGATGGTGACCGACGTCAAGGAGAACGACGACCCGGCGAGCAGCGACTGACTTATGCTGATTCCAGCCTGAGTTTCGCGCGTGGGCGACGACTCACACGGCCTCGCGCGAGCGCTCGGGGTCGCGGGCGGCCGTCTGCTCGCGTCGCTCCGGTGGCTCGGCGAGCGTCTACTCGCACCGTTACGCACCAACGACGGCCCCAACGAGTTCCGCCTGTCGAGCGTGGAGACACACACGACGACCATCGACGGTGACACCGGGTGGGCCTACCGCCCGCCCGCGACGCTTCGGTGCCCCGAGTGCGGCGACGACGTGTTGCAGGCCGACGCCCGCGACGCCATCGACTGCCCCAGCTGTCGGGTCGACCTGCCGCCCGAGCGTTTCACCGAGCTCGAGGTACTCGCGCTCACCTGCCCAGTCTGTCGGTCAGGGATGCAGTACGGGCGGCGCCACCCGCAGTTCGGCGTCCCCGAGTGGGCCACCTGCCCGAACTGCCAGTACCACTGGGAGTTCAAACACGCCTACTAGTCGTTCATCTGCTGGCGGACGGTGATGACCGGCGACTCCGCGGTCCGGACCACCTTCTCAGCCGTGCTCCCGAGAATCGCGCGGAACTTCCCGCGGTACGCGCTCCCGAGGACGATGGCGCCCATATCGTGTTCCTTGGCGTAGTCGACGATTTCCTCGCCCGGTGACCCGGTTCGGACTGCCGTGGTACACTCGACGCCGGCGTCGTTCGCCATCTCACAGAGTTCGGTCGTGACCTCCTCACCGTACTCGTGGTAGCGTTCCCGCATCTCGTCCTCGTCGTCGCGGAGATACAGCGTCCGCGGCGCGCCCGGCAAGTCGATGACGTACAGCGCGTGGACCGTCGCGCCACACGTCGCCGCGAGGTCGATGCCGTGGTTCGCACCCTTCCTCGCCTCGTCGCTTCCGTCGAACGGAATCAGAATGGTATCGTACATCAGGTCGTCCCATCCTCGTCGTTCACCTGAGAACTGCAAATAAGTTGGGGCGAACGCGCCGTTTCGGGCGACTCACTCCGCCGACTCCGGGAACGACCAGTCGGCGAAGGGCGCGTTCACGACGGTGTCCTCTTCGAACGTGAGGTGGATGAACGGCTGGGTGTGACCGTTCGGCAGCTGATACGCCGTGTTCACCGCCTCGTGGACCGGGCCGTCCGCGCCGACCGTTATCGGCGGGACGATGACCTGCGTGTGGTGGGCCTGCCCGCTGAACGTCTCGTCCGGCGCGAGGGGCATCTCGGATTCGAGGGCTATCGTCTCGTCCGATTTCCGCATGTTGGCCACCGTCATCGCGTGAACGACCTTGTTCTCGTCGACGACGTCGCCCTCCACGACCACGTCACAGATACCCCAGAACGCCGCGTACGTGTACGTCCGCGGCAAGAGGGGTGACTCCGTCCCCGTCGTGCCGTGAATCCACGTGTCCGTGACGACGCCCCCGCCCGTCTCCCACGTCGGAATCGGCGGCTGAATCGTGTGCTTGACGTCGAGGCTGTAGCGGGCGCCGTTGGGGTCGGTGAACCGGATGTCGAAATCGACGCTGTCTGGTGACTCGCCGTACGACGCGGGCAGATCGTACGGGCGACGGTCACGGTAGCGGGCGTCGACCTCCCCCGAGACGCGAACCACGTTGTCGCTGAACGGCGTCGGGACCGCGGTCTGTGTGTACGCCTCTCCGTCGCCGGTCGTCTCTCTGGCCTCCGGCGGCAGGCCGACCAGAATCGGCAACTCCTCGAGTAACGTCGCCACCGGCCCGTCGTCCAGTAGGTCGAGGACCGGTGCGAGCGTCGCTTGGGGGTGTTCCGGGGTGCCGAAGACCATCTGCCCCAATCGTCGTTTCCCCGGGAGCGACCAGTGGACGACGCCCTCTCGTTGCCGAGCGATTACGTCTACCCCCGCGTCGCTCTCCGAGCGTCCCCCACCGTTTTGGGCGGCGACGCGACCACCGAGGCCGGCCGCGATGCCACTGGCACCGATGGCCTGCAGGACGCGCCGTCGGTCACACGCTGCGTCGATCGACTCCCGAACGTCGTTCGGAACCATGCTGATAGATTATGTTGTTTTTCCATTGAGCGTTGGCGCGAACATGTTCTCTGTTTGGACTATCGACGCAGGAGTCATCGACTCACGGCGCGAGCGCACCGCTATGGGAGTAAAACGCAGTATCCCTCGCGCCGGTCGCGAGGAGACACGAAAAACGTTGGTGGAGTCCATCGCCTGAAGGCGACGGGCAACGCCTAATTATACGCGAACGACGTTCGTCGCGCGCGGGCCCTTGGGGGCCTGTTCGATATCGAATTCGATTTCAGTGCCTTCCGTCAGATCCTCACCGCCAACGTCCTCCATGTGGAAGAAAACGTCGTCGTCAGCATCCTCAGTCTCGATGAAACCGTAGCCGCCAGTGTCGTTGAAGAAATCAACCTTACCGTTTGCCATTGCAATTACAGAGACACCGACCACACGGTTAAGGGTTGTGTATCCGTTTTCGCATCGGGAACTATAGAAAACGAACGTCTCGAATCGGTCGTATATAGAGTACATTCGTCAACTACAGCAGTTCTCTGCCTATTCACCGACTGTTCCGTCACTGAATCTCGGAACTTCCGACGATACTCGAATTCCACGTCTCTTTTCGAGCAGACGTTCTTTAGGCGTCGGCTGCGAGTCGCGGGCATGGCGCGTGCTGCGGACCTTGACCGCCTGTACGAACTGCTCGCCGACCTCGAACGACGCGTCGGGGGCACACGAAAGCTCAAGAACTGCACCGGATACATGGACTGGCCCGACCGCGGCGTCTACGTCTTCCTCGAACCCGGCGAGACGCGTGCCTCCGGCCAGCGTCGCGTCACGCGCGTCGGTACACACGCCGTCTCGGCGGGCAGTTCCACCTCGCTCTGGGACCGACTCAAACAGCACTACGGCACCGGAAATCGAAGCGCCGACCACCCACACGGCGGGAATCATCGCGGCTCGGTCTATCGCAAGCGCGTCGGCGAGGCGATAATCGAAAAGTACGGGCTCCACGACGACTACCCCGACTGGGGCGAGCGCTGGTCGACCATCGACCGCGACCGAACCGAGGTTCGCGACGAGGAGTACCCGCTCGAACGTCGCGTGAGCACCTACATCCGCGAGCAGCCGTTCCTCTGGGTCGCACTCGACGACGAACCGAGCCCGGACAGCGACCGCGCGTTCGTCGAGCGCAACGCCATCGCCCTGCTCAGCAACGTCGACTCCGCCACGCTCGACCCGCGTCCCGACGACTGGCTCGGCCACCACAGTCGAAGCCGACAGATTCGGGCGTCCGGCCTGTGGAACGTGGCCCATACCGAGGACGCGTACGACCCGCGCTTCTTGGACCGACTGGAGCGCGCTGTCGCCGAGACGGGGACGCGCTGACTCGGCGTCTTACTCCTCCTGCGAGGCGAGGCCCTGCTTGATTCCGCGAACGAGCGCCTCCAAATCGTCGGCGTCGGCGTCGATGTCGAGCGAGAGGGTGTGTGGCTGCGTCGCTGGCGGTGATTCGCCGCTGTTCCCCGATTCCTGTTGGACCACGCTCCGGGCTTCGGCCGCCGCCTCTCGTGCCTCCTCGGCCGCTTGTTTGGCCTCGGTCGCCGCGTCCGCGAGCGTTTCGACGAGTTCCCCCGTCGATTCTACGTCGTCGAGGCTCTCAGCGTCCAATTCCGCCGGCGTCGCCGACGCCGCGCCGGCCTCGTCGTCCGCCGTCTCATCCGTACCCGCTTCGTCCGCTGTGTCCGCGCTCGTCTCGTCTCCAGTCTCCTCGTCTTCCGCCTCGTCCGCAGTCTCGGCCTCTGCTTCGCCTGCTGTGTCCTTGCCGGCCTTGTCGGCTTCTTCAGTCTCCGATTCCTCCTCAGTCTCGGTCCCCTCGGTACGCTCGGTGTCGTCACCCTCGTCACCGACGGCAATCGTGATTCCGGGACCGGCATCGACGTCGATGTGGACGGTATCGCCCTCGCGACGCAGTTCGATGCCGTCGCCGTCGTCGCTCGTCTCCTCGACGCCGCCATCCGGTTCGAGATTGTCAGAGGCCTCGCCCGCCTGTCCGCCGGTTTCGAGGTCGACACCCTCCGGGAAGTCCACCCCTTGCAGGTCGACGTCGGGGTCGACTCGAATCTCGACGCCGGACTCCTCGTCGAATCCGATTTCGACCCCGGAGTCGTCGCCGAGGGAGATTTCCACCGCGTCCACGTCCTCCAACAGGTCCTGTGTCACGTCGGCCGCCGTCTGCTCGACTGCCTCACTGGTCTCGTCGGTCGCCTCGGATAGCGTCTCTTCCGCCCGGGCCGTGGAGTCGTCCGTCTCCTCGGCGCTCTCTCCGTCGCCTACCGCTCCCGTTTCGGCTATCGGTTCGGTCTCCGCTCGGTCGACGTATTCGGCGACGTCGTCGGCTGCCTCTGCGGCGTCGCTCGCGGTTTCCGCGGCCCGTTCGGCGGTCTCTGCGGCATCCGCGAGTTCGTCCGCGGCCTCCGTGACGACGGTTTCGGCCGTCCGTTCGGCGACCGCTTCGGCCGTCTCCGACGCGGCGGCCGTCGCGGCGTCGGCTGCCACCTCCTCGGCGACGTCTTCCGCGACCGTTCGAGCCGCGTCCTCGGCCGCTTCGCGTGCTACTTCCTCGACGGTCTGTTCGGGCGTCTCGCCGACTTCGGCCAATTCACTCTCACCGGCCGATTCGGTGTCACCCGACTCCGGCAGCCGGTATCGGTCCTCCTCGTCTCGGTCCAAGATTCCGGCCCACTCGTAGCAGTCGAGTAGCGTCGTGATGCCCGTCGTCACACGGCTGGCTTCGGGATTCTGCTCGGCCAATCCGGAGACGATTGCGGCGAGTTCCGATTCCGCCATCGGATTCCCGTCGAGCACGCCCCGAATTTCGTCGGTCAGGTCCCAGTCGTCGAGCATCTCGGCGGCCTCCGCCCGGGCGTCTGCCTCGTCGCCCTCTGCGAGCGCCGTCGCCAGTCGCTCGCCGGCCTCGGTCAGTCGGTGTTGCTGGCGATGGGGTTCGAGGACGCCTATCTCCTCGAGGAAGCGACTCTGTCGCCCCACGGCGTCGGAGACGCTCGTGACCTCCTCGACGGCCGAGGTGTATTCTGGCGACTCGTCGGCCCCCACTTCGGCCCACCCGGCGACGATTTCCTGGAGGGTATCCAGACTCACACCCTTCGGAACGTGGTGCCCAGTCATCGACCCCACGTTCGGCGACCGCTTCCAAAAAACGCCGACCTAGCGGCGACGCCGACCAATCCCGAGGTGACTCAGAATTCGCTCAGCGAGGTGTGGTTGGTGTTGTGCTCTGGGAACACGTCGTCTTCCAGGGCGTCCACCGTAGATTCGAACACCTCTTTCGCGTTCTCGTTCAGGTCTCCGAGGACCGCCTCGCGACCGAGGCCAGCCGCTCCGATGCCGACACTGCCCGACCCGGCCAGCGGGTCGAACACTTTGTCGCCCGGTTCGGAGAAGTGTTCGAGTAACACGCCGACCACTTCGAGCGGCAATCGCGTCGGATATTTCGGCATCTCCTTCAGATAGTTGCGTTTGATGTCCAGCAACGAGAGGTTCGCCTCTCCCTCTTGGCAGTGGTCGAACGAGCATTCGTTCGAGTAGGACCACTCGTCTCCTTTCACCATCCAGAACAGCTCGTAGATGTTGTGTGCGGGGCGTTTCTTGCAGTACGGCGCGAAGTTGTAGGCCCAGTACAGTTTCCCCTCCAGACGCCACGTGTCGTGGTCGAGGACTGTCTGGTGGAGGAGGTGACTGTTGTCCATCCCCGAGAAGACGATGGCCTGTCCCGTCTCGGTCGTGTTCCGCGCGAGGGTATCGAGCAGCTTGGTCGCTTTGTCGCAGTACTCGTCGGTGTCCCACTCGACGTAGCCGTCCACGACCCGCGACCGGTCGCGGTTGTAATTGCTGGCTTTGCCGTCGAATTCGAGGCCGAACGGCGGGTCCGAAATCGCGATGTCAGCGTCTACGTCCTCCCACTCTCCCATGTCCTGTAATTCGTAGACGAGGTCGCCGCGAGACTTCGCGGCGGGCACATCACTCATACTCTATCGAGACGAAATCAGGGGATAAATCTATTGTTGACCGCGACGAGCGACGCCGATTTTCTAACAGGTTCAGTCGTTCACCTCGGCGCCGATGGATTCGATGAGTCGCATCTGCATCTCCATCTTCCGCTCCTTGTAGTTGATCTCCCGTGTCTGTATCGCGCCGATATCGTCCGGACTGAACGCAATCTCGATTTCGTCGAAGTAGAAGTCGCCCTTCACTACGTCGGCGTCGAACTCGAGTTCCGATTTCGTCTCGTCGCTGAATATCGTCGGTTTCGAGATGACGCCCATCGCGTCCTGTTGCCCCAGGACGAAGAAGTCGGCCAACTCGTCGGGGTCGATTTCGTTTTTCTCGCCGAGGTTGTTGATCAGTCGCGGGTTGGGGTCGCGCGGGTCCCCGCGGACCTTCGTGTACAGCATATCCGTCTCGTATTTGAACTCGACGTCAACGCCCCGCTCCGTGTCGACGAAATCCCGTTTGACGTCGTCGACCCACTTCAGGCGGCCGTCGCTGTAGACCTCCAAGCACCGCTCGATGATGTCTGATTTGTCGAACCGGTCTTTCCGCCCGTTCAGTTGGTCGCCGACCGACGCGACCAGCGTCGCGTATCGCTGTCTATCGATTGCGTCTCGCAGCTCTGTCGCGTACTGTTCGGCGGTAATGGTCATGGAACCTATCCTCTGTGGTAACTTACCAATCTTACTGTCGGCCGTTCAGAAAGAGTGAGGCACGGGTGCGTGGAGAGCGATGTGTGGGCTGTTCGGTCTGGCCGAATTCTTCAGGCATGTGATTAGCGTGTCGATAGAATTCGCTCGTTCCGTTACTGCTCGTCCAACATCTGGATTCCGCGTTCCACCACTGCCTCGGTCACGAAGAGACTCGTCTCACGTTGGAGTGCTCGCATACGCGATGCCGCTTCGTCTCTGTCGAGCAATCCATGGCTGTAACTGAGTGCAATGACGCCGATAGAGCCGTGTACTTCGACATCTGTCTCCGATGCTGCCTTTCGGGCGGCGAGGTCGTCGCTTAGGAGGACGATTCCCCGCTCGTCTGCAATCGCAAGCGCAGCGCGTTCTCCAGCATCCAGTTCTTCCGCTTCGATTCGACTTTCGTCGGCTTCGACGAGTTCGTACGAGAGGTCGGCCAACCCGTCCGGGACACCACCGGCGTCGATTTCCTCGTAAACCGTCTCTGGAACGAGGAGCGTGTCAACTGCCGAGAGAAGTTCGAGTGAATCGATTTCGGCGAGGTGGATGAGCGGCCCCGCGTCCGAGACAGTCGCGAGCGTCACGCGTTCAGGCCCCAGTCCACGTCCTCCTCAACGACTGCCTGCTCTCGTTCTGCCCGCTCGACTTTCGTCCGACCGACACGTTCGATGGCCTCCTCGCGGCCGAGTTCGCCGTCGAGGTACCGTGCGAGAACGAGGTCTTCCCACAGGTCTTTGAGGCCGCGTTCGAGTGCACGCTCGAACACCTCGGACTCCGGAAGGCCGCGAGCCTCGGCGAGCTCTCGAATCCGGTCGGAAATTTCAGCGGCCATATGATGTGATTGCTCGCCAACGTTCATAAATCCGTGTCTGCTCCTCGGTGGACATCTGACCGGGGCCTATGTCTACTGTGGCCATAATCAGGCACCTCAGAGACGCCGTCTACCGTCAAAAGTGGCGGCCTCGGCACTCATAGGGCTCGTCACTGTCGGGAGCCACCCCGGCTCGGAGTGGTGCGCTCGTCATCGGCCACCCGACATTCCGGCCGCCGGCCTCAAACACGTTTCTGTCCGCTCATTCGAGTCGGTCGCGCGCCGCCGCCACGAGGAGGGGGAGCGTAATCGTCGCGTCACCGAGGACGGTGACGTTCTTCGCGGACTTCTCGAGTTTGCCCCACGACCGCGCTTCGTCGAGTGTCGCACCGGAGAGCCCGCCCGTCGATGCGGGGTCGGTCGTGAGTTGGACGCCGTAGTCGTACGCGTCGGGGACGGTGAGCATCGTCTGGAGGACGAAGTTCTTCGGGACGCCGCCGCCGACGACGGTGGCACCCGCCTTCTCGGCGTCGAACGCCACGTCCGTGATGTTCGTCAGGTCCCCGAGGGCGTCGAGCGTAAAGGCCGATACCTGCGAGTGCATCCACGCCTGAATCCCGAGGACGGAATCCTGAATCGCGGGCACGAACACGGGCACGTCGTGTTCGTAGGCCGCGGCGGCGATGCCCGCGTCCTCGTCAACGCCGTTCTCGTCGTTCGCGGCGAGGTTCGCCCGCCCCAGTTCGCGCGTGAACTCGCTGGTGGCGACGACGCCATCGAACTCGTCGAAGACGCGGTCGCGGAGGTGGTTCTCGAACAGGGTGAAGTGTTCCTGCGGGAGGTAGACGTTGTAGATGCGGTCGACGCCCTCGTCGCGCAGTTGCTCGTCGTGGTCGCGTTCGTGGCCGGAGTCGGCGGTCCGGCCGTGGTGGTGTTTCCCGCCGATGGCCTCGATGGAGTCGTGGGTGAGGTTCGCGCCCGTCGTCACCAGCGCGTCGATGTGGCCGTCCCGAATCAGGTCGGTCACGACTTTCCGCATCCCGCCGGGAACCATCGCGCCCGCGAGGCCGAAGAAGTTGGTCACGTCGTCTCGCTCCAGCATCTCGGTGTACACGTCGACAGCGCGGCTCATCTCCGCGGCGCCGATGCCGGCCTTGCCGTACTCGGTGGCGAGGTCACCGACGCTCATGCCCGCCCACACGTCGGCGTGGCCGAGCGGGTCCTCGTGAAACTCCTCGCGCGGGTGCGTGTCGGCCGCGTCCTCGTCGTCGGTCATTGGCCCGTGATGGGCGCTCCAGCGGTTTCAACGACGCGGTCCGGCGTCAATCAGAGTCCAGTCGGGTGGTCGATGTACGTCGTCTCCAGACCCCACTCCTCGGCGAGGTCGCCGAGCGCTCGAACGCCGAACGTCTCCGTCGCGTAGTGGCCGGCGAGGAAGACGTTCAGCCCCCGGTCCCGCGCCTCGTGATACGCCTGCTGTTTCCCCTCGCCCGTCACGAGGGCGTCCAGTCCCGCCTCGGCCGCTGCTTCTATCCAGTCGACGCCGCTTCCGGTGACGACGCCTACCTCTCGAATCTCCTCGGGACCGAACGGGAGCACCTGCGTCTCGGTGTCGAGCTCCCGGTCCAGTCGACTCGCCAGTCCGTCGGCGTCGTACGGTTCCGCCGCCACGCCCTGCGTTCCGATGACCTCTGGGCCGTACTCGCCGAACGGCGCCCGGTCGGTCAGGTCCAGTACGTCCGCGACGCCGGCGCCGTTGCCGAGTTCTTGGTGGCCGTCCAGTGGCAGGTGCGAGACGTACAGCGACACGTCGTTCGCGACCAGTGGTTCGATGCGGTCGTAATGCAGGCCGGTGAGGCGGTCGAACCCGCCCCACGCGAGGCCGTGGTGGACGACCAGCACGTCGGCGTCGCGGTCGACCGCTTCCTCGATGGTGGTCTCCGCGGCGTCGACGGCGAGGGCGACGCTGTCGACTTCCCCCGACCTGCGCCCCACCTGCAGGCCGTTCGCGCTCGCGTCCACGTCCGCGTAGTCGTCGGTGCGGAGTCGCTCGTCCAGTCGGTCGACGAACTCGCTGCGGTCCATACCTCCGCCTCGGCCGGCACGGGTTTGTAACCTAGGACTCGGCGGCGTGGGCGAAGACGGCGTCGCGGAGGAGTTTCGCCCCGAGTGTCGCCGCCTGTCCGTCGTCTCGGTCGTTGACTTCGACGATATCGGCGCCGTCGACGCGCGGCGCGACTGACCGCACTACGTCGCGCATCTCTCGGGCCGACAGGCCACCGGGTTCCATCGTCCCCGTTCCCGGTGCGACGCCGGGGTCTGCGGCGTCGATGTCGACGCTCAGATACGTCGTCGCGCTGGCGGGGTCGTTGACGGCAGCGGCGATGGCGTCGCGAACCGCCTCGGCTCCGTCTTCGGCGACAGCCTCGGGCGTGACGAGGGTCACGTCCTCTGCCGCCGCCCGCTCCCATTCGGCTTCGCTTCCAGCGCGCGCGCCGACCACGACGGCGTGGTCTGCTGTCTGTAGCGCTCGTCGGGTCACGCAGGCGTGACTCCACGGGTCGCCGTCGAACTCGGTCCGCAGGTCGAGGTGGGCGTCCAGACAGACGAACAGGTCGGGGTCGACGGCCCGCACGCCCGCGACGGTGACGGTGTGTTCTCCGCCGAGGAGGAGTGGGGTGGCGTCGTCGGCCCGAACGTCACGGAGGGTGCCGGCGAGGTAGTCGATATACTCGGCGGCGTCGCTCCAGGCGTGAACGTCGCCCGCATCGTGGACCGAGAGTGCGGAGAAGTGCTGGTCGGTTCGGTGGTCGTAATCCTCGAACGACCCGGCGAACTGCCGGATTCGGTCGGGACCGAACCGGGTCCCGGGTTGAAACGTCGTCGAGACATCGAGCGGTGCGCCGACGATGACGTAGTCCGCGGCGTCGCGGTCGACGGTCGCACCGGGAAACATGGCCGCTCAGACGATTTTCCGCTGGCCTTCGTACTCCAGATACTCGATTTCGTCGTCGGGCGAGAGGTCCGCGTCCTCCGGGACGCGCATCGTGAACGTCTCGAAGTTGTCGAGGTCCATAATCTGGGCGTCGTCACCAGAGACGGAGACGACCTGCCCGCCCTTCCGTTCGACGATAGGGACCCACACCTTCGCGTCGACCGGCTGGCTGAGCGAGCGCTTCCTGTCGTCGAAGACACCCTTGCCCTCGATTCGTGCCTTGGCGCTGCCGTGTTTCCCCGGCTTGGCCGTACTGTACGAATTGATTTTGCAGGGGACGTCTTCCATCATGACGTAGCTCCCCTCCTGCAGTTCCCGCACTTGCTTTTGCTCTCGCGCCATACCGTTCGATAACGGAAGGCGGTGTATAAACGGTTTGGAACGCCGTTGTGGCGACTATTCCTCGCGTCGCCGCCGCATCTCCTGCCGCGTGAACTGCGGTCGGGCTTTGACCCCTTTCTTCCGGCGGAGCGACCGATAGAGCAGGATTCCGACGGGAATCGTTACCGCGCCGGCGACGGCGGCCGCCTCCGGCGTCTCGTTGAACGAGTAGAGGATGGCCGTCGAGAGGATGCCCACCGCCACGAGGATGCTGTAGGCGATGCGCTTTGCCAACTGGTCGAGCACGTCGTGTTCGTCGTCGAGACGCACCTCGACGGTCAGGTCGTCGCGGTTGACTCGGTCCAGCGTCTCGTCGAGTTTCGGCGGGACGGTCACCAGCGACCGCGCCGTCTCCTCCAGTTGGTCACCTGCGGATTCGACCGCCTGCCGGACGCCCTCCTCCCGATACCCCTGCTCGGTGAGGTAGTCGGTGGCGACACTGATGAAGTCGAAGTCGGGGTCGAGCGTGATGCAGACGCCCTCGACCACCGTCGCCACTCGCAGGATGAGCGCGAAGTTCCGCGGCAGGCGCAGGGGGAACTCGTAGATGGTGTCCTCGACCTGTTGGATGACCTGCTGGACGCGGTACTGCTCTATGTCCTCGCCGCGAACGTCGGCGATGGCGAGCTCCATCACGTTGCCCATCACCTGCCGGTCGGCGTTCGGGCTGAGCGTCCCCATCTCGACCATCGCGTCGAGGATGCCGTCGATGTCCTGATTCGCCACCGCGACGTAGAACTCGACGATTTTGTCTTGGAAGAACGCGTCGACGCGCCCGCTCATCCCGAAGTCGTAGAAGATGATGGCGCCGTCCTCGTCCACCGAGAGGTTGCCCGGATGAGGGTCGGCGTGGAAGACGCCGTCCTCGATTATCATCTGGAGGTAAATTCGCTGGAGGCTCTCGGCGAGTTCGCTCCGGTCCAGTCCCTGTTCGTCCAGCGCGGTCACGTCGTTGATTTTCGTGCCCGCGAGATACTCCATCGCCAACACCCGCTCGCCGGACAGTTCGGGAATCGGGTCGGGGATGCGGATGCGGTCGTTGCCCTCGAAGTTCTCGCGAATCTCGCTGAGCATCCGCCGCTCGCGGTTGTAATCCATCTCTTCACGGATGGTGGTGTCGAACTCCTCGGCGAGATTCGACAGCGAGAAGCGCCGCGCCTCGTCGGTGAACCGGAGCAGGAGGGGGAGAAGCCACTTGAGCGCGCGCAGGTCGGATTCGACGAGGGCCTCCACGCCCGGTCGACGCACCTTGATGGCGATTTCCTCGCCTTCGTAGGTGGCGCGATACACTTGGCCGAGGCTCGCACCGCTGATGGCCTCTCGCTCGAAGTCGTCGAACACCTCGTCCACCGGGCCTACCTCGGCTTCGAGGACGGGCCTCGTCTCGTCCCACGGCGCCGGCGGCACGTCGTCTTGCAGACTGCTCAGCACGTCGATGTAGGACGGTGGGAGCACGTCCGGCCGCGTCGACAGCAGTTGCCCGAGTTTGATGAACGTCGGCCCGAGGGTGAGTAGCGAGGTGAGCAGGCGGTCCGCCCGCTCTCGCTGTGTCTCTGGCCCGACGGAGCGCGGCCCGCCGAACAGGAGGTACTTCCGTCGGTCGCGGGCGTACGTGACGATGAGCGGTAGGAACTGGTGGAGGACGCGAACGAACCGCCAGTACGCACGGAGGTTGACCAGCGTGACCACCCGGGCTTACGCGTCCTCGATGGGAACCGATTGCTCCGGTGCGGCCTCGTGTTTCGGCAGTCGGAGTTCGAGGACGCCCCGCTCCATCGACCCCTCCGCGCCTGCGCCCGTCGCGTCCGGCGGCAGGGGGAGTTCGGCGTCGAGGAACAGCGAGCGGTCCTCGCGGACGTAGTCGAACGACGCCGGGAGCGTCTTCTCGCGGCGCGCCTCGACGAAGAGCCGCCCCATCTCGACCCGCGCGTCGACCGTTGCTGCCGTCGCGCCGGGGAGGTCGATGACGAGCAAGTAGGCGTCGTCGCTCTCGAGCAAGTCCGCGAACACCGCCTCGGGCAAGTCTCGGAGCGCATCCCGCAGTGCTGACATGGGACGGGGTAAGGCGCGGGCATCGAAAAAGGCCGCGGTGTGTTCGACCCCCGTCGCCAGCTACGGGTTTTTGTATCCCCGAGCGCAAAGGCGGGTATGAGCCACGACGACCTCGAACACGCGGGCTTCAAGGACCGAACCCGGGTCGCCGAGGCCCTCGAGACGGTCCGCGAAGCCGTCTCGGGACACGACCGAACCGAGCGGGTCGCCCTCGGCCGTGCCGACGGCCGCACCCTCGCCGAACGCGTGGTCGCCCCTGCGCCCGTTCCGGGCTACGACCGCGCCGCGATGGACGGTTACGCCGTCCGCGCCGAGGATACCTTCGGCGCGACGGGCCGGTCCCCGACCGTCCTCCGCGAGAGCGAGGGCGGCGTCGCCCCCGGCGAAGCCGTCCGCGTCCACACCGGGAGCGACCTACCCGACGGCGCCGACGCCGTCGTCATGATAGAGGAAACGGAGCGCGTCGGCGACGACGTCGAGGTGTTCGACGCCGTCGCGGAGGGCGAGAACGTCGGCGAAGTCGGCGAAGACGTCGCCGAGGGCGCCGAACTCTACGAACCCGGCCACCGGATTCGCCCCTCCGACCTCGGCCTCCTGAAGTCCGTCGGCGTCGACCAGGTCACCGTCTACGAACCGCCGACCGTCGGCGTCGTCCCGACGGGCGAGGAACTCGTCCAGCGCGACCCCGGCCCCGGCGAGGTCATCGAGACGAACGGCCTCACCGTCTCCCGGATGGTCGACCGCTGGGGCGGCGTCGCCAGTTACCGCAACGTCGTCGACGACGACCCCAACGCCATCCGCGCGGCCATCGAGCGCGATTTGGCGAAAGACGTCGTCGTCACCACCGGCGGCTCCTCCGTCGGCGAACGCGACTACACCCCCGAAGTCGTCGACGAGTTGGGCGAGGTGCTCGTCCACGGCGTCGCCCTCAAGCCCGGGCACCCCGTCGCCCTCGGCGTCGTCGAGGACACGCCGGTCATCATGCTCCCCGGCTACCCCGTCGCCTGCATCATCAACGCCGTCCAGTTCCTCCGGCCGGTGCTGAAGCTCGCGGGCAACATGCCCGTCCCCTCGCATCCGACCGTCGAGGCGCGACTCGACCGCAAGATATCGAGCGAACCGGGAACGCGGACGTTCGCCCGCGTCCGCCTGCGCGAGGCGGACGGCGAACGCGTCGCCGAACCCACCCGCGCCAGCGGGTCGGGGGTCCTCTCCAGCGTCGCCCTCGCCGACGGCTGGGTCGTCGTCCCCGAGGGCCGCGAGGGGTACGACGCCGGCGAGACCGTCGCCGTCGAAAATTGGGAGTGGTCCGCGTGAGCGCGGCGTTCGGAGGTGGTCGCCGATGAGCGACCGCCGCGAGTTCCGTGACCTCGCCTCGCCCGCCGAGGCCCGCGAGGCCATCGACAGCCTCGACCTCTCGCCCGCCGACGAGACGGTCTCCCTCGACGAGGCGCGGGGGCGCGTCCTCGCCGGGCGAATCGACGCCGCCCTCGACGTGCCGGGGTTCGACCGCGCGAGCATGGACGGCTACGCCGTCCGCGCCCGCGACACCTTCGGCGCCGACGAGGCGGACCCCGCCGTCCTCGACCAGATTGGTGCCGTCCACGCCGGCGCCGAACCCGACGTGGAGGTCACCGAGGGGACCTGTGCCGAAATCTCGACCGGCGCGGTGATGCCCCCGGGCGCCGACGCCGTCGTGAAAGTCGAGCGCACCGACGAAGTCGACGCGGGCGTCGCCATCCGCACCTCCGTCGCCCCCGGCGACGCCGTGATGGTCGCGGGCGCGGACGTGGCCGCCGGGTCGCGTGCGCTCGGTCCCGGCACACTCCTCACGCCCCGCGAAATCGGCCTGCTGTCGGCGCTGGGCGTCGACGAGGTGCCCGTCCGCGGGCGCCCGACGGTCGGCATCGTCTCGACCGGCGACGAACTCGTCCGCCCGGGCGGCGACCTGAACAGTGACGCCGGCCAGATTTACGACGTGAACTCCTACACCATCGCCGCGGGCGTCGAGGAGGCGGGCGGCGAAGCCGTCCTCTACCCCCACGCCGGCGACGACTACGACGAGATGGAACGCCTCCTCGTCGAGGCCGCCGAGGAGTGTGACCTCGTCCTCTCCTCCGGGTCCACCTCCGCCAGCGCCGTCGACGTCATCTATCGCGTCATCGAGACCGAGGGCGACCTCCTCCTGCACGGCGTCTCCGTCAAACCCGGCAAGCCGATGCTCGTCGGCCGCCTCGACGACTCGGCGTACATCGGCCTGCCCGGCTACCCCGTCTCCGCGCTCACCATCTTCCAGACGTTCGTCGCACCCGCCATCCGCGAGGCTGCGGCGCTCCCGGAGCCACGGACCGCGACCGTCGAGGGCGAGATGGCCGTACAGGAACGCTACGGCGAGGGCCGCACCCGACTCATGCCCGTCGGCCTCGTTGACGACGCCGACGGCACCCGTCTCGTCTACCCCGTCGACAAGGGGAGCGGCGCGACGACGAGTCTGGTCGAAGCCGACGGCGTGGTCGAAGTCGACGCCGACACGGCCTACCTCGCCGCCGGAGAGCAGGTGACGGTCCAACTCTTCTCGCCCGACGTGCGCCCGCCTGCCCTCTTCGGCGTCGGCGAGGACGACCCCGCGCTCTCGCGCTTGCTCGATCACGTCTCCCAGCCCCGTTACCTCGACGTGGGGAGTCGTCAGGGTCGGCGGCGCCTCCGCGACGGCGTGCCCGACGTGGCCGTCGTCTCCGGCCCCTCGGACCGCGACCTCGATGCCGTCGAACTCGGCGGGTGGACCCGCGAGTGGGGCCTCGTCGTCCCGCCCGGCAACCCCGACGACGTGGACGGCCTCGCCGACCTCGTGGACCGCGACCTCCGGTTCGTCAATCGCGCCGTCGACGCCGGCCTGCGCGCCAGCCTCGACGCCGAACTCGAACGACTGGCCGACGAACGCGACACGGACCGCCGCGACCTGACCGACGCCATCGACGGCTACGACCTGACAGTCAAGGGCTTCGAGAGCCCCGCGCGCAAGGTGCTCGCCGGCGACGCCGCGGTCGGCCTCGGCCTCCGGGAGACGGCGGAGACGCTCGACTGTGGCTTCGTCCCTCTCGGCACCGAGTCCGTCACCGTCTTGGCCGACCCCGACCGGGCGGCCAAGCCCGGCGTCGAATCACTCCAGCAGGCGCTCGACACCCGTCTTGACGACGTGGTGGATTCGCTGTCGGGCTACGACGCCTGAGGGCCGCGGAGAATCAGTCGCTCGCGACGCGGGCCGCGCGTCGCAGTTCGTCGAACGATTGGACGCGATAGTCACCGAGCACGCAGCGACCGCGTCGCTGCGGGTCGTGGCGTTCGACGTGGATGCCGTCGAGGCCGGCGTTCCACGCCGCGCCGATGTCGTTCGGGCCGTCCCCCGCGAGGACGCCCGTGGCGTCGTCGCCGACGTTCAGGTCGGACATGGCCAGATACACCGGCGCGGGATCGGGCTTCCACCCGATGTCGTGGGTGCAGGAGACGACCGTGTCGAACCAGTCGCGGATGTCGAGTTGGTCGAGCACCGGGTCGACCAGATACTCCTGACAGTGCGTGACGAGGCCGACCGGTCGGTCGAGGTCGGCGACGAAGTCGGCGTCGTCGTGGAGGAAGGTTGCCTCGGCGCGTTCCGTCGGGTCTTCGGCCTCGTGGAGCGCCGCCCAGAACGCCTCGGGGTCGATGCCCCACTCGCGCAGCTGCGGCGTTCGCTCCCCCGACAGGCCGTGCCAGAGCACTTCGACCTCGCGCTCGGAGAAGGAGCGCCCCAACTGGTCTCCCACGCGGTCGAACACCGCATCGGCGTAGTCGGGGTCGACGTCCACCAGCGTCCCGTCGAGGTCGAACAGCCAGAAGTCGTAGGCGTGTGCGACCATTCACGCTCGAATACGCGCGGCCCAAACAAGTGTGTTCCGCCGCTACTACTGATACTGTTCAGAATCGCGCGATTTCGTCGGTGACACCTCGAAAGCCCCGCCGCGCTGGAGTCGGGGGGCTCGCTGCGCGCGCTCCCTGCGGTCGCGTGCTTACGTCGCCCGCCTTCCTCCAGCGCGGCGCCCCTTTCAGTCCCACCCACAGCGGCTGGCCAATCAAGCGGCGCGGGTGGGACTGAAAGGGGCCGGCGGTTCGGCGAACCCGGATGACGCAAGCACCGCAACGGAGTGAGGAGCGCAGCGAGGCCCGGGAGCCGAACCGTCGGGGGCTTTCGAGGTGGTCTCGGTTTCAATCTGCATATCTGAGCGTTATCCTACGATTCGACGCGAATCGAACTCCCGAGGTGGGCGTGCAACACCTGCTGGGGGGTGTCGTCGAAGGCGTCGCTCTCCGCGATGGCGTCCCGAAGCGCGTCGAGATACGCCTCGTCGGCGCGCAACTCGCTGAACGTCACGTCCCGAACGGGGACGCCGAGCCAGTCTTCGGCCAGCGACCGGAGATGTGCCTCGTCGCTCGCCTCGCCGCGCCAACACGCCGCCTCGAAGAAACGCCAGTCGTCGGTGTCCGGTTCGGCGGCGGGCTTTCGCACCACCGTCTCGAAGGTGTCGGGGTCGGCGGCGACGCCCGACGCGTCGAGTTCGAAGGTGACCCGGAAGACGTACGCGGCGTTCATGCGCGTTCGTCGTCGAACAGGTTGGCGAGGCGGATGTCCGTCTCGGTGATACCGCCCGCTTCGTGGCTCGTGAGTCGGACCTCCACCTCGTCGTAGCGGATGCGAATCTCGGGGTGGTGGAACTCCTCGTCGGCCACCTCGCCGACGTGGGTGGCGAAGGTGACGCCGTCAAGGTAGTCGTCGAAGGGGTAGACGCGGACGATTTCGTCGCCGTCGCGCTCCCACCCATCGGGGAGTTGGCGGTCGATTTCGTCGTCGTCAAGCGTGTCGGCCATGCCGGCACGTCGGCCGGCCGAAAAATAACGGTTGGGCCTACTCGTCGCCGACGCGGTCGACGGCGTGTGGGGGACGCTCGCCGTCCATCCCCTCTCGGGGGCGGTCGGCCGCCGGCGGCTGTGAGTCGTCGCCGAACTCGGGGTCGAACAGGTCGAGTGCGGTCTGAATCGTCGTCCAGTCGTCCTCGGCGGCGGCGTCGCGGAGGCTCTTCGTCGGCGCCGCGAGCAACTGTCCGACGAGGGCGTCGGCGAGGTCCTCGACCGTCTCGCGTTGCGCCTCGGTCACCTCGCCCTGTGCTTCGAGACGGGAGAGCGCGGTCCGCAGCTCGCGTTCCTTGACGAGCTCGGCGCTCTCGTACATCGTGCTGATGGCTTCGTCGGCCTGCTGGCGCTTGAACGAGTCGAGCAGGCGGTCGAGTTCGTCGTCGATCATCTCCTCGACGGCGGCCGCGGCCTCCCGGCGCTGTTCCCGCGTCTCGTCGGTGATGGCCTCCAGCGAGTCGATGTCGTAGGCGTCCACGTCGTCCAGACTGCTCACCGACGGCGCCACGTCTCGGGGCTGTGCGAGGTCGATGACCAGCGTCGACCCGGCGTCGTCGAGGTCGTCGCCATCGAGCACCGGGTCGGGGCTGTTCGTCGCGGTGACGAGGACGTCAGCCGTGGTGGCGGCGTCGGCCGTCGCGTCGAGCGGAACCGCGCTCGCGTCCGCGTCCACCTCGTCGGCGAGGCTGGTGGCCTTCGACACCGTCCGGTTGGCGATGACGAGCGTCGACACGCCCGCATCGTCGAACGCGCGGGCGGCAATGCGACCCATCTCGCCCGCGCCGACGACGAGCGCCGTCGCGCCCCGAAGCCGGCGCTGTCGGGCGGCGAGTTCGACCGCCGCGCTCCCGAGCGAGACGACGCCTTCGTTTATCTGTGTCTCCGTCCGCGCTCGCTCGCCCACGTGTAGCGCCTTCGTGATGGCGGGGTCGAGGACGGGGCCGATGCCGCCGGCGCCCCGCGCCGTCTCGAAGGCCGAGCGCAGTTGACCGATGATCTGGTCTTCGCCGAGGACGAGCGATTCCAGCCCTGCGGCGACGCGCATCAGGTGCCGGAGACTCGTCTCGTGGTCCATCTCGTGGACCGCGCCGTCGCGAAGGTCCGGCGCGAAGTCGTCGAGCGCCGCCCGGCCAGCGGCGGCCGATTCGGCGACGACGTACACTTCCGCACGGTTACAGGTTTGGAGGGCGAACGCCTCGTCGACGCCGTCTCGGGTCAGCAAATCGCGGACAGCCGTCTCCTCGTCGGCCGTCGTCGCCGACTCGATCTCGTCGACCGTCGCGCGCTGGTGAGCGACGGTCACGCCACGAATGACTCCCGTCGTCACAGTGAATCACTCCGAGACACGCCTATCATGTCGTCCGTTTCGGGTCCGGCTTTGCGCCCGTCCTACCTAAACTCTTCCAATGACGCCGCCACGGCGGCGTGTCGACGCTCTCGGGGCGTCTCGACGCCGCCCGCCCGTCCGACTGGCGAGCCTCACGGAACCGTTGCATGGACCCACCTCCACGGTGCGGACGCTTAAACGTCCCGTCGTCTCCCAGCGGGTGACAACCGGCCGACGACTGGCTGGCAGAAGTCTCATGCCGATTCGATACCTACCGCCGCTAATGACCCGCTCTCGACGTGCCGTCCTCGCGAGTACCGGCGTCGCGCTCGGTTCGCTCGCCGGTTGCCTCGGCGGCAGTAGTGGTAGCGCCTCCAATCTCGACGGCTACCAGACAATCAGCGTCGACGGACAGTCGGTACCGCTCGCGCCCCTCTCGGACGTTCACGCGTGGTACGAATCCGACCGGGCCCGCTTCGCCGACGCCCGCTCGCAGACGGCGTACGCCGAGTCACACATCGACGGGGCCGTCTGGAGTCCGGCCCGCAACGGCCAGTCGTCCGACGACCCCGTGGAGTCGTGGGACACCGACACGCTCATCGTCACCTACTGTGGCTGTCCGCATCACCTCTCGTCGATGCGGGCCGCGTCGCTCATCGACGCTGGCTACGAGAACGTCGTCGCCCTCGACGACGGCTTCTGGGCGTGGCAGGACGCCGGCTACCCCGTCGTCGGCGGCAACCCCGACTACGAACCGCCGCTTCGCGTCGTCGAGGGCCAGACCGACCCGGCCTTCGCGGGCGAGATGGCGTGGGCGCGTCACGACCCCTCCGGGCAGCGCGAAGTCACGCCCATCGCCGACGACGGGTCGTACGCCCTCAACGTCCGCTTCGCAGGCGTCGCCGACGAGGACCCGATTCGACTCACGACGCCCGCGTACGAACTGTCCGCACCGCTCGGCGAACTCGCTGCCGGCGTCGTCAGCGCGGCGGGCCGACTCTAAACTTCGCTCGCGGACATCTCGTCGTCCTCGTCGAGGACGACACTCGTCACGTCGTACCCTCGGTCGTTGATGTCCTCCACGAGGGCCTCTTGGTCGGCGTCGGCCTCGTAGTAGAACACGATGTCGAAGGTACCCTCGCGGAGGAGTTGCTGGCACTCCCAGACGAACTCGTCGCCGTCGAGGGTGCGACCCTGGAACTGGTTCGAGGAGAAGTTGGGGTCGTCGTTGCCGGCGTGGATGTACGTCTCGCCTTTCCCGGCGTGGGCGGCGATGACCTCGTTGAGTTCGACTGTCAGTTCCTGCATCTCAAGGTCCTCCTGCCCGGAGAGGTCGGTGTGGACGATGGCGCCCGCGAGGTCGATGTCGCCCGGTTCGAGGAGGGATTTCGTGCGTCGGTAGAGGTCGTCGTCGATAACGTCGGACTGACTGCTCATACTTCACATCCGGACGGCGGTGATTTACCGATGACGATTTTCAGCCCGTCTGCTCGTTGAGAATCAGTCGGGTCTTCGTGTTTTGCACCTCGTCTAAGTCCCGCGCTTTCGTGATGAGGTCGTTCACCGCGCCCGTGTCCGCGGCGTCGACGACCATGACGATGTCCGCCTCGCCCGAGACTTGCCACACGAAGTCGACTTCGTTCCACTCGGCCATCCGCCCCGACACGTCGGCGGTATCCACGTCGACGGCGACCGACACCTCGATCATCGCCTTCACGTTGCCGGTACGGGTGGCGACGGTGAATCGCTCGATGATGCCCTCGTCGACGAGGCGTTCGACCCGGTTGCGGACCGTCCCCTCGGAGGTCCCGACTTGGTCCGCAATCTCCGTGTAGGGCGTCCGCGAGTCTCGCCGGAGGATTCCCAGAATCCGCCGGTCCAGATCGTCCATACGGCCGGTACTGCTGGCAGTGACTTACCGATTACGAAATTCGTAACTCAACTACGAAAGGAAGGCTTAATGGCCGCGGCTCACTGTGTTTCTCGTAATGTCGGACGCCTACCTTGCCTTGGAGGACGGCCGCGTCGTCGAGGCGCGTGGCCGTGCTCCGGGTCGGACCCGCGGCGAACTGGTCTTTACGACCGCATACACTGGCTACGAGGAGAGTCTGACCGACCCCTCATACGAGGAGCAGGTCCTCACCTTCTCGTACCCCCTCATCGGCAACTACGGCGTCCGATCCGAGCGATTCGAATCCGACCGCGTCCACCCTCGCGCGGCCATCGCCCGCGAGTTCACCGAAGACGTCGTCGAGTGGCTGGACGAGGAGGGCATCCCCGCCATCGACCACCTCGACACGCGAGAACTCGTCACCTCCATCCGCGAGGAAGGGGCGATGAAGTGTGGCATCGCCGTCGGCCCGGACGCCACCCCCGAGGACGCCAAGGAAGAACTCGCCGCCTGCAAGGGCATGAGCGAACACGTCGACATCGGCGCGCAGGTGAGCGTCGACGAAGCCGAAGTCTACGAGGGTGGCTCGGCCGCGACGGTCGCACTCGTCGACTGCGGCGCCAAGGGCTCCATCATCGAGTCCCTGTGTGACCGCGACGCGACGGTGCACGTCCTGCCCTACGACGCGACGCCCGAGGACGTCGAAGCCGTCGACCCCGACGTGCTCTTCATCTCGAACGGCCCCGGCGACCCGAAGAACTTCGAGGCCGCCGAGTCGCTGGTCGACGCCTACCTCGGCGACCTGCCCATCGCCGGCATCTGTCTCGGCCAGCAGGTGGTCGCCAACGCCCTCGGTGGCTCCACCGAGAAGATGGCCTTCGGTCACCGCGGCGTCAACCAACCGGTCCGTGACTTAGACTCCGGGCGCGTCGTCATGACGACCCAGAACCACGGCTACACCGTAGGCGAACCCGGTGACCGCCTCGACGTGACGCAGGTGAACGTCAACGACGGCACCGCGGAGGGCCTCGCCAACGACGAACTCGACGTCATCACGCGCCAGTACCACCCCGAGGCCAACCCCGGTCCCCACGACTCGCTCGACTTCTTCGACGAGGTGCTCGACATGGCGCCGGACACCACCGTCGCCACGTCGGACTGATTACGCGCGGCCTTTCATCCGTTCGAGCAACAACCCGACGACTGGCAGGACGACCACGGCGCCGGCGACGAAGGGCGACCAGTACGCGAGCGCGTACAGCCCCGCCGCCACCGGCGGCCCGACGGTCCGGCCCAGACTCCCCGCGCCCTGCGTGACGCCGAAGGCGGTCCCCTGTTTGCTCGCGTCGGCACTCGACGACACCAGCGCCGCCAGCGACGGGTTCAGGAGGCCGTTCCCGACCGAGAGCACGGCGAGAATCCCGAGGAGCGTGACCAGCTCGGGAGTGAGCCACGCCGGGCCACTGACCGAGGGCAAGAAGCCACCCAGTGCCGGGGCGAAGGGGAGCGCCGCGAGGGCGACGGCGAGCAGTCCGGCGCCGACGACGGCGAGGCGCCCCGACCCGAACCGGTCGGCCAGTCGTCCCACGAGCAGTCCTTGATTGACCGCGCCGAGGACGCCCACGTACGTGAGCAAGAGCGCCGCGGCGGCGGCGTCGAAGCGATAGGCTGCGGCGTCGGCGACAAAGGGGATGAACATGACCTGAATCCCCGCGAACGCGACGGAGACGAGGAAAAAGGAGAGGACGAGGCCCCGGAGGTCGGGGTCGCGAAGCGCCGTGACGAAGTCGGAGACGAGCGACGACCGCTCGCCGCTCGTCCGCCGTCGTTCGGGTTCCTCCAGCGCGAACAGCGCGACGGCGAGGGCGACGAGACTCATCGCCGCCGCGCCGAACGCGGGGAGCGAAAAGGGCGTGGCGGGAATCGGGAGCGGCGCCGCCAGCCGAACCGCCGTGTCGCTCGCCAGCGCGCCGCCGATGGCCGGGCCGAAGATGAACCCGAGGCTGAACGAGGCGCCGACGAGGCCGAGCGCCGCGGCGCGTCGCTCTCGCGGCGTCACGTCCGCGACGTACGCCTGCGCCGCCGCGATGTTCCCGCCCATCGCGCCGGCAAGCGCTCGTGAGCAAAAGAGGACGGCGACGCCGGCGAGCGGTCCCGCCGCGTCGCCGACGGGGTCGCCGAGGCCGAAGACGGTCCACGCGACGGCGCTCCCGGCCAGCGAGAGCGTGATGACCGGGCGCCGCCCCCAGCGGTCCGAGGCGCGGCCGAGCGCGGGCGCCGCGAGGAACTGCGTGAGCGAGTACGTCGCGGCCAGCAGGCCGATGAACACGTCGCCGACGCCGAAGCTCCGGACGTAGTACGGGAGGATGGGGACGACGATGCCGAAGCCCACCAGATCGAGGAAGACGACGAACACGACGGTCCCGACGGCCCGGCGGGGGCGGTCGAGCTGTGCCGTCGCCCCGGCGATTGCCATACCCACACCGGCGCCGCCAGCGGGGTATAAGTTGGCCCGGTTCACCCGCCGAACCCTTCGGCAGGTTTTTGACCCGACTCGCGCAACTCCGGGGCATGGTTACGGTCAGGGCTCCGGCCACGAGTGCGAACCTCGGTAGCGGGTTCGACGTGTTCGGCGCGGCCCTCGGC
Source organism: Haloplanus vescus (assembly GCF_900107665.1). Lineage (NCBI taxonomy): Archaea > Methanobacteriati > Methanobacteriota > Halobacteria > Halobacteriales > Haloferacaceae > Haloplanus > Haloplanus vescus. The sequence continues at coordinate 64,300 of NZ_FNQT01000002.1, forward strand.
CGACCGGCGGACGTCGTCCGCGTTGAGAAAGCCGACCGGACGACTATCGACGTGACGGGTTACGGGAGCGAGTTCATCCCCGAAGACCCGGACGCGAACACCGTCGGCGCGGTCGCCGAGGCGCTCGACGCCCCGGCACACATCCGGATCGACAAGGGGATTCGTCCCTCGTCCGGACTCGGGTCGTCCGGTGCCAGCGCCGCCGCTGCGGCGCTCGCACTCAACGAACTCTACGACCGAGGCCTCTCGCGACGCGACCTCGTCCCCATCGCCGGCAAGGGCGAGGCCACCGTCTCCGGCGAGGTCCACCTCGACAACGTCGCGCCCGCACTCCTCGGCGGCTTCACCGTCGCCACGGGGCGGGACGTGACCGTCGTCGACGCGGACATCCCCCTCGTGGCCTGTCTTCCCGAGATAGCAATCTCGACGCGCGACGCCCGCGACGTGGTGCCCGCGGGCGCTACGATGGACCAGTTGGTATACACCGTCGGCCGGGCCGCCACGCTGACGACCGGTATGTGTCGCGACGACCCGCGATTAGTGGGGAAGGGCATGCACGACCGCCTCGTCACGCCCGCCCGGGCCGACCTCATCTCCGGATACAACGAGGTTCGGGAGGCCGCCCTCGCCGCGGGCGCGACGGGCGTCACCGTCTCCGGTGCCGGGCCGGGCGTCCTCGCCGCCTGCTACCCCGACGACCGACACGACATCGCGTCGGCGATGGTCGGCGCCTTCTCCGAGGCGGGCGTCGACGCCAGAGCCTATCAGACGAAAATCGGACGCGGGGCGACGCTGTATCCCGACGACTAACTCGTCCCAAGACGTTTCTTTTCGCGCGGTGTGTCCCCGCCCGTGGATTCGAACAGCCTCCCGATGGTCCCCGACCTCCGGGTCGTCTCCAAGCCGGTTCGGTACCTCGTCTTGGGCGTCCTCGGTGCCGGCGTCCTCCTGTTCGCCGTGCTGGTGGTGCTCGGAACGCTGAGTACGCCGACGGTCACCGTGGAGGCCACCGTCGTCGATTCGGTCCCGGCCGACGCGACGGACGAGGACGTATCTTCGCTGTCCGACTTCCCCGCCGACAGCCCGATTCGGGCGGTCGTCGAGGATGCGCTCGAAAACGGTACCGCGTCGGCGACGGCGACGACGGCGGAGATTCGGGCCGCCGACGCTCCGGGAACGGAATGGTACGTCAGACACGACGGACGAGTCGTTCGGGTCGAAGTGAACGCCTGATTGCCGGCCTCAGACGCCGCGACCCTGCAGCTTCTCCTCGTCGGCCATGTCGGCGTTCGACTGGCCTTTCATCCCCTTGCCGACGTTCGTCGCGATATCGGCGAGGCGGTCGGGGTCGTCCCAGTTGTTGACCGCCTCGACGATGGCGGTGCCCATCGCTTCGGGGTTCTCGGCGCCGAAGATGCCCGACCCGACGAAGATGCCGTCACAGCCGTGGTGCATCATGAGCGCCGCGTCCGCGGGCGTCGCGATGCCGCCGGCGGCGAAGTTGACGACCGGCAGGCGACCCATCTCCGCCGTCTCGTGGACCAAGTCGCGGGGTGCGCCGTGCTCGCGGGCCCAGCGCTCGCGCTCCTCGTAGGCCATGCCCTCCAGCTGTCGGATAGCGCCTTTGATGGCGCGCTGGTGGGTGACGGCCTGGTTCACGTCGCCGGTGCCCGCTTCGCCTTTGGTGCGAATCATCGCCGCGCCCTCGTCGATGCGGCGGAGCGCCTCGCCGAGGTTGCGCGCGCCACAGACGAACGGCGCGGTGAAGTCGCGCTTGTCGATGTGGTAGTCGTCGTCGGCGGGCGTGAGTACCTCGCTCTCGTCTATCATGTCGGCGCCCGTCGCCTGCAGAATCTCGGCTTCCTTCTGGTGGCCGATGCGGGCCTTCCCCATGACGGGGATGGACACTTCCTCCAGAATCTCGGTGAGGGCCGCGGGGTCGGCCATCCGGGCGACGCCGCCTCGCTTGCGGATGTCCGCCGGGACGGCCTCCAGACTCATCACCGCGACGGCGCCGCAGTCCTCCGCGATGCGGGCCTGTTCCGCGTTGACGACGTCCATGATGACGCCGCCTTTCTGCATCCGCGCGAACCCTCGCTTCACCAGTTCCGTGCCGCGCCGCAACTCTTCGAGGTCGGTCATATGCCTCGTTACGAGGGGATACACTTAACGCCAGGCTTTCGGTGGATATTGCCGGTCATCGCACCCACAATAGGTCGGCCGGGACACTGATGGCCGTCGCGTCCCACCTTCGACCGATGAGCGACCGCGACCCGAGTTCGAAGAACCCGCTCTCGCCCTACTACCCGTCGGAGACGCCCAGTCTCCCCGGCGACGGACGGACGTGGTTCGCCCTCCTCGTCGCCGGGATGCTCCTCTTGGGTGTGGTCTATACGTTCCTCACGCTGTTCGTCACGCTGTGACCGGCGCTCGCCGACGCCACCCGGTGGACCGCCACCGATTTACCGGCCCGCTCCCTGCCCCCGACAATGAGCTCCGGGACGGAGTCACTCGCGGGTCGCGTCGCTTCCCTCTTCGACGGTGCCTCGCTCCCCGACCCCGACCCGCTTCCGCGGTGGCTGGCGCCGCTGCCCCGCGCCCTCGAGAACTTCGGGCTCTCGATTGCGTGGGTCATCGTCCTCGTCAACCTCGTCGGCACCGCCTTCGGCTTCTGGTACTACCGCTTCCAGTTCGTCGCCGAGCCCAGCGTCATCTTGCCGCTCGTCCCTGACAGTCCCGTCGCGACGCTGTTTATCGCGCTGTCGCTCGCGACGTGGAAACTGGGCCGCGAGAGCGAGACGCTGAACGCGCTGGCTTTCTTCGGCTGTTGGAAACTCGGGCTGTGGACGCCCTTCGTCCTCGTCGCGTTCGCGGACGGCTTCCTCGCCGCCAACTCCCTGCCCATGTACGCCTTCCTCCTCGGCAGCCACCTCATGATGGCCGTCGAGGCGTTTCTCATCCATCGCTACAGCGACTTCCCCGTCCACGCCGTCGCCGTCGCCGTCGCGTGGTACGGCCTGAACGACGTGGTAGACTACTTCGTCCCGCTGGTCGGGTCGCCTCACCACACGCTCTTGCCCGGCCAGCGCATCGTCGACGGGACGATAACCCACCTCTCGCCGACGCACGAAATCGCCGCCGCGGGCGCCGTCGTCCTGACGCTCACGGCTACCTTCCTGACGCTCGCGACGCGCGTGAAGAAGTTGGAAGCGACCGACCGGCGTTAGCCCGCCTGTCGGCGCTCGGTGAACGTAATCGTCTTTTCCTCGGACTGGACCGTCGTCTGGACGGTCACCCAGCCACCGGCGCTTTCGACGGCCACGGCGTCCGAGAGCGACAGTTCGACCCGCTTGGTCGTCGTGTGCGACTCACTCGCGTTGAGCGAGCCGACCCGTTCCTGTCCCTCCCAGACCACGTCGCCGTCGGTTCCGTTGCCGGCGAAGATGCGCGTGTAGACCGTTACGTCCGACGCGTCCGCGTCCCCGTCGTTCGTCAGCGTACTCGTCACGTCACGGCAGGTTCGCCCACACTCTTCCATCTGGTCGACGGTGAACGCGAAGGCCGGACTGGGCGCTGGCTGGGTCGTCGTCACGTTGTCGCCTCCCGTCCCGGCGGCCGTCTCCGTCGTCGTCTCAGTCGGGAAGGATTCGATGTCGTCTCCCGAACCGCTATCCGACGCGCCGCCGCCGAGGCCACCGAGACCCACCGCGGCGGCTGCGACGACGGCGACGACACCGAGCGCGATGACCCACTTCCGCATCGACGCTCACCTCCTCTCCTCGACTGCCGGGCCCCCGTCGATCCCTGTGCCTGTCGCCCGCGCTCCCGTCGCAACGAGTCTCGCCGCCCCTGTCCTGGCGACGAGCGTCGTTCCGTTCTCATTCATCTCGTCAAGGTCGTAGCTGTCCGGCCCCGTATAACTGTACGTCGCTGAACCGCACTTCCCGCGGACTAGTCCAGATTAAATCGGATTAACGGCAGCGCTCCCACAGCCTTTCACGCTGGAGCGCCTGATTCCGCCGTGACCCTCTACGACCACCTCGCGGACCTGCCACTCCGCGTCGAGAGCGAGACCCGAACTCGCCACGAGCGAGACACCTCCAGTGGGTTCACCCGTGCGACCACCGTCTTCGAGCTCCGCGGCGACGGGCACGTCGGGCGCGGCGAGGACGTCACCTACGACACGGAAGACCACGACGCACTCGCCGAGACGGGGTCGCTCGTCCCCACCGGCGAGTACACGTTCGACGAGTTCTCGACGGCGCTCGACGACGTGGACCTCTTTCCCACGGAAGACCCGGAACAGCCGTCTGCGCGCCATTACCGCCGCTGGGGGGTCGAGAGCGCGGCCCTTGATTTGGCGCTCCGACAGGCCGACACCGACTTCGCCACCGCGCTTGAGCGGGAGCGTGACCCCGTCCGGTTCGTCGTCAGCACCCGCCTCGGCGACCCGCCGACGACCGACCGCGTCGACGCGATTCTTGACGCCCAGCCCGACATCGGCCTCAAACTCGACCCCACGAGCGACTGGGACGACGACCTGGTGACTGCGCTCGCCGACACCGGCGCCGTTCGCCTCCTCGACCTGAAGGGCCACTACACCGGGACGACGGTCGACCAAGCACCCGACCCGGACCTCTACGAGCGCGTGATTCGGGGCTTCCCCGACGCCGTTATCGAAGACCCGGCGCTCACCGACGAGACGCGAACGGTGGTGGCGTCGGCGCGGGACCGCCTCTCGTGGGACGCGCCGATAACGAGCGTCGAGAGCGTCCGTGACCTGCCGTTCGAGCCACGGTGGCTCAACGTCAAACCCTCGCGCTTTGGCACCGTCGAGTCACTCCTCGACACTATCGAGTACGCGCAGGCGAACGACATCGCGTGTTACGGCGGCGGGCAGTTCGAACTTGACGTGGGCCGGGAACACATTCAGACGCTCGCGGCGACGTTCTACCCCGACGCGCCCAACGACGTGGCGCCCGGCGGCTACAATCTCCCCGACCTTCCCGCGGACCTGCCGGGGAGTCCGCTGGTTCCCGAGGCGTCGCCCCGCGGCCTCGACTTCTAGTCGTCGTCCTCGCGGTCGGCGTGGGCGCGCACCCACAGTTCGCCGATTCGCGACAGCTGCGTTCGGTAGGACTTGCCGTGCTCTTCCTGTTCGATGTAGCCTTTCCCGCCGGGACCGAGGCGGTCGACGTTGTAGATGACCTTCGACCGGAAGCTGTCGGTGTACTCCTCGCCGAGTTCGGCGGCGAGTGCCTCCGCGAGTTCGGAGACGGATTCGAACTCGCCGTGGTCGCCGAGTTCGAACAGAATCACTTCCTCGAAAGGTTTGACGTTCGAGAAGGAGGCGACCGGCAGTTCGACGATGTGGTCCTCGCCGATGCGCTTGGCGCCGATGGTGGTACCGCGCTCGTCGAACTCGTCGAGGAGTTCCGTCGTGCCCGTCAGTCGCTCCCGAATCGCGTCCTCGTCGACCGACTCGTCGTCGAGCAGGTCGGTCAGCAGGTCGCGGTTCGCCCGCAGTTCCTCGGCGAGCTCCGTCTCCAGGTATTTCTCGGGGGCGGTGTAGTAGGTGTGGATGCGGTCGCGGTCGGCCTGCCGTTCGAGCGTGATGGAGTGGGCGGCGGTGGCGAAGGCGAAACTCACGGGCCGGGGCATCGAACTCACGTTGACCCACACCTCGCCGTCCGGCGCGCCCGCGTCCAGTTCGTCGTTGATGAGGTCGTACGCGCGCTTGAACGCCGCGTCGTAGTCGTAGACGTCCTCGATGACGACCCGAGTCGTCTCGGCGCCGAGCAGGTTCTGAAAGTCCTGTTCCAGTTTGGCGGAGAGGTTCCGCGAGTACTCCACGTTGGCCTCGCTCCCGACCGCTCCCTCCAACAGGATGACGCGGTCCACGTCGAACTGGTCGCGAATCAGCGGCGCGATCAGCCGGTCGTAATCGAACCCGACCGGGACGATGTGGGTCTGCATACGTGGTAGTGAGCTGGCGCCGTTATATATCTCGCCAAGCAGGTCGGCGTCAGTCGCCGACCCGCACCTCGTCACCGACCGCAATCGACTGTTCTCGCGACGCCTCGGGCACCTGCGAGATGAGCATCAGGGTGTAGAAATGCGGGAAGGCGTCTTCGTCGGCCCACTCGGGGAAGGTCGCCTCCCGCCGCTCCACGAATCGCTCGCGGAACTCCGGCAGTGGGTCGCCCGTCTCCGGGTCGCGACTGGGGACCACACACCGCGCGCAGGGTTCGGCGCCCTCGAACCGAACGCCGTCGCCCACGACGAACGCAGGGGCGTCTTCGCCGACGAAGCGGTCCTCCCAGAACGCGGGGACGCCGCTCACCTCGACGTTGGCGCGGAGGCGACGCCGGGCGCTCTCGACGGTCATCTCGTCGAACCACGAGGCGACTGCCTCCAGCGTCGCGGTGCTGATGATGGAGGGACCGGCGTCGGGTCGGTCGACGAACGCCGGCGGTTCGCGGCGACGCAGGTCGACCGGGTCGCCGATGAACTCGCCGAACCACTCGCCCGCCGTCGCGCGGCCGTCATCGGTCGAGAGGTCGAAGGTCCGTTCATCGCCGTCGTCCGGGTCGACGGTCAGGACGTGCGTCGAGGGGTCGAAGTCGGTCCGCACGTCGTGCACGCGGTCGGTCTGCTTGCCGTTGTACGCGAGCGTCTGCATGTCCGATCCCGTCTCGATGCGACTGGCTTCGGGGTCACACAGGGCGTACGCTCGGTCGCCCGCGAGCGTGCCCGCGGCGCTCACCTGCGCGGAGTCGACATCGATTCCGTCGAACCCCTTGATGGGGTAACACCGCAGTCGGTCGATTTGCGCCATCGGCCTCACCTACAGCCGAGAGGCCCATAACGGTACGCGTCTCAGATTCGTGCCAACACGACCCACAGCAGGGCGACCACGGGGATGGCACCGAAAGGGCCGAGCACGACGACGATGCCGACCGCCGTCGACCGCTCGACCTGTGGCGCGAGGAACAGACCGGCGGGGACGGCGAGGAAGGCGAGCACCAAGAGTGAGGCGGCGGCGATGACCGTGGGGTCTCGCGCCGGTCGCGCCGTCTCCTCAACGGGGAGGTCGAGCGTCTCGGCGGCCGCCTCGGCGTCGCGAACGGGTCCGAGTTGTACGTCTCGCCCGTCGGCCGACGCCACGTCGGCGACGGTGAGCGTGTCGGTCCCGCGGAGTCGGTCGACGATGGCGTTTTTCACCGAGAACTCCGTCGTCGAATCGACCGGCACCACCCACTGCGGGGCGTCGAGGAGCGTGTCGTACGCCACCAGATTCTCGCCGCGTCGCTGGTACTCGATGGTTCCGTACCGGAGGTAAAACGAGCAGACGCGGCCGGCGACGACGGCGAGGAGTGGAACCAGTCCGAGGGCAATCCAGAGCGGGCGGCGCGTGAGGGCGGCGAATCCGGCGACGACGAGCGAACCCATGCCGAAGCGCGTCGCGAACCCGAACGCGACGGCCCAGACGCTCCCCAGCAGTACCGACCGCGCGTCGACGCCCACTCGCCCGCGGACGGGCGCGTCGGGCAGGTCGAGCTCCGGCGGTGGCTCGCTCGCGTCGGCCGTGAACCGCTCCCCGAGCTGGACGAGCGGTTCGCCGACGTGGTCGGCGTAGAAGCGATAGGCCGAGACGGCGGCTTTCACGAGGACGACGCCGACGAGGAGCGCGAGACTGCCCGCTCGACTGTCGGCGGCGAGGAGGCCGACCGAGAGGACGACGACGCCGAGTTGTATCGGCGTCTGGAGGAGCTCTTGGGCCGACACCGTCGCGTACTCCTCGTCCCCGACGTACTCGGTGACGAAGTCACGCACCTGCGAGACCAGTAACGCGCCGATGCCCGCGAGCAAGTCGAGCGAGAGCGCGATGTCCGGGCCGTCCGCACCCCAGTGGAGGAGCGTCAGCGGAAGCGCCGTCACGCTCCAGGCGCCGACAACGGAGAGCGCGAAGGGGACGTTCCGGGGGTAGAGCGGTGGCCAGTTTGGGTGGGGCCGCCAGCCACCGCGTTTCTCGCGGAGTTCGTGCAGGGGTTCGATCGACCCGGAAATCCCCGGCGAGCCACGCTCGGCGAACAGCGCCTTCACGGCCGCCATCACCATCGTCACGCACGCTTCGACCCAGTAGAGCACCAGCAGCGACGTGAGGTCCCACCCCCAGGCGACGACGCCGACGAGTGGGAGGAGGTTCGCGACGACGACCAGCGCCAGTCCGAGCGCGGCCGTCACCGGGAGCGACTCGGGACCAGTCGAAGGGCGACGCATAATCGCACGTTGGCGGCGGAACGGGCATGTATCTCCTGACTCGGCGCCGTCGCTGGCCAGTCGGAAGTACGACAGGTATTTCCCGGGTCACCAAAAATTATATAGGCGTACATGGGGCGACCCATGAACTCACCATCACCATCATCACCCCCACGAGGGGATTATCAATGGACGACACAGCCAAATACCTCATTCACGCATCGATTGCGGCCGACGGCGTCGTGGAGCGAAGCGACGTGGTCGGCGCCGTCTTCGGGCAGACAGAGGGCCTGCTCGGCGACGAACTCGACTTGCGCGACCTACAACAGTCCTCGAAAGTCGGTCGTATCGACGTTCAGATAGACAGCGAAAACGGCCAGTCCTTCGGCCGCATCACCATCGCGAGCAGCCTCGACAAGGTGGAGACGGCCATCCTCGCCGCCTCCCTGGAGACTATCGACCGCGTCGGCCCCTGTCAGGCCTCGGTCGAAGTGACGAACATCGAGGACGTGCGCGAGGCCAAGCGCCGGAAGGTCATCGACCGCGCGAAGGAACTGCTCGCGGGGTCGTTCGACGAGAGCGTCATGGACTCCTCGAAGATTCTGGAGGAGGTCCGCGAGAGCGTCCGCATCGAGGACATCACGGAGTACGAGGGCCTCCCCGCAGGCCCGCGCGTCGCCGACGCCGACGCCATCATCGTCGTCGAGGGCCGTGCCGACGTGCTCACCCTGCTTCAGTACGGCATCAAGAACGCCATCGCGGTGGAGGGGACGAACGTCCCCGACCCGATAGCCCACCTGAGCGAGGAGCGGACGGTCACGGCCTTCCTCGACGGCGACAGGGGCGGCGAACTCATCCTCCGCGAACTCTCACAGGTCGGCGACGTGGACTACGTCGTCTTCGCGCCCGAGAACCGGTCCGTCGAGGACTTGGAGCGCCACGAAGTCATGTCCGCCCTGCGGAACAAGACACCCTACGGCGACATCGTCGGCGAGGGTGACGACTCCGTCGCACCGCCCGAAGTCGGCACGTCCGACGACTCGCCCGCGTCTCACTCGCCCGTCCCCGTCGCCGAGACGGCGGCCGGGAGCACCACCGTCGAGACGGGCGTCGCGGAAGAGAACGGCGAACGCGCCGAAGGGCACGGCGAGCGTGCCGAGGAGAACGGCGAACGCGCCGAAGAGGCGTCGGCCACCGAGAGTGACGCCGCCGAGGCGTCGCCGTCGACCCTCCGCGAACACGTCCGCGCCGTCATCGACGCCGAGACGGGGACGGCCCGCCTCCTCGACGCCGACTACGAGGTGCTCGAGACGGTGCCCGCGGCCGACGCCTTCGACGCTATCGCGAACGCCGAGACGCCCCCCTACGCCCTCGTCGTCGACGGCGAGGTGAGCCAACGGATTCTCGACGTGGCAGCCCAGCGCGGCGTCGAGCAACTCGTCGCTCGTTCGACGGGTGAAGCGGTGAAAACGCCCGTCGACGTCCGCGTTCGGACGGCCGAGCAGTTCGTCGCCGCCGACTAGTCCCGCCGATACTGAATCGCCGCCCCGTTTTCGAAGAACTCCGGCAGGCGTTCGACTCGTTCGAACCCACACGCTCGGTACAGCGACTGCGCTGCCTCGTTGTCGGCCGCGACGGTGACGGTCAGGGAGTCGCCACCCTCTGCACACGCCTCCAAGAGTGCTCGCGCCCGCCCCTCGCGGCGATGGGCCGGCGCGACGACCAGTTCGGCGACGTACACCGTCTCGTCGCCGGGGACGGCGAGGGCGTAGCCGACGACGGCGCCGTCCGCAACCGAGACGAGCGCCGTTGCCGGCGTCGGCGCCCCCGTCTCGCCGAGCGCGCTCTCCAAGAGCGCCGGACTGGGTTCGGGGAGCAACGACTGTAGGTGAGTGAGTCGGTCAGCGTCTGCCGGCGTCGCCGGGCGAATCACAGGACGAGAACGGCGAGGACGGCGCTCGTGACGGCGCCCCCGAGCGTGCCGAGGAAGTTGACCGTCTGGTTACCGACGCGCCCGCCTTCGAGCGTCGCCCCGAGGACGCTGTCGACGGTCATGCCTGCGACGCCGCCGGCGACGACGGTAAGGGCCGCGAGCGCCGGCGCGTCGAACGTGAAGCCGATAACGGCGACGGCGGCGACGATGGCGGCGCCGACGACGCCGACGGCGTAGCCCTGCCACGTGACCCCGCCGTCGGTGCCGGGTTCGACGCGTTCGAGCGTCGTGATGAGTCGGGGCTCACCGAACAGGACGCCGATTTCGCTGGAGAGGGTGTCGCTCATGGCGGCGGCGAGCGATCCGGTGAACGCGAACTGGAAGAGTGCGGGGTCGAGTTGCATGTTACTGCTCGCGGCGAAGCCGATGACGGCCACGAGCGCCACCGCCGCGTTGCCGAGGACGTTCCCGCTCCCCCGGGCGCCCTCGTTGTCCTCGGCGACGCCGCGTTCGCTCTTCTCCTCGTAGCGGTACTTCGCGGAGAGGCCGCCGATGCCGAAGAAGGCGATGAGGATGGCGAACCAGCCGATACCACCGAAGACGATGGTGAGGAGGCCGAGCAAGACGCCGGTCACCATCCCCGGGACGGAGGCGGTGCCGGTCCGATAGGAGACGTAGCCGAGGGCGACGGTCACGGCGAGTGCGACGCCGACGTTGACGATGCCGGCGTCGACGCCGATGACGTCGAACAGCCAGAGCAAGAGCCCCGTCGAGAGCATCACGATGGGGTCGTCGCGTTCGTAGAGCATCGACCGCAAGAGTGCGGCGACGAGGGCGCCCGCGGCGGCGAGAAAGACCACCGACGCTGGCGTCGGCGTTCGACCCAGCGCCATCGCGACGAGCACTTGGCCGGCGGCTGCCGCGAGGAAGGCGACGGTACTGAAGCCGGCGACCGACCGTCCCGGGTCGCTCCACAGTCGCTCCACGGCGCGAGCGCCGACGTTCCCGTACGCGACGACGAGGACGGCGGCGACGAACACGCCCGTCGGCATCGACTCCCGGGGCGCCGTGGCGAGGATAGCGAGGCCGGTGGCGGCCAGAGAGAAGCCGGCGAGGCCGTTGAGCCGGCCGTCGCGGCGGTCCTGTGGCCGGGCGAAGAGGTCGAAGACCGGCCCCTCGTCGATGACGAACGCAGCGAGGAGCGCGACGATAGCGAAGGGGGCGGCGGCCGCCCGCCCGAGTTCGGGCGCAGCGAGCGCGAGCGTTCCGACCGCCGCGAACCCTCCTGCCCGTCGAAGGGTGGACGTCACACCGTGCGGTACCTCGGACGGCCACTTAACCCTCCCGACACGGGGCGCTGTCGCCCCGAAGTCGCCGAACCCGGTGTGCTTTTGCGCTGTGCCCTCCTGTTGCCCCCGTGGGCCTGTACGACCGCTATCTCGCGCTCAGGCAGCGCTTTCACCCCGGCGACCCGCCAGCACACGTCGCGCTCGTCCTCACGGAGCGGGACCTGTTGGAACAGGGGGCGTACGACCGCCTCGAACGCCTCCTCGGGTGGGTCTTCGACTACGGCGCCGAACGCGCCACCGTCTCCGTGAGCGTCCTCGACGAGTCCGTGGTGCCGACGCTGGAGCGCGAACTCCGCTCGCTCTCCGTACCTCGCCGCGTCGCCGTCCGCGCTCCGGACGACACCGACCCCGTCGACGCGCCCGTGCAGGTGAACGTCGGCCTCGGCGGCAAAGGCGAGTTCGCCGCCGCCGTCCGCTCGCTCGCTTCCGAAGTCGACGCCGGCGAACTCGACCCGAGCGACGTGGACGAGGCGGACGTGGAACGTCGGCTGGTCTTCCCCGACGAACCCGACCTGCTCATCAAGACCGGCGCCGAACGCCTCTCGGATTTCATGATTTGGCAGTCCGTCTACTCCGAACTCTACTTCATCGACGTGAACTGGCGGGACGTCCGCGAGCGCGACTACCTCCGGGCAGTGCTGGACTACCAGAACCGCCAGCGTCGCTTCGGGCGGTAGGCCGCTATTCGCTCGTCGCCGTCTCGTTCGCCGTCCCGGTGCTCGTCGCCTCTATCGACTCGTAACTCACCGTCGTCTCCTGTGCGACCGGTTTGAGGAGGTACGACCCGCTCTGCCCTCGCTTGACGGGCGTGAAGTCGGCGGTGAACTGCGTCCGCGTGTTCTCCCGAATGTCGAAGGACTGCTTGAACTGCAGGGGGGCGTTGCCCGGCGTGTCCACCGTCGCGTCGCCGCCGTCGGCGAGGGTTGCCTCGACGCCCGTCACGTCGAGCTGGAGGAAGGCGTACGTCCCCGTCTCAAGTTCCTGCTCGCCGATGAGCGCCGAGCGGTCGCCCTGCAGCTCCACGAGGTCGGCCTCCTGCGGGCTCTCCAACTCGTGGTACTGGCGCGCGTCGCTCTCGTCGGGAGTCTCGGTGCTCTCGGAGTCCGACTCCGTTTCCGTCGCCGTCGCGTCCGATTCCTCGTCGCTCTCCGGTTTCACCCAGTAGCCTGCGATAGTGACGACACAGGACTCGAAGTCGCCGATGTCGCCCGGTTGGTCGCTCACGCGCGTCGCGAGCGTGCCGGTCGCGGCTTCGGCGCCGCCCATACAGCCGGCCAGTCCCGCGACGCTCGCGGCGGCCGCCGCGCCAGTCGCTCGCAGGTAGTCACGTCGCGATGCCGTCGCCGATTCGTGGTCGTGTTCGTTCACGGCCTACCCGACAGGCCGGACAGACATAAACGGGCCACGCCGTTCCGGGCGAATTAACCCGAGTTCAGCCGGGTTTGCCCGTCGCTCGCGGTTCGTGCCGTTCACGCCGCATCCGGAGGGTGTTTAACGCCGAACGACTGCGTCTCCGGAGCGTACGCACCGTGCCCGCGCACCGCCGTCACATCGAGCTGCGGTCGGCAGGCTGGGCGGGTGGCGAGCGGTACCGTCAGTTCTCTCGGTCCACTTCGAGTCGGCCTTCGAGCTCCCGTTTCGACGCCGGGCTGATGGTGATGCCCGCGTCGTCAAGGCGGCGCTTGACCGCGCGGGCGTACGCCGACCGAATCCCGAAGACGTCCTGCCGTCGGGGGTCGCTGATCCAGAAGTGGACGCGGACGACGATGGCGTCGTCGCCGAAGTCGTCGACGTACGCCTTCGGCGTCGGCTCCCGTTCGATGGCCTCGACGGCCTCTGTCGCCGCCGTGAGGTGATCGAGCGCGTCGCTCACGTCGTCCTCGTAGGCGACGCCGACGTGTTCGACGACGCGCCGACGCCCCCGTCCGTAGGGTCGCGTGATGGACTGGCTCGTCAACACCGTGTTCGGTACCGTGACGAGTTCACCGTTCGGCGTCAGGACGCGCGTCACGCGGAGCGTGATGGACTGGACGGTCCCCTCGCCGTCCTCCCACTCGATGTAGTTGCCGACGTTGAACTCGGGGTCGACGACCAGCACCAGTCCGCTGACGATGGAGCCGATGACCGTCTGGCCAGCGACGCCGACGGCGAGCGTCCCCGCGGCGACGACGAGCGCGGAGTCACCGACGAACCCGCCGTAGCCAGCCGTCCCCGCCGCGACGAAGAAGGCGACGACGAGGACGAACAGGCGGACGTACCGCTCGACGGCCTCCTGAATCGTCGGGTTGTTTCGGTTGCGACGCTTGACGTACTCGCCGACGACCGGTTCGACCACGAACCAGCCGACGAACGTGACGGCGACGAAGCCGACGACGAACCACACGCCGCGCCGGACGACCGGCCAGTAGTCGGCGAGGCCCGCCGGGCCGGGGGTCGACGGCGGGACTTCCGTGGCCGTCTGGAGCAGAACGTCGAGCATACGCTCGCCGACGGGCGGGCTACACAAAGGTCCTCGGCGGGCGGTCAGTCCGCCGCGCCGTCGCGTTCCGTCTCCACGGGCACGCCGTCGACGAGTTCGTCCGCGCCGACGTGGGGGAGTTGCTCGCGCAGGCGCCCGACCACCTCACGGGTTTCGACGAGCGACGACCCCGCGACGGCCCGAATCAAGGCGACAGCACGCTCGCGGCGCGTGTGGCGCCACGACGCCTCACGCGCTTCGTAGGTGCGGATGGCGCGCAGGAAATCTATCTTCGAGAACTCGGGCCAGTAGGGCGCACAGAAGAAGACGGCGGCCTCGTTGCCGTTCGCGTGCCACGGCAGGAAGTTGCTCGTCCGCTCGTCGCCGCCAGTCCGAACGATGAGGTCCACGTCGCGGACGGGCCGGGCGTAGAGGCGACGCTCGATGGCCTCGACGGTCACGTCCTCTGGGTCGAGGTTCCCCTCGTCGACGGCGCGGAGCGTGTCGCGGGCGGCGCTCAGCAGCTCGGCCCGTCCCCCGTAGGCCAGCGCGACGTTCAGTCGGAACCGGTCGTATCCCTCGGTCCGTGACTCCGCGTGCGCGACAGCGTCGCGGACGCGTTCGGGTAGGCGCTCGATATCGCCCAGCGCGCGGATGCACACCTCGTTCTCGTGAATCTGGTCGTGGTCGGCGAACTCCCGGAGCTTCGACTCGATGAGGTCGAAGAGGTGTTCGCGCTCCGCTCGCGGGCGCTCGAAGTTCTCCGTCGAGAAGGCATAGAGCGTGAGTTCCTCGACGCCGAGGTCCTGACACCACCGAAGCACCTGCTCGGTGGTCTGGGCGCCCTCGCGGTAGCCGTCGGTGGTGCCGTCGCCGCGCTCGCGGGCGTAGCGCCGGTTGCCGTCTTGGATGACGGCGACGTGGCTCGGGCCGTCGTCGATGTTACGACGGAGCAGACGCTCGTAGGCGCGTCGCCCCAGTCGCCGGACCCGACTTCGCATACCTGTCCCGTCGGTATCGACCGATATGGGTCTTTTGACACGGGTGACGACAACCCCTATTAGTCTCGGGCGTCTGGGCTCTTTCGATGAGCGACCCGCCCGACGCGGGCTTCGAATTCGAGCACGTTCCGGAGACCGACCAATCCTTCGAGAACGCGCTCGCGAAAGCCCGGAACGGCCACCGCCTCACCGTCGACGACGGGGTCGAACTCCTGACGACCGGAACCGACCGGGACGGCATCGACCCCGTCCGCAAGGAGCGAGTGCTGGAGGCGGCGGACTACCGACGCGCCGACGTCGTCGGCGACGACGTGACCTTCGTCGCCAACCTCAACAACAACGTCACGACGGCGTGTGACACGGGCTGTAAGTTCTGTAACTTCAAGGACCGCGCGTCGGCGTTCGAAGTCGACGCGCCGGACGACCACGGCGGGTTCACCAAGACGCCCGCGGAGTCGCGCCGGCGCGTCGCCGCGGCCGTCGACCGCGGCATCTCCGAGGTGTGTTCGGTCAGCGGCCTCCACCCCGCTTTCGCCCTCGACGCGGAGCACCGGGAACTGCTGGAGGCCGTCGACGACCCCAGCCGCGTGAACTACCGCCCGCCGTCGGCCTACACCACCTCGCCGGGCACCTACGCCGAGCAGATTCGGGCCATGTCCGTCGACGGCGTCCACGTCCACTCGATGACGCCCGAGGAGGCCTACCACGCCCGCCGCGGCACCGACTGGTCCTACGAGACGGTGTATCGCCGCCTGCGCGACGCCGGCCTCGACAGCGCACCCGGCACCGCCGCCGAGATTCTCGTCGACGAGGTGCGCGAGGTCATCTGTCCGGCCAAGATGGATACCGGCGAATGGCTCGACGCGATGGAGGGGGCGATGGCCGCCGGCCTCCCCGTCACCGCGACCATCATGTACGGCCACGTCGAGAACGAGATGCACCGCGCGATGCACCTGAAGCGAGTCCGTGACCTTCAGGACCGGACCGGCGGCATCACGGAGTTCGTCCCCCTCTCCTTCGTCCACCAGCAGACGCCACTCTACGAGCAGGGACTGGTGTCCGGCGGCGCGAGCGACGCCGAAGACGAACTCATGATCGCCGTCTCGCGACTCTTCCTCGACAACATCGAGAACGTCCAGACCTCGTGGGTGAAGTTCGGCGACGAGAAGTCGCTGAAGACGCTTTCCTGTGGCGCCAACGACTTCATGGGGACGCTCTTCTCCGAGGAGATAACCAAACGCGCCGGCGGCGACTACGGCGAGTTCCGGTCGGTCGCCGACTACGTCGACATGGTGACCGCCATCGGCCGCCGGCCGGTCGAGCGCTCGACGGACTACGAGCGGCGTCGACCTCTCTCGGCCGACGACGCGCCGTACGGCCCCGCTCTCGGCCCGCGCGCCGACGGGACGCCGATGCTCGCGGACGCGACGCCCACGGCGGACGACTGATTGACCATGATGGCGACGACGCACGCGGCGGTCGGCCTCCTCCTCGCCGTACCGCTGACCGTCGTCGCCCCCGAGTTGGCCCCCGTCGCCGCCCTCGCCGGCATCGCGGGCGGCGTCTTTCCCGACCTGGACGTACTGGCTGGCGTCCACCGCAAGACGCTCCACTTCCCCGACTACTACTGGGTGGCCGCGCTCCCCGCACTCGGCCTCGCCGCGGCCGTCCCCGGCCCCGCGACTGTCGCCGCCGCGTGGTTCTTCCTCGCGGCCGCCGTCCACTCCGTGAGCGACGTTCTCGGCGCGGGCCTCGAACCTCGGCCGTGGGAGCGCACCTCTGTCGAAGCCGTCTACCTCCACTCCCGACGCCGGTGGCTCCGGCCCCGGTACTGGGTGCGCTACGACGGCGCACCCGAGGACTTCCTGCTTACGCTGGTCTGTTTCGCACCGGGACTGACCCACTTCGGGCCCACGGTTCGCCGCGTCGCCGTGGCGTTCGTCGTCACTGCCGGCGGATACACCCTCGTCCGGAAGCGCCTGCCCGACATCGAGGAGCGGTGGCTATAGCCGGGGCGGCCCGCCCACGAACCGGTCCAGCTCCGCCATCGCGTCGACGATTGGCTGACTGAGCCACGACCCACTCGCTGGGTCCACGCCGTCGCGGCGGAATCTGGGTGGTAGGTAGCGTTCGTGCGTCGGCAGGCGTTCGCGCAACGGCACGCCCGCCTCGGCGGCCACGTCCCGCAGTTCGTCGAGCGCGGGCCACGCGTACTCGGGATTGATGTAGTCGTCCGTCACCGGCGACACGCCGCCCAAGTCGTCGACGCCGCAGTCAAGTAACTCCCGCGTCGGCGAGAGGTTCGGCGGCACTTGGACCGACACCTCGGCGGGGAGCGCGGCCCGTGCCATCGCCACCGTCTCGCGCATCGTCTCGACGCTCGGTCGCTCGAAGTCCGAGCGCTCGTTCGGGACGACGTTCTGGACGATGACCTCTTGAACGTGGTCGTAGCGCTCGTGGAGTTCGCGGATGGCGAGCAGACTCTCGGCGCGGTCACGCCGCGTCTCGCCGATGCCGACGAGAATCCCCGTCGTGAACGGGACGCCCGCCTCGCCGGCGGCGCGAAGCGTCCCCAGTCGGCGCTCCGGCGTCTTCTGCCGGTTCCCCGCGTGGGCGTCCACGTTCGCCGTCGTCTCTATCATCACGCCCATGCTGGCGTTGACCTCGGCGAGTCGCGCTATCTCCGATTGGCGCAGGTCGCCGGGGTTGCTGTGGGGGAGCAACCCCTCCTCCAGCGCCATCTCGCAGGCGTCGACGAGGTAGTCGAGGACGGTGTCGTATCCCCACTCGTCGAGTTGGTCGTGGACCTGCGTGTAGCGTTCGTCGGGCGCGTCGCCGAAGGTAAAGAGTGCCTCCGTACAGCCCGCGTCGGCGCCGTGGCGGAGCTGTTCGCGCACCGATTCGGGCGGCATCAGCGTCGCCTCGCCGGGCACGTCGTAAAAGGAGCAGTACGTGCAGGTGTAGCGGCAGGCGGTCGTCAGCGGGAGGAAGACGTTCCGCGCGAAGGTGAGTTCGGGCGCCGAATCCACGTCGGAAGGCGTCGTCCCGAGGAGAGCGTCGACGGCGTCGTCGTCGACGAGCGTCGACGGCGCGACGCGTTCGTCGTCCGTCTCCGGGGCCCGAGACATGGGCTCTGCTCGGCGCCCGACGGGCAAAAAACCGCCGTGTCGTCACTCGCGTCGCACGCCGACGCGGCCGCCGTCGGCGTCGAGTTCGAACCCCGCCTCGCGGAGCCACGACGCCGCTTCCCCCTCGCCGTGGAGAAGTACCTCGACCAAGTCCGCAGGCACGTCCACGTCGGTCGCCAGTCGCATCGAGTCGACGACCGACACCGACGCCCCGATGTCGCGGGCGTGCGCCCGGTGGTCGCGGTAGGAGACGCCGTGGAAGTCGACGCGAAACTCGGGGTGGTCGACGACGAGGGCGTTCGTCCCGCCGCCCCGTCCCGGAGCGATGGCGATGTCTGCCTCGCTCGCGGCGTCGGTGAGGCGGTCGATGGCCGTCGGCGTCACGAGTGCGAGGTCCGCGACGACGATTCCCACTCGCTCGTCGCCGAGGCGGGCGTTCACGGCCTGCGAGAGCGGCCGCTCGTCGACGGTCACGGGCGCGTCGACCGACACCGGCGCCGTCGCGAGCACTTCGGCGTCGTGGCCGGCGTCGCGGAGGGCGGTACACACGTCACGGAGCATCGCTCGCGAAAAGGTGCGGCGTTCGTCGGCATCGAGCACCCCGTCGAGTCGGGTCTTCGGGGTCGTCGACTCGAAGGGGACGAGCGTCCGCATCCGCTAGCTGAGCGGGTCGTCCGGGCCCTGTTGGGAGCGCCAGTAGAGGACGCCTCCCACGACGAGCGCAAGGACGACGAGCGCGACGACGCCGTAGATGAGCAGTTGCTGGGTCTGCTGGGACTGCTGGGCCTGCTCGGCCTGACTCGCCGCTCGGGTGGCAAGGTTGGTCGCCACGTCGAAGCTGCCGTCGTTGTACGCCGTGATGGCGTCCTCGTAGTTGGCCTGCGCGTCGCTCGGGTTCGCGCCGCTCTGTCGGGCTTCATCGAGTTCCGTGCCCGCTCGGTCGATAGCCTGTCGCGCCGACGCGCTCTGCTCGGTGTAGTGGGTGGCGTCCCATGTGTCGATGGTGTCGCTCGCGCCGCCCGACTGCCCGCGAGTGAGCTCCAGCAGTTGGAACTCCTGGGCCGGGTCGTAGCTGTACGAGTCGACTTCGGGGACCGTCCCGGTGACGCGAACCTCGACTTCCGAGGTGCCGCTACTGGCCTGGATGTCGACGTTCGAGAACGATTGGCCCGTCGGCTCGATGAGGTCGACCTGCGACCCGGTCTGGTCGTAGAACACGATGGTCCACGACACGTCGGTCAACTCCGTCGAGCCGGCGAGTTGCCACTGTTCGCTCTGGGGGTTGCGGTACAGTTCGTCGAGTGTGACTGATGCCGATACTTGCGTGCCGACCTGGGCTTCCTCGGGCACGTCCTCGCCAGTGACGTTGATGGCCGCCGCGGGGACCGTTGCGGCGAGCAACACGACGACTAGGGCGAGGACGACCTTAGAAGAGTGATTCGAGTTCGTCCTCGTCATCTTCGACTAAGTTCTGGAGATTGGATTCGCTCTCTTCGCGGATTTCGTTGATGTTGTCCTGTGCTTCGATGGCGACCTGTTGGAGCTCCTTGATGCGCGGCACGTTCGTGACGCCCGAGAGGAGGATGGCCGAGGCGACGAAGTCACTGCTGTTGAGGGGGTAGTCGCCCCCGCGGACCTCCATGCTCCCGGTCTGCTCTTCGAGCCACTTCCGCCCGCGCTCGATGCCTTTCCGATTCAGGTAGGCCGAGGGGCCGGCCATCACGAGGAGGGCGCGCTCCGTGCCGTCGATTTCACAGGGGAGGGTGAGTCGCCCCAGCGCCGCCTTGCGGACGAGGCTGGTGATGCGGTTCGTCGTGTTCGCAGAGTCGAGCTGGTCTTCGATGGATTCGTCGCTGCCCGTGAACCGCGAGAGCAGGCCGCCCGACTCCTGCTTGCGTTCGACCGACTCGCGGGCGTAGCCGACCGTCGAGACGCCGCCGCCGGAGAGGGTGTTGATGATTTCCGAACTGTCGACGACGGATTCGGCCACCTCTTGGCCCTCTCGGACCTCGCCCGCACCGAAGAGGATGCCGAATCGCTTGACGATTTCCTCGTTGATCTCGTCGTAACCACTCTGGACGGACTCGCCCGTCTGTCGCCACGCGTCGTTGTCGAACACGAGGAGGTTGTCGACTTCGTTGACGAGCGTCTGGAAGGAGCGGGCGGCGTTGAGCGTGTAGATGCCACCTTCGTCGCTCCCGGGCAGGATGCCGAGTCCGTAGACTGGCTCCGTGTAGATGCGCTTGAGGTGTTTCGCGAGGACGGGCGCGCCGCCACTCCCGGTACCGCCGCCGAGGCCGGCGACGATGAGGAAGGCGTCGACTTCGTGGACGGGGATGCCGTCGATGGCGCCTTGCACCTCGCCGATGTCCTCCTCGGCGACTTCCGCGCCGAGTTCGTTGTCCGCCCCGACGCCGTGTCCTTTCACGCGAGACTGGCCGATGAGCACTCGCTGGTCCTGCGGGATGTGTTCGAGGCCCATCAGGTCGGCTTTGGCCGTGTTGACGGCGACTGCCGCGCGGACGATTTCACTTCCCGTCCGCTGATCGTATTCCAGGAACTTGTCGACGATTTTGCCCCCGGCCTGCCCGAACCCGATCATGGCCAGTTTCATAGTTTCAGACCCCGCTTCATTGGGAAGAACCCAGGCGCAAAACGACCATAAACCTTGTGGGCGCGTGAGAGTTCAGTCCCCGATTTCGGCGCCAAAATCGCCCGACAGCGACGTGATTAAAATAGTGACAACTGTGTCTGACGGGCGTCTGCCGTCCGTCAGCGTTCGCCGAGGTACGCACCGAGCGTCTGGAGGGACGACTCCTCGACGCCGAACGCGTCGACGTCGTTGTGGGTGGTGGTGTTGTCGAACTGGAGCGACCGGTACTGGTCGGCACCCATCGGCGCGCCGGGAAGCGATCCGAGCACCGAGAGCCCCACCTTCGCCAGCGGCATCGGGACCGGAAGCACCGTCATCGGCCGTCCTTCGCTCCCGTGGACGATGCGCGCCACCTCCGCGAGCGTCAGTTTCTCCGGCCCGCCGAGTTCGTAGACGCCGCCGTCGTAGGCGTCGTCCTCCGTCGCCGTCGCGAGTATCGGCGCCAAGTCACCGATCCAGATTGGCTGGAAGCGCGTCTTCCCGCCGCCCGGAAGCGGCGTCAGATACGGCGGGGCGAGCTTCTTCGTGAACGAGACGAACTCGCCGCCCTCGCCGAAGATGACTGACGGGCGGAAGATGACGTGGCGCAGCGAGGACGATTGGACGATTTCCTCGGCCTCGCCCTTCGCGCGGATGTACGCCGTATTGCCGTCGGGGTCCGCGCCGAGCGCGCTCATCTGGACGATTTTCTCGACGCCCGTCTCCTCGGCGGCCTGCACCACGTTCTCGGTCCCCTGTCGGTGGATTCGGTCGTGCATCTCGTCGCCGCCCGACGGCTTGAACAGCGGTGACAGCGCGACTAGATTGACGACCACGTCCTGCCCGCGCATCGGTTCGACGAGCGAGTCGTAGGCCGTCACGTCGCCCATGGCCTTCTCAACGCCACCCGGAAGGTCGCCCTCACTCGGCCGTCGCGAGAGCGCCGTCACCGAGTGGCCTCGCGATTTCAGTTCACGGCACAGGTGTCCGCCGACGAATCCGCTCCCGCCGGTCACCAGAATCTTCATAGGCTATACATTTCCGCGAATCGACCTAAAGGTAACGCGCTGTGAAGGGTTCACACGACTGCCAGAATCCGTTCGCGCCCGTTCGCCGGGCGTGTCACTACGCTGAGACCACCGACGGTGGACCCCGACAGTTAACCCCTCGCCTCGGCAACCCCCGATATGCTCCTTACGCTGGAGGGACTCGACGGGAGCGGGAAGACGACGGCTTGGCGGGCGCTCCGCGACCGCTACCCGTCGGCCGTGTTCACCCGCGAACCGACCGACTCGTGGTACGGCGACGCCGTCTATCGCTCCATCGACGACGACAACGCCGACCCGCTGGCCGAACTGTTCCTCTACACTGCCGACCACGCAGACCACCTCTCGCGTGTCGTCCGCCCCGCGCTCGACGAAGGGTCGCTCGTCGTCTCGGACCGCTACTCGGACTCCCGAATCGCGTATCAGGCGGCCACGCTCGCGGACTCCCCCCTCGCGGACCCCTTCGAGTACGTTCGTGACCTCCACGCACCGTTCTCTCGGTCGCCGGATGCGACGCTGTTTTTCGACGTCGACCCCGAGACGGCCGCCGAGCGGAGTGGCGAGACCAACAAGTTCGAACGCGCCGACTACCTCCGGGACGTGCGCGCACAGTACGAACGTCTCATCGACGCCGACCCGGAACGGTTCGTGCGAATCGACGCCACCCAGACCCGAGAGACCGTCCTCGACGACGTGTTCGCGGCCGTCGACCGCCTGCGCTAGTCCGTCGTCTCCGGCAGTTCGTACTCCTCTGGCGGGGTGACGTACAACACGTCGATGCTCACCCCGAGCGCCATCGGGAGTCCGATCATCAGGCCGAGGACGGCGGCCGTGCTCCCGAGGTCGATGCCCACGCCGAGGCTGAACGTCGTGATGGTCGTCACGACGAGGACGACCGGCACGATGAACGCGGTGTACAGCGCGCTCCCCCACTGCGTGTGGAGTTTGAGGCGGAAAAACCGCGTCAGCACCGCTGCGAGAACCGTGTTCGCCCCGAACACGACGGCCATCAGGCCGACGTCCAGAATCGTCGCCATAATTGGGGAAGGCACTCCACCGGCTTTTCGGTGTCGGCTCGACTACTGTCCGGCCCGTTTCGCCTGGTCGAGCAGGCCCGCCACCGGGTCGACGTACTCGTATCCGGGAACAATGCCTTGGACGTACGTCCCCTCGACGTAGTTGATTATCGCCGCCGCGTCCTCGACGCCGCGTTGCTCGTTGATGTCCGTGTACGCGTATTCGACGACCAGCTCGCCGTCTCGTTGCTCTACCGCGGGGTCGAAGTCGTGGTCACCGCGCACGACGCCACCCACGTCGGCGACGCGCAGCTCGAACGTCTCGGCCCACCCCTCCGCGACGGCGTCACCCACGTCGCCGTCGACGGCCGCCGACAGCGTCGGTACCCGGACCGTCACGGCGAAGTCGATGCGGCCGTCGGCGTCGGACGCCTCGGCCGTCGCCTCGAAAGTGGTCGTGGTCGACGCGAATCGAGCTTCGTCTATCTCTTCGAACGAGTCGTGCCTGCGGAACGTGCGGGCGGCTCTGCCGACTGTTTCGCTCATACCAGTACGAGGTGGCGCGCGGCCAAAAGTCCCTCGCGTCGGTCGACCATGCTTGTGGCTCCCTATCGTTCTGCCGGCTGCGGCAGCCTTAAGTCCCTCCCACCGATTGTTTCAGGTGACGCTTCGTCTGGAGGGCCGAAGCGTCAGCGGGGACCAATTCAGGGCGGCAAGCGAACGTACGGGCCTTTTTTGTCCGTACGCTCGCTTTTCGCTTTGTCAGTACGACTCCGAGTGATTTCTGTATAGAACTGATTCGGTTCGATACCGGGGGATTCGAACCACAGTCGGACGTGCTCGCTGACGCTGCGCGCGCCCTCCCTGGTTCAAATCCTCACCGCGTTCGTTCGGCGCGCTCTGGCGCCTCACTCACATGCGAGGGAGGGGATTCGAACCCCCGAACTCCTTCGAGAGCGGGTCTTAAGCCCGCCGCCTTTGGCCTGGCTCGGCCACCCTCGCTCGACTGCCCGTTTCCCACACCGCCGCAAGTGGCTTTCGGTCCGCAGAACTCGTGGTGGCCGTCCAAGCAATTCCCCACTCGGCGTGCCAACTCTCCTTATCGACTTCCAGTCGACAGTCTCACGCCTCGTCGGCCGTCTCGAACTCCACCGATGCACCCAGAATCTCCGCGAGCGATGTCACCGTCGCCTGCAATTCCTCGATTTCTCGTGCCTGTCGGTCCAGTCGCTCTTCCACGTCGTCGACGGCCCCCTCCAGCTGTGCCAACTCCGCGTCGAGCTCGTCGGGCACCGACGCCGATACCTCCTCGACGGCCTCGCGCAGGTCCGTCGCCGCCGACGCCGACGCCAATCCGTGCTCGTCGGGGTTCGCCAGCATCTGCCGGTGCGAGAGAATCGCCTCCGAGACGCTTTCGCTGCCGTCCGGGAGCGCAATCGTCAGCGGTCCGGCGTCGTCGATGGCGCTCGTCTCGTCGGCCGATTCGGTCGGTCCGTCTGCGTCGGGGCGGCGTTCAGCGGGGTTGATCTTCATACGCGTGTCATGATACTACGCAATGATAAAGTGTCGTCAGACGCGCGTCAGCGCCCGACTCACGCCTCGTAATGGCTCTCGACCCGTTGGTCGAACGCCGTCGTGAGTCGGTCCGTAATCGGCCCGCCGCCGACGGGAACGTCGTCGAGTGTTGCCACCGGTCGCACCTCCCACGTCGTGTTCGTCAGGAACGCCTCGTCGGCGGTCCGAAGCGCCTCGATGTCGTACGTCCCCGTTTCGACTGGAATCCCGCACTCGGCCGCGAGTTCAAGGACGACGGCCCGCGTCACGCCCGGGAGAATCGGCCCGGCGAGCGACGGTGTCTGGAGGATGCCGTCGTCGACGAGGAAGACGTTGCTCGTCGCCCCCTCCGCGACGGCGCCGTCGACGTCCCGGACGAGTGCTTCGTCGGCGTCGGTCCCGCGCAGGTCGAGTCGAGCCAGAATCCCGTCGAGGTAGTTGTGTGTCTTGGCGTCCGCTGGCATCGATGCCTCCGGAATTCGCCGGCGCTCGACGGTTTGGACGGTGGCGGGGGCGTCCCACACCGATTCGCCTCCGACACCGCTTCGCGGCAGCGATTTGACGATGACGACGATAGATGGGTCTACCTCCTCGGTCGGCGTCAGTTTCCCCGGCTGGACGCCTCGCGTCACCGACGCGCGGATATACGCGTCTGCGAGGCCGTTCGCGTCCAGCGTCGCCGCGATTCGCTCGCGCAAATCCGCGGGGACGGCTCCGGCCATCCCCAGCGTCTCGCAGGTGGCTTCGAGTCGGTCACGGTGGGCCGCCCACTCGAAGATGTCGCCGCCGTAGGCCCGACACGTCTCGAAGGCGGCGTCGCCGTACAGGAAGCCGCGGTCCTCGACGCTGACCGTGGCCTCGCTCGCGTCGACCAGACTGTCGTTCACGTGGTACTGCATTGCTTCAGGAAGTTACGGATGAGTTGTTTTCCGCCGTCGGTCAGGATGCTCTCGGGATGGAACTGGACGCCGATGTGCGGTCGCTCTCGGTGGCGGACGCCCATCACAATTTTGCGGTCGTCGTCCGTCCACGCCGTCTCCACCAAACTGTCGGGCACGTCACCGCGCTCGACCGCCAGCGAGTGATAGCGCCCCACCTCGAATCGCTCGGGCAGTCCGGCGAACACGCCTTGGCCGTCGTGCCGAATCGTGGACCGCTTGCCGTGGACAACCTCGGGCGCGTGACCGACCGTCGCGCCGTGGACCGCACACAGCGCCTGATGGCCGAGACAGACGCCCAGCGTCGGATACTCGCGCTCGGCGAAGACTGGCATCGACACGCCCGCGTTCTCGGGCGTGCCCGGCCCCGGCGAGACGACGACCCCGTCCGGGTCGAGTGCGTCGATGCCCGTGAGGTCGATGTCGTCGTTCCGACGGACGAGCACCTCCTCCGCCGCCTCGCCGACGTACTGGACGAGGTTGTACGCGAAGGAGTCGTAGTTGTCGACGACGAGCACTCGGGTCACTCCCCGGACACCTCCATCTCTTGGTCGCCGTCGAGCGCGGTGTCGACGGCGGTGACGAGCGCTCGCGCCTTGGCCAGCGTTTCGTCGTACTCCCGGTCGGGGTCCGAGTCGTGGACGACGCCGCCGCCCGCTCGGAGGTGGTATTCGTCGCCGTGGCGCACGAGCGTCCGGATGATGATGTTCAGCGTCGCTCGCCCGTCGAAGCCGATGATGGCCATGCTCCCTGTGTAGGGGCCGCGGCGGCGGGTTTCGACTTCGTCGATTATCTCCATCGTCCGGGGTTTGGGTGCGCCGGTAATCGTCCCGCCGGGGAACACCGCGCCGATGGCGTCGGCGAGGTCGTACCCCTCGGCCAGCTCTCCGGTCACGTCCGACACGAGATGGAACACCTCGGAGTAGCGGTCGATACGGCGGTACTCGTCGACCGTGACCGACCCGTACTCGCTCACCTTCCCGAGGTCGTTGCGTTCGAGGTCGACCAGCATGGCGTGTTCCGCGCGCTCTTTCTCGTCGTTCTGCAAGTCGGCTTCGAGGCGTTGGTCCTCGGCGTCGTCCGCGCCTCTGGGGCGCGTCCCAGCAATCGGCTCCGTCCGCAGGAAGTCGCCGTCGCGTTCGAGGAGGAGTTCCGGACTCGCGCTCACCAAATCGATGCCGGGGAACTCAAGCAGGCCGGAGTAGGGCGCCGGATTCACCGTCCGGAGTGCGGCGAAAACCTCGACCGGATGGACCGCCGCCGGCGCAGTCAGGCGATGCGAGATGTTCGCCTGAAACGTGTCGCCGTCGCGGATGTACTCCTGTACCTGACGCACCCGGTCACTGTACGCCGCCCGGTCGCACGAACTCTCGAAACTCACCGGGCCGGTGACGGGCGGGTCGCCGACCGACGGGTCACCGGTCGTCGCGGCGTCGACGAGGGCACGCGCCCGTTCGACGCCTCGCTCGTACGCCGTCTCCGGGTCGTCGCCGACCCGCGGCGTCGCGACGGCGCGGAGCGTCGACTCGCCCGCCCGCCACGCCACGAGACACGTGTAACGGGCGAGTTGGAGTCGTGGAAGTCCCCGGTCGTCGACGGTCGTTGCGGGCAGAGACTCGATTTCTCTCACCGTGTCGTACGACAGCCAGCCGAAGAAGCCGCCGGGGTACGGTATCTCGCAGTCGCCGCGCGCCAGCGACTCGCTCGCCAGCAGGTCTCGTATCGTGTCGAGGACGCCGGGTGACTGACTGCTCGCGCCAACCTCGTGAACCGCGTCGGGGTCGACGCCGAAGTACCCCCAGCCGGGCTGGCCGCCGCCAGTTTCGAGAAAGACCGACGGCGAACCGTTTCGGGCGCGTCGATAGGCGTCGAACGGCTCTGCCTCGAAGGACACGACGACCGGGACGCGCGTCTCCGGCGACGCGTCGGCGGCCGCTGCCCGAAACGCATCGAGCGACGTCTCGACCGTCGACCTGCGGCTCACGCCTGCCCTCCGACGTTGAACTCCGCTCCCGTCTCAGCGGTCCACATCGACGGATTCGAGCCGCGCGTCGTCGAGCGGCTGGTCGTCTGTATCCGTCTTCACCGTCCCGAGTTCCTCGACGACGTCCATGCCGTCGATGACTTCGCCGAAGACGGCGTGACTGTCGTCGAGATGGGGCTGTGCGTCCAGCGTAATGAAAAACTGCGACCCGTTGGTGTCGGGGCCGCGGTTGGCCATCGAGAGCATGCCTGCCTTGTCGTGGCGAAGGTCGGGGTGGAACTCGTCGTCGAAGGTGTAGCCGGGACCACCGCGCCCGGTGCCCGTCGGGTCGCCGCCCTGAATCATGAAGTCGTGGATGATGCGGTGGAAGGGGATGTCGGCGTAGAGCGCGTCGCCGCGCGTCTCGCCCGAGTCGGGGTCCTCCCACGTCGTCGTCTCGGGCGCGGGGTCGTCGTTCGCTGCCGGGTCGTGCTCGGCGAGGTTGATGAAGTTCTCGACCGTCGTCGGCGCGCGGTCCGCGAACAGTTCGACCGTGATGTCGCCGTGTGTCGTATGCAGCGTCGCAGTCGGATTGCTCATACCACTATCTGGCGGTCCGATGGGATAACGTTGCTGTCCCGTGTCGGTCAGGCGGTCGTCGTCTCGTTTGCCGCGTCGTCGGTCGCCTCGTCCGGACCAGTCGTCGCTCCGCTCGGCCCTTGGTAGTCGCCCTCGATCATGAACTCGGCCACGTAGGCGACCAGCTCCTCGTTGTCGGCGACACGGTAGCGACTGCTACTCATGAACGTCTTGTCGCCGAGCAACAGGGCGTTGCCGCGTCGCACCGCCACGCCGTACTCGTCGGTCACCTCGTCGCTTCCCGACTTGTGCGTGTTGGGCGCACTCCGCACGAGGACCGTCCCGCCGCGGGCGCTGACTGCCGCCGCGGTGTACATCGCGGCTTGATCGACGCCCTCCACGTCGCCCGCGCTGGTCTGGTGGACGAGGACGTGCTTGAACGTCCCGTCGGCGTGCTCTTGGTTGTAGAGATACTGCGAGTCGACGCTCATCCGATAGCTGGACGCCAGCGTCGTGAGTCGGCTCTCTTGGGCTTGGACGCTGGTGCCGCCGAGCGTCGCGGCGACTGTCGTCCGCGTGGGTTCGCCGACCATCACCAGTCGACCACCGTTGCCGGTGAACTGCCGCACGTCTTGTACGTCACCCGGCAGGAACTCGGTCCCGGGGTCGATGACGAGGAAGGCGTCCGCGCCGTCGAGGTGGGTCGCCAGGTCGCCTTGCGTGTAGAACTCGACTTCGTATCCGGACCGAACCAGCGCGTCCACGAGCGGTTCGATGTCCGCTCGCGAGAACCGGTTCGAGTGGGCCCTGTCGATGACGACGGTTCCCGTGCCGTCGGCCGCGGGGTCGGGGTTCGGCTCGATTGTCCCAGTCGCGTCGATGGGGTCCGGCGCCACGTCGTCCGGGTTGTACTCCGGATTCTGTAGCGACTCACCGTCGTCGTCGTTCTGTAACAGCATCGGTGCGCCGGTCACCACCGCGACGACGACGGCGGCCGTCACGGCGAGGACGACGACCCGCTTCCCGAGTTCACGCCACATGGGTCCCTCCAGTGACCGCGACCCTCGCAGGCGACGTGCTCGCTCCTGTCGAGTCGTTCGCCGCCACGCTCGAGTCGTTGGTGGCCGGTTCGACGTACGTCGCGGGCACCATCAGGAACACCGGCCCGGACGGTGACTCGCCGTAGAGGTACGAGGCGGATACCATCGTCTTGTTCGGCGCCGTCGAGGCGACGTAGTTCGACCGCGAGAGGAAGCGGGCGGTGCCGTCCGGGCGCATGACGCGCACGTCGTAGCTGTCGAGGCCCGCCTCGCTCGCCGCGTGTTCGACGGCGGCCTGTCGCCCCCCGATGGAGTCGGCCATGCCGTTCTGGACGGCCTGCGTACCGCTGTAGATGCGCGCCTGTTCGAGCTCCGACCGCGAGAGCGACAGTTCGTCGCCGCGCTGTTCGAACACGGCGCCGACGAAGGCGTTGCCAAGCGATTCGAGGATGTAGTTGAACTCGCGGTCGTCACCCCCGGTCAGTTTGTTCGGTCCGGTCGTGGCGACGAGGTCCGTCGGCTCCAGCTCTTGGGGCGTCGTCGCGAGGACGCCGACGCTGCCGATGGTCGACGCCGGCTTGGCGTAGATGTGGTCGCTCGGTGCGATGGTGTAGTACGCCCCCGACGCCGCCGAGGCGTCGACGCTGGTGACGAGTGGCATCTCGTTCGTGGTCCGCTTGGTCTGGAGATACAACTCCTCGCTGGCGGCGGCGCCACCACCCCCGCTGTTTACGAGCAACACGACTGCTTTCACGTCCGGGTCGGCGCGGGCCTGTTGGAGCATCGACGACACGCCCGCGGCGGTCGAGCCGTCGATAGTCCCCGACACGGGGACGACTGCGACTGTCCCCTCGGTGGAGGTGGCGTCCCACGCAACGGGGGCGACTGCGAGGCCGACCACGAGACCGATGACGACGAACAGCACGTACGACCGTGCGATTCGCGCCAGGAGGGCTCGGATTCTGCTCGCCATGCTCCTCTGTTAGCATACCACTACAAAAAACGTCGGCCGCCTATCGAGACGCGAGCTGGGTCAGCAATCGCGCCCCCCGGAGCACGCCGGCCCGCGCTGCCGACCGCCCCTTGAACGCCCCGACCTTCGCGTAGTACCCACTCTTGCGCGCCGTCCCGATGGCGTAGTGGTGCGCCGACGTGGCGATGGGTTGACTGCGCCCGCGCATCCGCGTCGCGCCCGACCGCATCGCGTCGAGGACGCTCTCCCCGTCGATGTCTTCGCGCGCGCCGTCGACGACGAGCTCCGTGAACGCGCGCCCGACGTGTGGCACCGAGTGGGCGTCGCTGGCGGCGACCCCCGGGTAGCCGTGCTCCTCGGCGAAGCGCCGCGCGCGTCGATTCCGAAACCCCGTGAACAGCCACGAGTTGAACACCTCGACCGCGTCACAGTCGGTGAGGTGACGCCGCGGGACGCCGTGGCGACTCCGCTGGAACGGATGGGGGACCACCGCGACGCCGCCGTGGTCGCGCACCCACGCCACCGTCTCCTCCAGCGGTGCACGCCGCGGTGGCATCTCCCGGACGCCGATGGCGAGCAAGTGGCCGACAGCCGTCGACACCTCGACGCCCGGAATCCCGACGAGGCCGTACTCCGGCGCGAGGTCCGCCGCCCGGAGCGACTCGTGAATCACGTCGTGGTCAGTGACGACGATGCCGTCGAGCCCAATCTCTGCCGCCTGCTCCAACAGGAGTTCGACGGGGTCGTGGCCGTCGTAGGAGGCGTCGGAGTGGACGTGCGGGTCGATACGGAGCGTCGTCTGGCTCACGGGCGTAATTTGTGCGGTACGCGCATAAGCCTCGTGGCGCGGTGTGAGTGCGTTGTCACGTGGTCGTCTGCGTTCGCGTGCGCTGCTCCTCCGCGTCGCTGGTCGCTTCGTCGACGACGGCCCGCACCGTCGGCACCAGCGTCGTGCCATCCGCCGAGTCGACAGGTGCGGTTGGCATGGCGAGTGCCGCCTCGGCCGGCAAAACGGTGGCCGTTTCCGCTAGGCGGCCTCGCCCTGTACCGGCTCGTCGAAGAACGCCGTCACCCGGTCGGACGCCTCGTCGAGGACGATGAGCGTCGGCGGGAGCGTCGCGAGCGACGCCACCAGCGTCAGGAAGATGACGCCGACGGTCAGGTAGCCGAAGTCCGCGAGGATGGGGAACGGCGAGAGTGTCAGCGCCGAGAACCCGAACACGGTGGTCATCCCCGAGACGGAGATGGCCTTGCCGACGCGGGTCGCCGCCGTCTCGACGGCGTCGAGCTTGCTCACACCGGCCTGCTTTTTCTCCTCGTAGTAGCGCTCCATCACGATGATGGTGTACTCGGCGCCGATACCGACGGTCATCGCACCGAGTGACGCCCCCAGCGGCGAGACGGGGATATTGAGCGCCGCCATGTAGAGGTTCTGCCACCCGATGACGAACAGCATCGGCACCAGCGGCGCCGTCGCCTTCACCAGGTTCCGGTAGTACGCCAGTAGCAGGGCGAAGACGAACAGGACGCCGAGCCCCGTCGTCACGTTCCGGCTCTCGATCTGGTCGACGACGGAGGGCGTTGAGATGACGGCCGACCCGGTCAGCGTGGCGTCGACACCCGAGGGCGGCTTACTGAACTCGATGGCGTTCCGGACGTTCGAGATGAACGACAGCGTCTGTCCGGTCGACATGTCTTGCGCCCCGATAACCGTGATGTGGGCGTAGCCATCGTTGTAATACTGCTGTCGCTCCTGTTCCGGCACGTCATCGAGGACCCGCTGGACGCCGCCCTTGGTCTCGGGAATCTCACCGCCGTTGTGCTCCGCGACGAGCGTCGCTGGCGAGTCGACACCCTGAATCAGGGGGGCGTCACTCGCAACCCGTTCGAACCGCTGCATCCAGTCCAACACCGCTGGCTGTTTGAGTCCGCTTCCGGTGACCAACACGTCGTACTGGACGGCCGACCCGCCTCCGGTCACGGACCGGAACTGCTGGAGGTCGACGTACGCCGGGAGGTCCTGCGGCACGAACTCTTCGGTGTCGGCCATCGTATCGAGGCTCTGGCCGGCTTGGAACCCTGCCCCCGTCAGAATGAGGGCGACGAGCAGCACGATTCCCGGGTTGGAGGCGAGCGTCCGCGACCCCTGTCCGAGCGCGCGGCCGACCGCCCCGATTCGCTCGTCGTCGCTGTCGTCCTCGACGTGGGCATCGACATCAGCATCGTCCGACGGGTCGGGATTCTCCTGGTCGACTTCGTGGCGCCCGAGCTCGCCGAATCCCCGCCGCCGGAACCGCGCGTATATCGTCAGGATGGGAAGCAGGACGATGACGCCGGCGAGGAAGGTCAACATTACGCCGAAGATGGACGTCTGGGCGAACCAGACGAACGCGGGCGACCCGATGGTCGAAATCCACGTCGCGCCGAAGCCGAGCGCGGCGGCGAGCATCGCGATGAACACCGGCGGGCCGATGCCGGACAGCGCCCGTGGCAGTGCGGTCCGCGGTGGTGCCCGCTCCAGTTCCTCCTCGTAGCGCTCGTGGAACTGCACCGAGTAGTCGATGCCCAAGCCGATGAGGATGGGGAAGACCGAACTCGTCAGCGTCGAGTTCGGCACCCCCGCGTAGCCGATGGCGCCGAACGTGTAGATGACGCCGGTGAACACCGCCACGATGGGGAGGAGCCGCAGCCGCACCCCTCGGAAGAGGAAGAAGAGCGCGACGATCATCAGCCCCACCGCGAGCCCGAGCAACTGGTTCGTGCTCTGGCCGATGAGCTCCGACAGTTGCGCGGAGAAGGCGGCCGACCCGGTGATGATGACGTTGACGCCCGCGGGGAAGCGCGCCCACTCCTTGGCGTCCAGCGCCTGCGTGTAGATGGGTCGCTCCTCGGGTTGGGTGAGTCCGGGTTCGAACACCACCTGAATGAACGTCACGTCGGGCGAGCCGACGACGCGTTCGATTTTCGACTGCGAGTTGGGGATGCGCCCGTACTCGGCCCGTACCGGGTCGGCCGGGCTGTTGACGTAGGCGACGTCGTCGACAGTCGACATCCGGTCGTCGAATCTGGCGACCGCTCTGAGCGTCGACGGGTCGGTCGTCTCCCCGCGGAGTAACACGGAGATAGAACCGCGGTCGAACGCGTCGTTGAACGTGTTGAGCGTCGGATTCTCCGCCGTGAATGCCTGGTCGCCCGTGACGCTCGTAATCTGGGCGGCGCCACCCAGCGCGGCGAACAGCAGGACGAGCGCTATCAGTAGCGTCGCGAACGGATGCGCCTGAATCTCGTGTCCCGCCGAGCGGAACAACCGTCTGAGGACGCCCACGTCAGTTCACCTCCCGCTCTCGGTCCTCGGTCGGCCGCTCCGTGCGCCTCGCTCGGTCGCTCATCGCCGACGGTACCAGACGCCGCCACCGATCACGAGGAGCAGGACCACCGCGATGACGATGGGCACGACCGGCGGCCCGCTCTCGGATTCGTTCACCGGGACGCCGATGGACATGCCGTCCGTGAACTTGGTGTCACCGTCGGCTTCGTCGTACCGGACCTCGATGGACGAGGAGTATTCCTTCGGGAGGGCGTCACTCGTCGCGCTGATGCGGAAGGTGGCTGTCTGCGTCTCTCCCGGCTCCATCTCGCCGAGGAAGGCCCCGTCGTCGGAGGACGACACCGGGTCGCTCGTGAACAGCTGGGCGTTGACCGCGGAGACGGGGTCGTCGCCCGTGTATTCAATCTGTGCGCTGAGCTGTGCCGTCCCGCCCGGCGTCACTGTCGTCGAGACGTTCCTGACCTCGAACCGGTCGCGTTCGGGTTCGATCACCGCCGTCTTTCGAATCGGGTTCGACGCCGTCAGCACGTCGCCGTCGGCGTTCTCGTATTCCACGACGAAGTTGAAGGAGTTCGCACCGGGTTCGGCCTCACTCGGGATGGATGCCGTGAACGACACGTCGGCGGACTCGCCGCCCTCGAGCGTCCCCACCGCGGTTTCACCGTTCGTCGGCGTCACTGTCCCGTGGTCTTGCATGCGGACGACGACGTTCCGTGCGGGAGCCTCTCCCGTGTTCACGACCTGCCCTGTGATGGTCGCCTCCGACTCGTCGACGCGGAAGTTCGACGTGCTGAGGCCCTCCATGGCGAACGTTCGCTCGGGCTGGACCCGCACGCCTGTCGTCAGCGTCTCGGACTGCTGTGCGATGTCGTTCTCGTCGCGGTAGGAGACGACGGCGTTGACGGGGTAGGTCCCCGGCGAGACGTCGTTGCTCGACCCGACCTGCACCGAGACGCGGTGCGTCTCACCCGGCTCGAGCGACTCCACGAACACGCCCGTATCGCCCGACGGATTCGACGGCGTCCCGAAGAACACGCCCGGCGACCCAGAGGACAGTTGCACCGACGCGTTCCGGGCGGTCTGTGACCCGCTGTTCTCGATAGTGAACGCGAGCGACCCCGTGTCACCGGCGTACAGTCGGTTCGTGCCCTCGGAGACGATGTCGAACTGCGCCTGCCGGTCGATGCGAATCGTCAGGTCGGTCGTCTTGGTTCGCTCGGTCCAGACGTACTCGATTTCGGCCGGTCCGGACGGCGTCTCGTCGTAGAGAATCGCGCGAGCGTGTCGGTACGTTACCTCGACCGGGATGGTGTACGTCCCCGGTTCGGCGTCACCGATTTCGAGATTGAAGTCGAAGCGAGCGCTTCCACCGGGACCGATGCTCCCCGTCGTGACGGTCCCCGTCTTCACGTCGATGGGGGCGTTAATCTGCCCCTCCTTGACGTCCATTCGGACGCTTCGGGCGGTCTGCACCTGGTCCTCGAAGCGCCCGATTCCCCCGTCGTCGATGTCGCCGTCGTTGGTCGCGACGACGCTCAGCGTCGCCCGTTGATTCGGCTGGAACGTGTTGTCGGCGACGCTGTACTGAATCTCTGGATTTCCTGTCACGACACTCGATGCCATCGCGGGGACCACTGGTGCGAGTAGCAGTAGTCCGACGACTGCTAAAATCGTTAGCCGCTTCATGGTCGTTCCTGCGTTCCGTCAGCCATAACGATGACGATTAGACGAAATACACAGAAACAGAGTTAAACTGGAAGAACGTTGTAAATCGAGAGGCAGACCCTGAGCGGAGACTAACGAGCGCTTTGGGTCAGTACGACACCCGGACCGTTCGGTCGGTATCACCGTCGACGAGTTTCAACGTCTCGTGGTCGTTATCGAGGACCGGTGACGAGGCCCCCCAGTACACCGTGCCCTCGGTGTTTCGTCCCGACCCCATTCGCAGGACGATTTCCTCGCCCGGTCGGAGCGTCTGTCCGTCGAAGAAGAAGTGCATCTCGTCGTCGCCGACGATGAGATACCAGTCCGAGAGGTCGACGGTTCGACTGCCGGCGTTCTCGATGACCACGTACTCGTCGTTGAGTGACGCCGCGTCGTCGCCCGGCGGATTCGGATGGATTGCGTCGATACGGACGTTCGAGGCGTTCGCCTCGCGAAGCGGCCGCGAGGGTTCGACGACCGAACAGGACCAGACTCCGATGTGGGCGCTCCGGGCGCTCCGCTCTGCGTCAGCGTAGGTCCGGGTCGTCGCTCGGGCGTTCCCGCGTTCGACCAGTCGCCGGTTGACCGACCGCCCGTCGGCGACGAGGACGGCGCCGTCCTCGCCCGTCCGGACCGACACCGACTCGTCGACCAGCTGTGCTCGGGTGTCGAGTAGCGCCCGTCGGCCCTCACGGGCGAGACACGCCCGGCCTCGACTCCCGGTCACCACGCCGTCGAAGAGGGCCGGGTCGGCCCCGCCAGCGCTCGGCACGTCGACTCCGGCGAGTCGGACCGTCCGCGTCTCGCCGTCCATCCGGTACGTGACCCGTCCGCCGTCGCCGACGCCGACGACTGTCGCGTTCGTCCCGTTCGACACCTCGTGACTCGCCGTCGGCGCTTCGGCCTGTTCCGCCGCCAGTCGCTCGGGCGTCGCCTCGTCGCTCGCCGCTGACACCGTTCGTTCGACATCTGCCGGCGAGTCGCTGGGCGCCACCTGCGCCGCCACCCCGCCCGTGACCAGCGCCGCCGCAACGACGACGAGCGCGACTCGACGGTCCAGGGCGTCGAATCGGACGACAGCGTAGGCGCTGGCGGCGAGTACGAGTGCGACGACGAGCGCGAGTGAAGCGAGCGAGAGCATCGTGTGCCGCGTTGCTCACGCTGGGTGTGCGAGCGACTTAGTTATTCGCCTGCCGTCACAGGAATCGGATTCGGCGGACCGTGAGTTCGAGGCTGAAACGCTCGGGGTCGGTCGACTCCTGTGCCTGGCCGTCGCGCTCGAATCGGACCGTACCGCGGACGCGTTCCGTCTCGTCGGCGGGCAGTCCGTCGCGCCCGTCATCGTCGTCATCGTCGTCGCTGTCGAACCAGAACCGGGGGTAGCTCGTCGCGACGATTCGCGAGTAATCCTCGTGTTCGTACCGGACGCGAAGCCGGAATTCGACGTCGCTGATGGTCCGACCGCTCGTGTTCTCGACGTCGAATCGGTAGACGATAGTCGCGAACTTCTCCAGCTGACTCAGTTCGAACACGAACGCCCGATTTTCGACCTCGATGTTCTCGCTCGGTACCCGAAGCGGCCGTTCGGTGGGCGTGGCTCGCGGCGTTTCGGTGCGCCGAGTCGTCGGCCTCGCCGTCGCCGTCGCGGTGGGTGTCCCGGTCCCACGGGTCGGCGTCGCCGTCTCCTCGATGAACAGTCCGCTACAGCCAGCAAGCGACGCCAGCGCTCCAACTCCGACGCCGAGGAGTGCTCGGCGCGCGACACGGTCCTCGCCCATCGACCCGGACATGGACTGGCGACGGGATTAAACCTCGCCCTTCGTGTGTCATCCGCTGTCAAATCCGGCTGTCGCTCGCGCGAACGCTTTTGCACTCTCGACACGAACCGTCGCCCATGACCTACGAGGCGGTCCTGTTCGACAACGACGGCGTCCTCGTCGAACCGGTCGGCCGGTCGGTGCTCCGGCGCGCGACGTGGGAGGCCTTCGACGCACTCGGCGTCTCTGACCCGGACCCGGACGACGTCGACCGCCTCTCCATCGGCGTGACGCCCGACGTACTCGCCGACGTGTGTGACGACTACGGCCTCGCCCCCGAACGCTTCTGGCGCGCCCGCGACTACCACTCCTCGCACGCTCAGCGGGCCGAACTCCGCGCCGGCCGGGCCGCCCTCTACGACGACTTCGACGCCGTCCGCGACATCGACGCCCCGCGCGGCATCGTCAGTTCGAACCAGCAAGACACCGTCGAGTTCATGCACGACTTCTTCGCGACGCGCGACCTCTTCCAGACCGCCTACGGGCGGACGCCGACGCTCCAGAGTCTCGCCCGGAAGAAGCCCGACCCCCACTATCTCCACCGCGCCCTCGCCGACCTCGACGTCGAATCTGCGCTCTTCGTCGGCGACAGCGAATCTGACCTGCTGGCCGCCCGGAACGCCGGTCTCGACGCCGCGTTCATCCGACGCCCCCACCGCGAGTCCTACGACCCCTCGGTCACGCCGACGTACGAACTCGACGGCCTGGCCGACCTCCTCGCCCTCGACCGCGTGCCCGTCCGCGGGCGGTAGCCCCCGAGGCTAAATCGCTCCAGTTCCTACCCCGGGTATGAGCGACGACCAGCGAACGCTCGCGGACCTGTCCGAGGACGAGTGGCGCGACCGACTCTCCGAGGACGAGTACAACATCCTTCGCGAGCGCGGCACCGAACCGAAGTTCAGCGGTGACCTCCTCGACGAATCGCGAGACGGCACCTTCGTCTGTGCCGGCTGTGGCGCCGAACTCTTCGACGCCGACACGAAGTTCGGCTCCGGGACGGGGTGGCCGAGCTTCTACGACGCCCGCGAGGACGCCGTCGAGTTCGAGACGGACACGCGCCACGGGATGACGAGAACGGAGGTTAACTGCGCCGCCTGCGGCGGCCATCTCGGGCACGTCTTCGAGGACGGCCCCGACCCGACCGGCGAGCGCTACTGCATCAACTCCGTCGCGCTCGATTTCGACCCAGACTAGGTGATGTTGACCGTCAGCACCGGCACGTCAGACATGGTCACGACCTTCTGCGAGACGCTCCCGAGCATGTTTCGCTCGTACTCGGCGCCGTGAGTTCCCATGACGACGAGGTCGATGCCCGCTTCGCCGATGTAGTCGAGCACTTCGTCGGCGGGGTTGCCTTTCCGGATGGCGGTGCGGACGGTGACGCCCTCGCGTTCGAGGCGGCTGGCCACCTCGGTCGTCGCCGCTTCTCCTTCCTCGCGGAGGCCGGCGACCACGTCGGATTTCATGCCCTCCTGTAGCGTCAGGAACGAGCGGTCGTCGACGACGTACAGGGCGTGGACCGTGGCGTCGCGGCGCGCGGCGATGTCTGCTGCGTGGTCGATCACCGCGTCCATCGATTCGCTCCCGTCCGTCGGGAGCAGAATGTCGTCGTACATCGTGTAGCCGCCGCTTCGGCGCGTACCCCCACACCCTTTTCGGTTCCGCGCGCTCAGTGAGTCAGCAACAGGATTCGCTCCGCCGTCCGCGCGAGACAGAACGGCGCGTCCGGCGGGTTTGTGAAACTCACTTGCTCGTCCGTCGAGACGAACAGGCGGTCGAACGGCTGGTCACAGACCGGACAGACGTAGTCCGAGCGGTTCGATAGGTACATCGACGAGCCGTCCTGTCGCTGGAGTTTCAGCCCCGCGCGGTAGTCGTGGACGTCGAACCCGTCCGAGAGGTCGAGCCGTTCCCCGTCGGCCATAGCGGGTGGCCGCAGGCGACGACGAAAGCCGTTACGGCTCGTCGCCCGCCGCGACGATGTCGTTGCGGAGGGTGCCGACGCCCTCGTAGGTTATCTCGATGGTGTCGCCCGGTTCGAGGAGGCCGGGGTTGGCCGGACTGCCGAACGAAATCACGTCGCCCGGGCGGAACGTGTATCGCTCCGAGAGGAAGGCGACGATTTCCTCCGGCGAGAAGATCATCTCGTCGGTCGTCGCCGACTGCCGTTGCTCGCCCGAGATGACCGTCTCCATCGCCATCCCGTCGAGGTCCGGGTCCGTCTCTATCCATGGACCGAGCGGCGCCGCGCAGTCGAACGTCTTCCGGGCCGTCCGGCGGTCCTGGTCGTACGCGTCGAGGTCGTTCAGAATCGTATATCCGCGGAGCGCGTCGTCCACCTCGTCGACCGAGAGGTCGTGACATCGCTCGCCGATGACGGCCGCGAGTTCGCCCGCGTACGTGAACGAACTCACCCAGTCGGGGTATTCGATGGGCTCCTCGGGCGGGTGGAGCGCGTGCGGCGGCTTGATGAACCAGTCCGGGCGGTCGGGCAGGTCACCCTCGCCCATCTGCTCGATTTTCGCGCCGAAGTTCCGGCCGGTACAGAAGATGGCGTCGGGGTCACAAGGCGCCATCAACTGCGCGTCGTCGCCGACGGTGTAGGTGTCGCCCTCGACGGTCACGTCGCCGTCGTCGTACTCGCCCGTGAGAATCCCCTTCGATGTCGCGATGCGTGCCAGTTTCATGGCGGCGACGACGGCCGCCCCCTGTCTATTGGTTTCGCTTTCGCTCTAGGCCAACTGCGCGAACGCGAGCGTCCCGCTGATGTTGTCGATGTACGCCTCGACGACCTGCCCCTCCTGTGCGCCGGGGACGAAGATGGTGTACTTTCCCTTCTCCGCGACGCCGTCGCCCTTGCGGCCGGTGCCCGTAATCTGCACCTGGTAGGTCTTCCCCTCTTCGAGCGTCGCCTGCCCCGACGAGGAGCCGGTCTGCGTGGGTCGCTTCTGGACGGGTCGGAACGCCCCACACGCCGTACAGCGGAGCATGTCGACGCCGTCCTCGCGGACGAGGTTGGTGTCGGGGAGGCCACACTCGGAACAGGTGACGAACTCGGTGACGTAGGCGTCGAGGGCGGCGTCGAAGTCGTCGACCGTGAACGAGCCGTTGTAGCGGGCGCGGTCACCGTCGAACTGCCCGTTCGTCCCGAGTTCGCGCTGGATGGAGCGGTGCAGGTGTTTCGGGTCGCGCCCGAGGGCGTCTGCGATGTCGCCCAGGTTCGTCAGGCGCGTGAAGGCGCCGTCGGTTTCGCCGGCGGGGTCGGGAACCTGCAGGCGGTCGCCCGCTTCGCGGGTTCGCTCCGGGAGCGTGTCGTACGCTCGGTCGAGTGCTGAATCGTAGTTCATACGATGATGACGGCCTGCCGTCGTAAATCCGTTCCGTGACGCGCGCTCACACGCCCGTGATACGGTTTATTGTAAGTCAGTACCGGCCCGTCTCGGCGAACCACCGGCAAACAGTTACAATAATCCGTATCAGTCCGGCGTCTCGAACGTCGACTCCGCCAACGCCGTCGCCGCCGCGGCGTCGAGCGGTCCTCGCTCCGCCAGTCGGTCGAGGAGCGTGGCCACGCGCGCTTCGGTCGGGTCGACACCCACCGCCGACAGCAGGGCGCGTGCGCTCCCCCGCCCGCTCCCGGCGCCGAACACTAGGCGGCGCTCGCCCCCGAACGTCGCGGGGTCGAACGGTTCGAACGTCCCCGGGTCGTCGAGCATCGCCGCGGTGTGGATGCCCGACTCGTGGGTCGTCACCGCGTCGCCGAGGACGGGCGTTCGGGGGTCGACCGACTCCCCGAGGGCGTCGAGCGCGGCCCGACAGGCGGGGACGAGTTCGGCCCGGTCGACCGCCGCCGCGCAGTCGCCCGCGCCGTCCACCGCGTCGGCGACGACGACGCGTTCCAGCGCCGCGTTGCCCGCGCGTTCGCCGAGGGCCGCGACGCTCACGTCCGCCGTCGTCGCGCCCGCGCCCACCGCGGCCAGCGTGTTCGCCACCGCGACGCCCAGGTCGTCGTGGAAGTGGACGCCGAGTCGGTCGCCGTCCATCCGTTCACACAGGTCGCTCACGATGCTCCGGACGCGGTCCGGCGTCCGGGCGCCGACCGTGTCCGCGACGGTTATCGTCGGCACCGACGGGAACGCCGCGACGGCGTCGACCAGTCTGTCCGTGGGCGTTCGGAACCCGTCGACGAAGGTGAGGTGCGCGGCCGCGCCGCCGTCGCGTGCGCGGTCCAGCGCTTCGCCCGCCATCGACAGCGCCGCCTCCCGCGACTCCCCGAGGACGTGTTCCAGCTGTCGCTCCGAGGTGGGGACGATGACCTCGATGACGTCCGCGTCGGCGTCGAGGGCCGCCTCCACGTCGCCCATCCTCGCGCGGGCGAGGCCGACCACGTCGGCGTCGACACTCTCCGACAGCTGCCGAATCGCCTCGCGGTCCGTCTCGCCAACGACCGGGAAGCCGGCCTGAATCGCGTCGACGCCGAGGCGGTCGAGGGCCTCCCCGGCCTCGACGCGGGCGTCGACGCCGTACTCGCGGCCGGGCATCTGCGCCCCCTCTCTAATCGTCACGTCGCGCAGCGAGACGCCCATCAGATGACGCCCTCCTCGCGCAGTCGCTCGTACGCCGCGGCGTCGAGGCCGAGCTCCTCGCGGAACACCTCGTCGTTGTGCTGGCCGTGGCGGGGGCCGGCGTGGTCGACGGCGCCCGGCGTGCGCGTGAACCGCGGCACCGGCGCCGCCGTCTTGAGGCTCCCGAGGTCCTCGTCCTCGACTTCGACGATGTTGTCCCGCGCCGCGTACTGCTCGTCCTCGAAGATGTCGGCCATGTCGTAGACGGGGCCGACGATGGCGTCCGCGTCCTCCATCGCCGCGATGGCTTCCTCAGTCGTTCGCTCCCGCGTCCACGCTTCGATTATCTCGTCGAGTTCGTCGGCGTGTTCGACCCGACGCTCGTTGTCGGCGAAGCGCGGGTCGTCGACGATGTCGGGGCGTCCGACGGCGTCGGCGACGTTCTCGAAGATGGACTGGGCGGACGCCGAGAGCGTCATGTAGCCGTCCTCGGTTTCGTAGACGTTCCGCGGCGCCGCGTTCTCGTGGTGGTTGCCGATGCGCTCCCGCACCTCGCCGAGGCGGTCGTACGCCTCCACCTCCGAGAGGAAGAGTCGGAAGAGTGGTTCGTAGAGGCTCATGTCGATGACCTGTCCCTCGCCGCTGCCGCCCCCTCGCCCGATATCGCGCTCGAAGATTGCGAACATGACCCCCTGCACGGCGAAGTTCGCGGCCGTCAGGTCCGCGAGGCTGATTGGCGGGAGCAGGGGCTTGCTGTCCGGGAAGCCGTTGACGTGCGCCCAGTTCGTGATGCCCTCCGCGACGGTGCCAAAGCCCGGCTTGTCCGACTTCGGTCCCGTCTGCCCGTAGCCCGACTGCCGGACGACGATAAGTCCCGGATTCTCCTCGTGCAGGTCCTCGGGGCCGAGGCCCCACTGCTCCATCGTCCCCGGTCGGAAGTTCTCGAAGAGTACGTCGGCGTCGGCAATCAGGTCGAGGAGGAGCGCGCTCCCCTCCGCCGTGCTCAAATCGAGCGTCACACAGCGCTTGTTGCGTCCGATGGACTTCCACCAGAGCGAGGTTCCCTCGTCGTAGGGCGGCCACTCTCGGAGCGGGTCGCCCCCCTCGGGGTGTTCGACCTTGATGACGTCGGCGCCGAAGTCGGCGAGTTGCGTCGTCGCGAACCCGCCGGCTATCATGCCGGAGCAGTCGACGACGCGCAGGCCGTCGAGCGGTCCCTGTCGTTCGCGTGCGGTCATGTCTCACGGGTACGATTGGGGGTCCGATAAGCTGTCTGGATGGCGGATGTGTGCCTCGTCCGACCGGCAGTATATGGTCGTGTAGTGTGTACACATCCAGCATGGCTATCGCCCGTCACGGCACCGGGCCGCGTGCGGCCCTCGGCGCCGTCGCCTCGCAGGTCCACCCGGTGTTCATGGCGCCGCCGCTGGCCGCGTCGGGATTCGGCGCCGTCCTCGGCGGGTTCGGGCGCCCGCGACTCGCGTTCCTCCACCTCGCCGTCGCCTTCTGTGCCCTCTACACCGCTCACGTCAAGGACGGCCTCGTCGACTTCTATCGGCGCGACGAGGACGACGACCACCCGCTGACGCGGCAGGGCTGTCGCGTCGCCATCGCCGCCTCGACGACGTGCTTTTTCCTCGGCCTCGCCGCCCTCGCCGTCCTCGTCGACCCGATTGCCGCCCTCCTCGCGCTCCCGGGGTGGGTGGTGGCCGTCTGTCACGCCCCGCAGCTCGACACCAATCCGCTGGGGGCGACGCTCGGCTACCCCGTCGGCATCGGCGTCGCCCTCCTCGGCGGCTACTACGTGCAGATGCGGGCGCTCTCGACGGCTGCCGTCGCCTTCGCCGCCGTCTTCGTCGTCGTCCTCGCGGGCATCAAAGTCGTCGACGACGCCACCGACCACGACTACGACCGCTCCATCGGGAAACGGACCGTGGCCGTCGTCCTCGGGCGCCGCGACGCGCGCCGCCTCGCCGGTGGCCTGATGGGTGCGGGGATGGCCGCCGTCGCCGCCCTCGCCGTCACCGGCGTCGTCCCGCGCGGGTCGGCGCTCGCCGTGGTCCCGTTCCTCGCCGTCGCCGTCGTCGCCCGCCGGGCCGACGCCGGCCTCGCGACCAAGCTCCTCGTCCGCGCCTCGTATCTCTTCTTCGCGTTACTCGTCCTCGCCGTCTGGCTCCGACCGCTCGCGGGCCACGCTCTGCCGGACGTGACCCTTCTCGGCCCGTACACCTACCTCGCGACAGAGGTGCTGTGGGGCGCGGCGGCGCTGTTCCTCGTCGTCCGCGCCGACGCCCTGCGGGCCGCCGCGCGAACGACGGCGGTGCTCTACCCCTTCGCGTACGTCTGGGACTGGTACACCCTCTCCGTGGGCGTCTTCGCCATTCCGATGCGGACGGGCGTCGAACTGCTGGGGGTTCCGCTCGAAGAACACCTGTTCATGCTCGTGGTGCCGACGATGGTCGTCGGCGTTCACGAGACGCTTCGAAAATCCGGGCCGTGGATAGGAGAGTAATCGAGCTCTTCGGCCGCTAGTTCTGCTTTGACCCGGGGTCCGTCACCGCGCCGTTGGCCGCCGAGTCGAACATCGCGCCGTACTTCGCCAGCACGCCGGAGGTGTAGGTCGGTTCGACCTCGTAGTCCTCCAGTCGCGCTTCGAGTTCCTCGTCGCTCAGGTCCACGGAGAGTTCGAGGTTGTCGATGTCGATGGTGACCACGTCGCCGTCTTCGAGTGCGGCGATGGGACCGCCGACGAACGCCTCCGGGGCGACGTGGCCGATGGAGAAGCCACGCGTCGCGCCCGAGAAGCGACCGTCGGTAAAGAGCGCCACGTCCTCG
Organism: Haloplanus vescus; assembly: GCF_900107665.1. Taxonomy (NCBI): domain Archaea; kingdom Methanobacteriati; phylum Methanobacteriota; class Halobacteria; order Halobacteriales; family Haloferacaceae; genus Haloplanus; species Haloplanus vescus. The sequence goes on from NZ_FNQT01000002.1 coordinate 108,421, forward strand.
GCGTGGCCCTGTCCCGCGACGGCGGAGGTGACGCCGAGCATCTCGCGCATGCCGGGACCGCCGCGCGGCCCCTCGTTGCGGATGCAGATGACGTCCCCGGACTCGACGTGGCCCTCTTGGACGTACTCCATCGCGTTTTTCTCCTCCTCGAACACCTGCACCGGCCCCTCGTGGTGGAGGTGGTCCTCGCCGGTAATCTTGATGACCGCGCCCTCGGGGGCGAGGTTGCCGGTGAGGATGCGGATGGCGCCGCGTTCGTGAATCGGGTCGTCGACGGTGTGGAGGAAGTCGGCGTCAAGGTCCGCGATGGCGGGCGGGTCGTAGCGTTCGACCGCTTCGGCCATCGTCTCGCCCGTCACGGTGAGGGCGTCGCCGTGGAGCAGGTCGGCTTCGAGCAGTTCGCGCAGGATGACCGGCACGCCGCCCACCTCGTGCAGGTCGTTCATCACTCGTTCGCCGCCGGGCTGGAGGTTGGCGATTTTGGGCGTGCGGGCGCTGATGCGGTTGAAGTCCTCGATATCGAGGTCGACGTCCGCCTCGGCGGCCATCGCGAGCAAGTGGAGGACGGCGTTGGTCGAGCCACCGACTGCGACCTGCAGGGCGATGGCGTTCTCGAAGGATTTGGCAGAGAGGAAATCAGAGGGGGTGCGCTGCTCTTCGACCACGTCGAGGACGAGTTTACCCGTCTCGCGAGCCACGTCGTAGCGCGCCTCGTCCTCCGCGGGCGGGGAGGCGGAGCCGAGCGGTGCGAAGCCGATGGCCTCGCTGATGGAGGCCATCGTGTTGGCGGTGAACATCCCGCCACACGATCCCGCGCCGGGGCAGGCGTTTCGCTCCAGCGTGTCGAGTTCGTCGTCGGACATGTCGCCGTCGGCGACGGCGCCGACGCCCTCGAAGACGTTCTGGATGGTGACCTCGCGCCCGTCGTGTTCGCCGGGCATAATCGAGCCACCGTAGAGGAAGACGGAGGGCAGGTCGGTGCGGATGGCGGCCATCATCATCCCGGGCATGTTCTTGTCACAGCCACCGATGGTGACGAGGGCGTCCATGCGCTCGCCGAAGGAGACGAGTTCAACCGAATCTGCGATGACCTCTCGGGAGATGAGCGAGGATTTCATCCCCTCGGTCCCCATCGAGATGGCGTCGGAGATGGTGATGGTGCCGAACTCGATGGGCATCCCGCCCGCGTCGTCGATACCCTCGATGGCCGCGCTGGCCACGTCGTCGAGGTGGACGTTACACGGCGTGATGTCGGCGGCCGGGTTCGGCACGCCGACCATGGGCGATTCGAGGTCGTCGTCGTCGAAGCCCATCGCGCGGAACATCGACCGGTGTGGCGCTCGGTCGCGCCCCTCCGTCACTTCGCGGCTTCGGAGCTCCGGGTCCTTGCTCCCGGCGTAGGGGTCGTCGGACTCGGCCTCCGAGCGCTCTGGTTCCTGCTGACTCATGTGCCGACCCTACTCGCTCCGGGTGTTAAAACCCTGCCGGCGATGCCTCGACGCCGGGACTGGCCCCTAGTCGTCCCGCATCGCCAGCCCCGACAGGTGGCCCGCCTCGGGGACGATGACTTCCTCGGCGCCGAGCGTCGCCGCGTTCTCGCTCCCCGGCAGGCAGAACACCGGCGTCCCGTCGACGACGCCGCCGACGGCCCGCGTGCCGACCACCTTCGTCCCGATTTCGTCGTACGAGAGTCGGCGGAACAGCTCCCCGAACCCGGGCAGGGTCTTGTCGAAGAGGGGGTCGGCGGCCTCGACGGTCACGTCGTCCGGCGTGACGCCCGTCCCGCCGGTGCTCACGACCACGTCCACGTCCTCCCGTCGCGCGAAGTCCTGGAGCGTCGACTGCACGCGGCCGTAGTCGTCCGCCACCAGTTCGCGCGCCGCCACCTCGTGGCCCTCGGCCTCGAACGCGGCGGCGATGGCGTCGCCCGCGGGGTCGTCGTCCAGCGTCCGCGACGTGGAGACGGTGACGATGCCCGCCCCGACCGTCTCGACGTCGTGGTGGTGATGGTCATGGTCGTCGTCGTGATGATGGTGATCGTGGTTGTCGTGATGGTGGTGGTCACTCATACCGTCGCCTTCGAGAGCCGACCACTATAGTGGTTCGTGCCGGGGTCGCCCGCCATGCACAGCGTTTTGGTCGTCGCCGCCGTCGTCGCGACGTATGACGGCCTCAGACTCGGACGACGACCTCGGCCGCGCTGGCTGGGTGCTGGTCGCCGCCGTCGTCGTCGCCGTCCTCGTCGTCCCCGTGAGTATCTACCTCTGGCCCGCGGGCGGCGCCGTCCTCGGCGCCACTTACCGCTCCGCGATGCTCGTCCTCCCGATGGTTCCCGCGGTCCTCCTCGGCCTCGTCGCCGTCTGGTCGATGCGGGACCGTCGCTGAACGGGCGCCCCTCCGTTTTCGACACCGCTGAAGTCGACCGATTGCGGTTCGACATAAAGGCTCCCGACAAGACTTATACCGAGTGGTGTGGTAACGTGTGACGAACAGTATGTTCGAAGAGTTCTCTGCGGGTTACTACCTCGGTCGACTGTACGTCGAACCCCACGACGGCGACCGGGCCGTCATCCACCAGACGGACCACGAACGGATGAACCGCCGGCTCTACGCCGACGGCGAGGGCGTCGAGCGACTTGACGCACCGCTCGTGATGAAACTCGACGGGAAACACTTCCCGGTCCACGGCCGCGAGGGCGTCCCCTCCGGCACGCTGGGCCTCCCCCCGAGCGTCACCGACACGACGCTGCCCGACCGGTGTGAAGTGTTCCTCGCCAAACCGGACCGCGCCGCCGAGCTCCTTCGGTACGCGGGGTACGACGAGGGGCGCGCCCCCGAGGCCGTCTGACCGCCGCAGGGTAGAAGGCGCCGGGCCTCGTCGGGGGCGTATGCTCGATTCGTTGCTCGGACGCGCCGAACTCAAGGCGCGCATCGAGGAACTAGAAGAGGAAAAGCGCCACCTCGGACGCCGCCTCGACGCGGAGAGCGAGCGCCGTTCGACCGCCGTCACCGCCAGACAGGAGGCCGAAGAGCGGGTCAACCGCCTCGAAGACCGCATTGCCGATCTCGAAGGCCGTCTCGACGAGGAGCGCGAGGGAGCCGACCTCGCGCCCCGCGACACCGAGACGCTCCGCGGTGAACGCCTCGACGAGGTCCTCTCGCGCCTGCGAAGTGTCGAGACAGACCCCGAAGGGGCGCTGACGGCGATGGTCGACGACGACGTGCCCGAGGCGGTCGAAGACTGTCTCGGCGACCGGGCGACGCTCGTCGACCGCGCCGCTCCCTGTCTGGTCTGTATCGACGACGCGCGACTCGTGAGCGTCGCCCTCGCCCCGCCGCTCGCCCCCGACCCGTTCGTCGAGTGGGCCGACGGCTTCCGGGTCGACGACGACTGGTTTCACCCGCCGGACGGCCTCTCGGTCGCGCTGGTGCGCTCGGACCGCTTCGCCATCGGCGTTATCGAGGACGGCAGTCTGACCGATATCGAGACAGTCGAGACGGACGTCAAGGCCAGCCACTCCAAGGGCGGCTTCTCGCAGTCGCGATTCGAGCGGCGACGCGACGAACAGGTCGCGACCCACCTCGACGACTGCCGGGAGGTACTGGCGCGACGCGACCCCGACCGACTCGTCCTCCTCGGCGAGCGGACCGTCCTCGACGATTTGGACTGGTCGACCGTCGCCCGCGCGGCAGTCGACGCCAGCGGCCCACCCCGCGAGGCACTCTTGGACGCCCTCGACTCGTTTTTCACGACGCGACTGACGCTACTCTGAGGATCGGGCCGTCGCGTTCGCCGTCTCGTTGGTCGCGCGCAAGTCGTGCGTGATGCCGGTGCGATTCTGCGCGTCCGGAATGTACGCGGCTTCGCCACCGCAGCGGAGCGGGCGCTCACAGCGTTCGAGATACGGCGTCAGCGCCCGCGTCTGCCCGCTCTCCGTCGCCGTCGGGAGTTCGGCGCGGTAGCTGAAGCCGTTGCCAACGCCGTAGTCGGCGAACGCCACCAAGAGCAGTTCGTCCCGGTCGTCGACCGATACCGTGGCGTTCTCCGAGACAGGGGTCACCCCGCGCACTCTCGCGCGCCCGTCGTCGACGACGAGCGACATCGAGGCCGTCTCCGGCGTCCCGTTCGTGACGTAGTACGTCTCACCGCCCTCCGACGCGAGCCGAATCGAGACGCGTTCGACGCCGGACGGAATGTCCAGATTCAGGTCCAACACCACCCGCTCGCCGGCGACGTGGTCGACTGGCTGCATCCGGGGCGTCACCGCGTCGCCCGTCGGCGGCGCCCACACGCCGCGGTAGGTGTAGCGGTACAGGCTCCGGTTCGGATACGCGTCGACAACCTCGAACTGCCGTTCGCTGATGGCGTACACCACGTCGCCGTCGAAGTCGGGGTCGTTTCGCAACTGCTGGAACGGGTGGTTCAGCCAGTCGCCGTACGGCGTCGGCAGGAAGACGAGTGCCCCCGACTCCACCTCGTCGACTGGCTCGTACGCTTGGTCGTAGGTGCCGGTCACGTCGGCGTTGCGCTGGACGGGGTCCGTGAGGACGACGCCCGCCGGCGCGGCGACGACGAGGACGCCCACCACCGCGAGGGCGACGCCGACCCGCCGCCGTCGCTCGGTGTCTGGCACTCGCGTCGCCAGCCCTCGGCGCACTCGCTCGCTCACGAGGACGACGCCGTGCGCCGCGAACGCCGCCGTCGGGACGAGCAGGTCGAAGTGGTAGTACGGGCCGAGAAACGCCACCAGGCCGTCGCCCGCCTCGCCCAGTTCGCCGAGGACGTTCAGGTTCCCCCAGAAGTAGACGTTGCCGACGGCGACGGTGACGAACAGGCCGGCGAGCGCGAGTTGGCGCCAGTCGCCGGTTCGCTCTCGATACGCGCGCCGACACACGGCGCCGACGCCGACGGCGGCCAAGAGCGTCCCGACGGGGCCGGCGACGACCCACTCCCCGAACAGGAGCGCGAGGACGTGCGCGTTCGCCCGCACCGCCAGTTCGGGCGTGTACTGCTCCTCGTGGGCGAGAATCTGCCGGTGGCCGAAGCCGAGGCCGTCCTGCGGCGCGAACGCCTCGTAGGGGAAGACGACCGGCGACCCGGTCACGACGGCGTTGTAGCCGAGTGCGACGCCGACGCCGGCGAGGCCGAGTGCCGCGGTGGTCGCCTGACAGCCCACCGTCTCGCGGTCCAGTCCGCGAAGCGTCCAGAGGGCGTGTGCGACAAAGGGCGCCGCGAACAGGACGGCCGTGTAGGGCCGCGAGAAGAAGGCGAGGCCGACGGCGGCGCCCGCGACGGCCGCCAGTCGCACGCTTCCCGTCTGCCGACTCTTCACGTACGCCACGGCGAACGTGAGGTTCAGGAGCGTCGTCGGGGCGTAGGGGAGAAACGCCGCCGAGTTGATGAGAAAGAGCGGGGACGCCGACAGCAACACGGCCGCGAGGATGCCGCGTCGTCGGTCGAACACCTCGGCGACGAGTGTGTACGTGAGCGCGACGTTGCCAGCGGCGATGCCGGCGAGGGCGAGTCGCGGGACGCCGAGGAGCTCTCCCACGGCGAACATCGCCGCCGCCACGGGGGCGTATTTCGGGTAGAGCGCGCCGCCGGCCGTCTCGACGAAAAACCACGGCCGGAACGCCTCGGGGACCGGCGGGTGCACGAACAGTTGTCCCTCGAGGAGCATCGCCGCTTGCTGGAGGTAGACGCCCTCGTCGTGGTTGAGGCTGTGGTGCGGAAAGAGGCGGGTGGCGACGAGGAAGACGGCGACGCCGGCGCCGAGTGCGAGAGCGAGGGCGGCCAGTCGGTACGCGCGTTCGGTGTGTCGACCGGGCCGACCGCTCATTCCGCCGGATACCACGCGAGCTTGTGGTCGGCGACCAGGTCGACGGTCACCCGCTCCCCGAGTTCGTGATTCGTCGCGTGGTTGTGTTCGCAGTGGACGACTTCGCCGCTGTCGAGTTCGACGCCGTAGACGAAGGAGGGGCCGGTGTACTGGCGTCCGACCAGCGTGCCGTTGCCGGTCTGCATCTCCTCGTCACACGGCGTCGCCCGCAGGTCGTCGGGGCGGACGAGGACGTCGAGTCGAGCCCCGTCGTACTCGTCCGACAGTCCCTGAAGCATATCGGCGGAGAGCGTCCCGATGCCCGTCTCGATTTTGTTGCGTGCCAGCCGGCCGCCGAGGAAACTCGCTTGGCCGAGGAAGTCGGCGACGAAGCGAGATTTCGGGTGTTCGAAGACGGTTTCGGGACGACCCACCTGTTCGATGTGCCCGTTGCTCATGACCGCGACGCGGTCGGAGATGGAGAGCGCTTCCTCTTGGTCGTGGGTGACGGAGACGGCGGTCACGTCCGTCTCCTTGATGATGCGGCGGACCTCCTCGCGCATCCGCTCCCGGAGGCGGACGTCGAGGTTGGCGAACGGTTCGTCGAGGAGGAGGACGTCGGGTTCGGGCGCCAGCGAGCGCGCGAGGGCGACGCGCTGGCGCTGGCCGCCGGAGAGATTGTCGGGAGAGCGGTCCGCGAAGTCGCCGAGGCCGACGAGTTCAAGCAGGTCGGTCACTCGCTGTTCGCGTTCGTCGGCGTCCCAGTCGTCGATGCCGAAACCGACGTTCTCGGCGACGGTCAGGTGGGGGAAGAGCGCGAACTCCTGAAACACCATGCCCACGTCTCGTTCCTCGGGGGCGACGCCGTCGCCGTCGGCGGCGACCACGTCGTCGTCGACGCTAACGCGGCCGTTGGTGGGCATCTCCAGCCCCGCAATCATGCGGAGGGTCGTGGTCTTGCCGCATCCGGACGGCCCCAAGAGCGTGAGGAATTCGCCGTCACGCACCGTCAGGTCGATGTCTTCAACCGCCGTCTCTGGGCCGTAGCGTTTCGTCACGCCGTCGAGTTGCAGCATCGTCGCCGTGTCAGATGCTGGTTCTTCCACCTCGTACTCGCGGCGAACTGCGGCTACTGAGTCGTTATGCATTGGTTCCCTCCTGTCGCAAGAGCAGAATCATCGAGAGCGCAGAGACGACGACTAAGACGAGCGCGGGGAGTGCAGCGCGTCCGTAGTACCCTGCTTCTTGCACACGCCAGATGTACGTCACGAGAGTTGTAAAGCCCGTCGGATGCAGGATGAGCGTCGCCGGCAGTTCTTTCATCGTCGTCAGGAAGACGAGCGCGGCCCCGGCGACGAGGCCTGGCGCGATGAGCGGCAGCGTCACGCGCCGGAACGCGCCGCTCGGAGACTCGCCGAGCGTCCGGGCAGCGCCGAGCAAGTCGGCGTCCACCTGCAACACCGACGACCGTGTCGCGCCCACCGCCTGCGGCAGGAAGCGGACGACGTACGCGAACACCAAGAGCGGGAGCGTCTGGTAGAGCCAGGGGAGGTAGTTGGCGCCGAGAAACACCAGCGAGAGCGCGAGGACGATACCCGGCACCGCGTAGCCGACGTACGTCGAACGCTCCAGCAGGCGGGCGACTCGCGACCCGGAGCGAGCGGAGACGTAGGCGATGGGAAGTGCGGCCAGCCCCGTCACCACCGCGGCGATGGCGGCGACGTAGACGGAGTTCATCGCGAAGGCCCACTCGAACGCGAACCCGCCGCCGACGTAGCCCGGGCCGCTCCGCAGGAGCCACATGCCGAAGATGGCGACGGGTACCACGAGCGTCAGCGTCGCGACGAGCGCACAGAACGCCAGCGCCGGCACCGTCAGCCACCCGAGCGACGCGACGGGCGTATCGGAGCCAGCCACGCCGCCGCCGTAGCCTGCGCCGTCGCCGCCGAGTCGCGATTCGAGGAGCAACACCAGCGCCGTCACGCCGAGCAGTTGAATCGAGAGCAGCGACGCCGTCCCGCGTCCGAAGTTGTTGTACTGGACGTAGATGACACGCGTGAAGGTGTCGAAGTGCATGATGGCCGGCGTCCCGAAGTCCGAAAGGGCGTAGAAGGCGACGAGCAGCGCCCCCGCAGTCATCCCCGGCGCAATCTGGGGGAGGACGACCCGCCGGAACGCCGACCGGAAGCCGTGGTTGAGCGTCTGCGCCGCTTCGAGCTGTCGGGCGTCGAACGACACCAGCGACGCCCGGGTCGTCAGGAAGACGTAGGGGTAGACGAAAAGCGCGAGGACGAGCGTCGCCCCCTCGAACCCGTAGATGGTCGGAATCGTGATGCCGAGCGGCGACAGCAGCTCCGCGAGCGTCCCGTGTGGACCGAACGCCGAGACGAACGCGAACGCGCCGAGATAGCTCGGCACCACGAGCGGAAGCGACAGCACGATGGTCCAGAACCGCCGAAAGGGCAGGTCTGTCAACACGGTCAACACGGCGAGTGGCACCCCGAGGACGACGGAGACGAGCGTCACCGACGCCACGAGCGCGAGGCTGTTCACGAACACCTCTATCGTCGACGGCGCGACGAGAATCGACCACGCCTCGGCTAGCCCAACGTCGGCGGCGCGGAGGAAAATCCACAGCAGTGGCGAGACGACGGCGACTGCGACGAGCACCGCTGCGGCCACGACGACCGGATGGGAGTCGTCGCCGGTCGGTGAATCGAGCGCCTCCCGCAGGCCGTCGATCAGCCGCCACACGCCGGAATCGCCACGTTCCATGCCGATTAGAGGACGCCCACGTCCCGCATGAGGTCAAGCGTCGGCTGGACGTTCGACAGCTCCTGCAGGTCGAGCGACGGCGGGTTCAGTTCGTCGATGCTCGGAAGCCCGCCGACCGGCGGTACGCCCGGAATCATCGGGTAGGCGAACGTCCGGGTGGCGAAGAACTCCTGGGCTTCGACCGTGAGCAGGTGGTGGATGAAGTTCTCGGCGAGTTCCTGCTGGTCGGTCCCCTGCACCACTGCCGCGCCGGCGACGTTGATCAGGGCGCCCGCGTCGCCGCTGGTGAAGGCCAGGTCAAGCGGGGCGTTCGAACGGGCCGAACGCACGCGGAGCGCGTAGTAGTGATTCGCGAAGCCGGCGCTGATTTCGCCGTTGGCGACGGCGTTGGAGGTGAGGAACTCGTCGGGGTATTCGCTCACGCCCGAATCGAGCATGCCCTGCAACCACTCACGGGTCGCGGACTCGCCCTCGATGAGTCGCATCGCCGTGACGAACGACTGGAAGGCGCCGTAGGTCGGCCCCCAACCCATCGCGCCTTCGAGCGCGGGCGTGTCCGGGAAGTCCATGACCGTATCCGGAATCTGGTCGGCGCTCAGCGCGTTCGTGTTGTACGGAACGCTGCGCGCTCGGCCCGCGGTGCCGACCCACTGGTCCGTGGGGTGGAACTCGTCGGGGACGTCCTCGACGACGGAGGAGGAGAGCGTCGCGGCCATGTCGGCCTCGGCGACGGAGCCGAGCGACCCGGCGTCGACGGCCCAGAACACGTCGGCCGGGCTGTTGTCGCCCTCCTCGACGATGGTGTTCGCCAACTGTGCTGTGCCGCCCTCGCGCGGACGAACGTCGAAGTCGGGGTAGATGTCCGAGAACAGCGTCAGCAGGTCGCGGTACAGCCCGCCTTCCCCACCGCCGAGGTACACCGTCAGCGACCCCGAGAGGTCGGGCAGGTCCGAGATGCTCGTCCCGCTCAGCGACGGCCGGCCCTCGACGAGCGGTCCGGAACCGCGGAAGGAACTCATCGTCACGGCGCTGGACCCCTCGCCGCTCTCGCCGCCGCCACCGCTCCCGCCGGGAAGCCCGTTACAGCCCGCGAAACCGCCGAGCGCTGCGGCGGCACCAGTCGCGAGAAACCGTCGCCGTCGAAGAAGTGACGAACTATCGTCGTCCATAGGTTGTTTAGGCACGCCTAAATCACTTATACTTGCCGATTCGATGTCTCGTGGACGTTCGTGAGGAACTGCGAGTGCTGGTGAAAACAGTTGTCGCGATTGCGTATCAGCGTGGTGCCGAACGGCGCGGCGACACGCCGGTCTTCCGGCGATTCAGTCGTCGGCGGGAACGGCTCGCTCGACCGACTGGAGTTCGTCGAGGCAGTCCAGCCAGTCGTGCATGTGTTCGCCGACGTAGGCGAGGAACTCGCCGTTGCGGTAGTCGGCGTCGGCCGCACAGAGCGCGTCGGCCATCGCCGCGAACACGTCCGCGTAGGTATCGGCGTCCTCGCCCGCGTCGTCGACGATAGTCCAGAGGTGTTCGTTGAGTTCTAGCCCCGCAACCTCGTTGTGCAGGTCGTCGAACGTCGAGCGCGGCGCCTTGTCGTGACGACAGAGGGGGTCGCCGGTCACGACGTCCTTGCCGAGGACGTCCGCCGCACGCTTGAGGAACACGCCGCTCCAGATGTCGTCGAACCGGCCGACCGACCACTCGTTGTCGTCCATCGGGCACTGGTAGAAGGCGGGCACGACCTCTCGGCGGAAGCCGAGGTTCATGGAACAGACGGTGAGATACTGGCCGGGTTCCGCGACGAAGTCGGGGCCGAAGTCGTCGGCGGTCAGCCGCGTCTCGGCCTGTCCCTGCAGGTCGCCGTCCATCAGAATCCGGACCGCGTCGAGGTCCGGGACGTTCGTCCACAGGCCCTGAGACGCCACCACGTCGTCGACCTGTCGCTCGTCCGTCTCCACCGTCTCGTCCATCGCCGAATACGGGTAGCCGCGGGGGTAGAGGCCGTGTTCCTCTGCCTCGTGGTAGAGCACGTTCACCCAGTTCTCGTCGGAGCGGACGGACTCGACCGTCTGCGTCTCCGTCAGGTTCCGCAGGTGCGTCCCGAAGAAGTCCACGTCCTCGTGGGGGCGGGTGTCGTCGTCGATGAAGACGGCGTACGGGTGGTCGTGGGCCCACAGATAGAGCAGACCGAAGCTCGTCTGGGCGTGGCTCCGCGCCGGAATCAGGTGGTTGTACTCCCCGACGCCGTGGTCGGCCATCCACGACTCGCGTCGCTCGCCGTCGAACACTTCGCCGGCGACGCCCAGTTCGTCGAGCATCGCTTCCATGTCGTCGGTCGGACAGTGGTCTTCGGTGACCAGTACGAACTCCAGTCGGTCGGTGTCGAACCCGTGGCGCTCCGCGTTCGCGACGTACGAGCGTACGCACTCGTACTCTCTGATCGTCGGCACGATGACGCAGACATCCGTCTTCATGCCAGCCCCTCTTTAGGCGTACCTAAAGTACCTGTCGCTCTTCGTCGGCGAGAGCGTGTCAGTCGCCCGTCAGCGACTCCAAGAGGTGGACTGCGGGGTCGGGGTCGAGGGGGTCGTTCGCATTCCCGCAGTGGGGCGACTGGACGCAGGCCGGACAGCCCTCGGCGCAGTCACAGGCGGCTATCATCCGCCCCGTCCGCGCCAGCAGGGGTTCGATGCGCTCGTAGCCGCCGCGGGCGAGGCCGACGCCACCCGGGTAGCCGTCGTAGACGAAGACGGTGCTCGCGCCGGTGTGTTCGTGGTACGGCGTCGACAGGCCGCCAACGTCCGCCCGGTCACAGAGGAGTTCGAGCGGGAACAGCGAGATGAGGCCGTGTTCGGCCGCGTGGATACCGCCGTCGAAGTCGCCGATGCCGCGCATCTCTTGCTCTACCTCCACCGGGACGGTGAAATACAGCCCCGTCGTCGTCAGCGACGTTTCGGGGAGACTCACCGCCTCCTCTCCCAGCACCTCCCCCCGCGTCGCGTCGCGACGCTCGAACCCCGTCACCCGTTCCGTGACGGTCAGGTCCGCGAGGCGAACTTCGGTGTCGGGCCGCGCCGAGAGCGGCGTCGCATCCCGGTCGCGCTTGACCGTTATCGACTTCTCGGTCAGGACGCGCGTGTAGTAGTCCGCCCACGTCGACTGGAGCGTGGCCACGTCCCGGTCCAAATCGAGGTCGGTCACCTCGTAGGACTGGCCCTGGTGGTGGTAGATGGCACCGGGATGAGCGTCTCGGAGGGCGTCGCCAAATTCCAGCGTCGCGATGACCTCGCCGTCGGCCAAGAGGTCGACCGCTCGGTCGTCGGCGGTTCGAAGACTTGTCTCCTGTTGGGGGCTGCGTTCGCCCGCGTACGTCCACCGTGGCCCGTCGTCGGTGTCGCGGCGTTCGAGTCGCCCCTCGGACTCCAGTCGCGTGACGATGTCCGCGAAGCCGTCGCCGAAGTGGGCGTCGTCGTCGGGCGACAGCCAGTTCTCCCGCGCCGCCGCCGCGACGTGTGCCGGGCGCAGGTGGTCGTTCTCCGGGTCGACGGTCGCTCGCTCCGGGTCGCCCTCGAACAGGTCGTCGGGAGCGCTCATGAGATACTGGTCGAGCTGGTCCTCGCCGGCGACGAGGGCGACGAGCGCGGGGTCGGTGCCCCGGCCCGCCCGGCCCGCCCGCTGGAACGTCGACATCCGGGTGCCGGGGTAGCCGTCGAGCAAGACGGCATCGAGGCCGCCCACGTCGACGCCGAGTTCGAGCGCGCTCGTGCTCCAGACGCCCCGCACGTCGCCGTCGTGGAGTCCGGCTTCGATTTCGCGCCGTCGGTCGTCGCGTAGCGAGGCCTGATACGCCTCTATCTGACTCGCCATCCCTCGCTCGCCTCGGTCCCGGAGTCCGTCGGCGCTCTGGGTCGCGTACCGCTCCGCAGTCTGGCGAGCGCGGGTGAACACCAGCGTCTGATACCCTTGCGTCACGAGGTCGGTGAACAGCTGCTTCGTCTCGACGTGACTCGACCGCCGGCGCCCCGACCCCTCGTTCCCGTCGTGTTCCGGTGGATTCCACAGGAACCAGTGGCGCGGCCCGCGACCGCTGGCGTCCGCATCGACGAGCGTAAACCCCGATTCGGGGCGCCCGGTCAGGCGGGCGGCGTGTTCGACCGGGTTGCCGATGGTGGCCGAACAGCAGACGAACTGCGGGTCGCTCCCGAACCGCTCACAGAGGCGGGCGAGTCGCCGCAACACCAGCGCGACGTGACTGCCGAAGACGCCCCGGTAGTCGTGTACCTCGTCGACGACGACCAACTCCAGCGACGAGAACAGCCACTCCCACAGGCGGTGGCCGTGGGGCAGGAGGCCGTAGTGGAGCATGTCGGGATTCGACAGCAGGACCGTCGGCCGCCGGTCGCGCACCTCGCGTTTCTCCGTCTGCGAGCGCCGGCCGGTGTAGGTGTCGACCGAGACGCGACTGCCGAAGCCGAGGTCACGCGCGAGCGACGACAGGCTCTCGGCCTGGTCAGCGATGAGGGCGTTCTGCGGGCCGAGATACAGCGTCCGACCGCCGTGGTCCATCGCTCGCTCGAACGCGGGGACGGTGTACGCCAGACTCTTTCCGCTCGCCGTCGGCGTCGCGAGCACCACGTCGTCGCCGTCGCGGACGGCCTCGATGGCCGTCGCTTGGTGGTCGTAGAGGCGGTTGACCCCTCGCTCCGCGAGCGCACCCTCTAGCCGCGATTCGAGGTCCACGTCGGCGTAGGTCGGGTCGCGGCCGGGCACGAGTCGGTAGTCGGCGAGGCGTCCGTCCTCCCCCTTCGCCCGGAGTCTGTCGACGGCGTCGTCCACGCCCTCGCTCCGCCCGCCGCCGACAAACCGATTGCGGTCGCGACACCGTTTTGCGCTCCGGCCCCCGACGCCGACGCATGGCCGATTCGACCGGCGGGACGTACACGCTCGTCCTCGCGCTGGACCGTCCGGTGACCATCGAGGTGGGCGCGCTCGGCGACCGTGCGTTTCCGGCGGGCGCGTACGCCTACACCGGCAGCGCACTCGGACAGGGTGGCTTCGCGCGCGTCGACCGCCACCGCCGAGTGGCGGCGGGCGAACACGACGTGCGTCACTGGCACGTCGATTACCTGACCGGCCATCCGGCCGTGGAACTGGTCGACGTAGTCAGAGCGCCCGGGGCCGACGTCGAGTGCGCCGTCGCGGCGCGCCTCCCCCAAGGGCCCGTCGCGGGCTTTGGCGCGTCGGACTGCGACTGTCGCTCGCATCTCGCGGCCGACGAGGACGTCGACCGACTCCGCGAGCGCGTCACGTCGGCACACCGGGCGGTCACGGAGGACTGATGGTCTCGAAAACCGGGGTCGTTCGCGGGCGCGAATCCGGGCAAATCCACGCCGTCGAACACCGGATCGGGCGGCAGGCCGGGCACCCCGCCGCGACCCCGTTTTGTCAGAGGCACCCCGGCGCAAAAATAGACAGCCCCCGATACCTTCATGTTTCCCGCTGCTGGATTGCTCACAGTATGAGAACTACAATATATGTATTGGGGTAACGGTGGAAAAGGGGGATGACTGGCGAGCGACCGACAGCCGTCGTCGAGCGCCGCGGCGACACGCTCCGAGCGCTCGCGTCGGGGCCGGCTTCGACGACTGACGTCGCGACGCGCATCGACGCCTCTCGGTCGACGGCGGACCGCGCGCTCCGCGAACTCTCGACGGCTGGCTTCGTGACGCGCTCCGACGAGGGGTATCGACTGACGACGGCGGGACAGGCCGCACTCGACGCCCACCACCGACAGGCTCGGCGAATCGACGGAGCCGCCGAGGCCGCCGCCCTGTTCGACGGGGTGGACCTCGGCTTCGACGTCGACCCGGCCGTATTCGAGGGTGCACGCGTGGTCCAAGCCCGGCCACACGCCCCGAACCGGCCGGTCGAGTGTGTCAACGCCCTCGTCGCCGACGCCACGCACGTCTCGGTGTACACGGGGCGCGTCCTCTCTCGGTACACGCGCATCTACCACGACCGGCTTCGTGACGGGATGTCGGGCACGTTCGTCGCCCCCGAACGCGTCTTCGAACGACAGAGCGCCCTCCGGGCCGACGATTGGGACCCGTCGGCCGTCCGTGGCCGCATCGCCCGGCGCTACACCGACCGCGACGCGCCCGTGACGCTGGTGCTCGCGGAGACGCCCGACGGCCCGGCGATGGGTCTGGTCGTCTTTCGCGACGAGGCTCCGCGGGGTTTTCTCGGCACCGACGCCCCGGCGGCGACGCGGTGGGCGCGCGCCCTCCACGAACGCGTGTGGGCCGACGCGGACCCGGACTAATCCAGCGCGGCCGCGAGTGCTTCGACCGGCGTCGGCGGCTTCTCGTCGTACTCGTCGCCGAGCTGGGTGCGACAGGAGGCGCCCGGGGCGACGACCCGGTCGCCGTCGCTCTCCTCGACTTGGTCGAAGAGCACGTCGCCGATGGCCTGACTCATCGAGTAGTGTTCGGCCTCGTAGCCGAAGGAGCCGGCCATGCCACAGCAGCCGGAATCGAGGGGGTCGACCGCGTAGCCGGCGCGGCGCAACACGCCGACGGCGTGGTGGTCTTTCCGCGTCGACTTCTGGTGGCAGTGGCCGTGGTAGGTCAGCGTCTCGGCCGGCGTCTCGGTTGAGAGGGCTTCGTCAAGCTGGAAGGAGTCGAGATACTCCATGACGCCGTAGGTGTTGGCGGCCACCGCGTCCACGTCGTCGCCGGTGAGCAGGTCCCGGTAATCGGATTGCAGCATAACCGCGTCGGACGGTTCGACGACGACAACGTCCCAGCCGTCGCGGACGCGGGGCGCGAGGGCGTCGACGTTCGTCCGCGCTTGGTCGCGCGCCTGGTCGAGAAAGCCCTTCGAGAACGGGGGGCGACCGCTGCCGGTCACGTCGTCCGGAATCTGGACGTGGACGTTCGCGGCTTCGAGGACGCGGACCGCGGCCTTCCCCGCGTCCGGCGCGTTGTACGTCGTGTACGTGTCGGGGAAGAGGAGGACGCGACGGTCCGCCGTTGCGGCGCTCACCTGCGCACCGCCTCGACTCTCGAACCAGTCGACGAGCGACTCGCGGTGGAACTCGGGGAGCGACCGGTCGCTCGCGATACCGACTGTCTTCTCCATGAGCGTGCGGGCGCCGGGCACCTTCGCCAGCCAGTTCGAGAGGGGAGCGAGCGCGGAGCCCACGGCGTTCAGCGCGTCGATGTTCGCGAACAGGCGGTCACGGAGGCTGGAGCCGTGGCGCTGGTGGTGTTCGTGGGTCACTTCGGCTTTCAGTTTCGCGAGGTCGACTTCGCTCGGGCAGTCCTTCGAACAACCCTTGCAGCCGATACAGAGGTCGAGCACCTCGTGCATGAACTCCACGTCCGTCGCTTCGTGGTCGAGGTCGCCGCTCATCGCCTGCCGGAGCAGGTTCGCTCGACCGCGGGTGGCGGTAATCTCCTCCTGACTCGCGCGGTAGGTCGGGCACATGACGCCGCCGGTGGTCTCCTGCGGGCCGCGACAGCCCCCACAGCCGTGACAGAGTTCGACCATGCCCTGCATGCCGTTCTCGTTGTCCCAGTCGAGTTCGGACTCGAAGCCGGCGTCGAAGTCGTAGTCGGCATCGAACCGCAGGTTCTCGGTCATGTCCACGTCGCCACAGATGTTGCCCGGATTCAGGAGCCAGTCGGGGTCGACCGCGCTCTTCAGGTCGCGGAACGACTGCCAGAGGCGCTCGCCGTACAGTTTCCGGTTCCACTGGGTGCGCGCCCGACCGTCGCCGTGTTCGCCCGAGACGGAGCCGTTGTATTTCACCACGAGGTCCGTTGCGGCGTCGGCGATGGACTCCATCTGCTCGATGCCCTCCACCGTCTTGGTGTTGACCAGCGGGCGGATGTGGAGGACGCCCGGCCCGGCGTGGGCGTAGTAACTCGCGAAGGTGTCGTGGTCGTCGAGAATCGCCTGGAAGTCGGCGACGTAGTCGGGGAGGTTCTCCGGCGGGATGGCGGTGTCCTCGATGAACGCGATGTGTTTCGCGTCGCTCGTGCGGCCGAGCAGGATGGGGAGGCCCGCCTTCCGCATCTTCCAGAACTTCTCCCTCGTCTCGGCGTCGTGGGCCTCCATCGCCGCCCGGGCGCGCGGCGGGGCATCGGTCACGTCGGCGGCGCCCTCGCTCGGGTCGGCCGCGGCAGTACCGTCCGGCACTCGGTCGGCGATGAGGTCAGCGACCTTCTGGCGGCCGTCCTCGTCGCTCTCGGCGTAGAACTCCACGAGGAGGACCGAATCCGTGTTCTCGGGGAGCATCCCCACTACGTCCGCGAACTCTGCCGTGTCCCGCGCTAGGTCGAGCAACACGTCGTCCATCACCTCGACTGCGGCGGGGTCGTGTTCGAGGATGGGCGCTACGTCCGCCATCGCGTCGAGTAGGTCGTCGTAGGTCAGGAGGCCGATGGCCTTCGTCTCGGGGACGGGTTCGAGCGAGACGGTCGCCTCGGTGATGACCGCGAGCGTTCCCTCGCTCCCCGCGAGGAGGCGCGCGAGGTTGACCGACCCCGTCTCCGCCTCGTCGACGAGGCGGTCCAGATTGTACCCCGAGACGTTGCGCTTCAGGTCGGGATACTGCTCGCGAACCTCGTCGGCGTCTTCCTCGACGATGCGGTTCACTTCGGCGTAGAAGCGTTCTTCCAGGTCGCCGTCCGGGTCGGCCTCGGCGCGGAGTTCGTCGAGACTCACCTCGCCGAACGTCGTCACCGTCCCGTCCGCGAGGACGACTTCGACCTCTTCGACGTAGGCGTCGGTCTTGCCGTACTTCAGGGAGTGTGACCCGGTCGAGTTGTTGCCGATGGCACCGCCGAGGACGCTCTTGTCGCCCCACGCGGGGTCGGGTGCGAATTTCAGCCCGTGCGGGGCGAGTTCGGCGTTGAGGTCCTCGAGTTTCACGCCGGGTTGGGCGCGGGCGCGCCGAGACTCGGGGTCGGTCTCCACCACGTCGGTCATCTCCTTCGAGAAGTCGAGGACGACCGCCTCGTTGACGGTCTGGCCGGCGAGACTCGTCCCGCCGCCGCGTGGGAGGACGGGTATCTCGCGCTCGGCGCAGTACTCGACGACGGCGGCCACGTCGGCCGTCGACGCGGGGATGACGACGCCGATGGGCGTCATCTCGTAGGCACTCGCGTCGGTCGCGTACAGTTGGCGAGAATAGTCGTCGAACCGCACGTCACCGTCGATCAGGCGGTCGAGGTCGTCGACCATTCCGGGTCGGTCGACGTCGTCACTTCGGTAGTCGTAATCGCCCGCCTGCGACGGATCGTCCGCGGGGTCGCCTCTCGTTGCCATTGGCGGCCACTTAGCGCATGGCCGCATAAAATGCGTGGACTAGACCCGCAGGTCTAGAACACGCCGGGGAAGAGGACGTACCCGAACAGGAGCGTCAGGATACCCGTCATCGTCGCGTAGTACGCGAGCGGGATGAGTTCGTAGCGGATAACCCGACCCTCCTCGCCGACGAGACCGACGACGGCGAGCGCTGCGACGACGTTGTGAACGGCGATGAGGTTCCCGATGGCACCACCGACGGCCTGCGCGCCGAGCAGGATGGTGTGCGGGAAGCCAATCGTGTCAGCAACGCCGTACTGGAACGTCCCGAACAGGATGTCGGAGACGGTGTTCGACCCGGCGAGGAACGCCCCGAGCGCGCCGACGAGCGACGCGAAGAAGGGGTAGGCCCCGCCAGCGAGGTTCGCCATGGCGTCCGAGAGGATGATGAGCATCCCGTCGGTGTTCGTGGCGGTCCCCGACTGAAGCATAATCTGGACCGTCGCGACTGCGAACAGCAGGGCGATGACGGCGGGCGTCACCTTCTCGATGGTTTCGGTCCACGAGCCCTTGATTTCCTCAGTGGACATCCCGTGGAGCGGGATGGTGAGGAGGTGGACGGCGACGAACACCGCACCGGGCAGGTACAGCACCGCGAGCGACCCGGACAGCGACGTGCCGAGGATGGACTGCCACTGCAGGACGAGCGTCGACTGCAGGAACGAGGTCACCGGACCGACGACGCGAGTAACGACCAGGAGAATCGCCACGAGGGCGTAGGGCGCCCACGCTCGCGGCAGGGACATCGTCTGGACCGTCCCGCCGTCGGCGGCGACCTGCGTGTCTCGGTCCGAGGATTCACCGGGTTCGATGTCGCCGACCCAGTGTTCGGGCCACTGCGACTGCGGGCCGAAGTCCCACTCGTCGTCCGGGTGGAAGAAGCCGGCCTTGAGTGCACTGACCGTGATGAACAGCCCGACCATGGCGCCGATGAGCCCCGGGAACTCCGGCCCGAGGAAGTACGCCGTCGCCCAGTAGGGCGCGGCGAAGGACGCCCACGCGAACAGGCACAGCGGCAGCACTTCGAGGGCGGGCTTGATGGAGCGCTCCTCACCGAAGAAGCGCGTCATCATCGCCACGCCGATGAACGGGAGGATGGCACCGACGACGACGTGGAAGGAGGCGGCCCACACCGCGATTTCGCCGACCCACGCTTCCACGGTCAGTCCCTGGGCCGCGACGGCCGAGGAGATGACTTCGACGTCCTCGAAGATGTCGATCATCCCGATAATGAGCGGTGTCCCGACGGCGCCGAACGTAATCGCCATCAGGTTACCGGTAAGCGCGACCACGACGGCGGCCAGCGGCGGGAAGCCGAGGCCGACGAGCAGCGGACCGACGATGGCTGCCGGCGTCCCGAACCCGGCGGCCCCCTCGATGAACGACCCCATCAGGAAGACGAGCAGGACGACCTGCACGCGTCGGTCGTCGCTGATCGACGCGAAGCCCTGACTGATGGCGTCGAACGCGCCAGTGCGCTTGAGCGTATAGAGCAACAGGATCGCCCCGAAGACGATCCACAGGATGCTCGCAGCCGTGATGAAGCCGTTAATAGTTGCTGCAGCAATCCATTGGAAGGA
This sequence comes from Haloplanus vescus, assembly GCF_900107665.1. Lineage (NCBI taxonomy): Archaea > Methanobacteriati > Methanobacteriota > Halobacteria > Halobacteriales > Haloferacaceae > Haloplanus > Haloplanus vescus. Next base: position 127,967 of record NZ_FNQT01000002.1, read on the forward strand.
CATTCCCCAGCCGACATAGCCGGCCGCGATGGCGACGACCCACGCGATGGGCATCGCTCGCGTCGCGGGCCAGAACCGCCCGACCATCAGATACGCGATGGCCACGAGCGGCAACACCGCGACGAGGATGTCTATAGCTGCCATACTGCCCTCCGGCGCGACTCGGCGGTCGCGCCCATTCCACGATCATTCTTGATTCGATCGAACATCGGTCCATGCCACCAACTCCCTTGGTTTATATTTAACGTTCCTCGCTTTTCGTTATAGTTCTCGGTCGATAATCATCGACTCGTGGAGAAATTCTAACACGTATAGAAGACACATCTCCGGTTTCAGCGGCTTTGAATGGGTTTTCTGACGGTTTCGGTTCACGGGAACATACGTCTGTAGAGGCGAGTGCAGTCGTATGAATGGCCATTCTCTCGTGTGCAAAGGCTTATACTGTCGTGTGTAATGGCGCATGGTATGGGTGAACAGGGCGAACGACCGCGGAATACCGACGGACAGTACGCCGACCGCATCCCACCCGAGGCCGTACTCGACGTGTTCGACGACCGAGAGGACATGGCTCGCCCACTCACCGCGGGCGACGTGATGGACGCGCTGGACTGTTCGCGGCGGACCGCCCACAACAAACTCTCGACGCTGGTCGACCGCGGGACGTTGGAGACCCGGAAGGTCGGCGCGCGGAGTCGCGTCTGGTGGGTCCCGATGCCGCGCGGCCCGGAGTCTCGGACCGACGAGCGTCCGCTTCCGGTCACGAACGCCATTCAGGATGCGAGCCTCCCGGGGAGTGGACCAACGCTCGAGGCGCGGCGTGAGGCGCTATCGGCCGCCTACGACTACCTCGCGGCTAACCCCGAGGCGAAGAAGGCCGATTTCCTGCGCGACGTCTATCACGACCATCCGGCGGGGTACGAGTCCCCCGAAGCGTGGTGGAACGCGCTGCATCCGGCGCTGAAGGACCTCCCCGGCGTCGACCCGCCAGCCGAGCGCGGCCACCTCTGGCACTTCCTCGGGGGTGATTGATCGGGTGGTTTTTTCAGCTGTACTCCGAGTAGTTTGCCAGCACATGTCCGTGCGGTCGAGACAGCGCGACTACCGACCTCTCCCCGACGGTTCCAACCGTGGCTGAGGACGCGACCGACGCCCCGCCCGACGACGGCGACGACGGCCCCGTGTACGCGTCCGAAGTCGAGGGGCGCCAGTACCGCGGGACGTGGTACTGCCCGCTCCCGTACGACGACCTCGACCGCGCGCCAGAGACCGACGACTACCCCGACCGAGGCTCTGGTGGTGCCTTCCGGCTGGCAGAACTCCCCCGCGTCCCCCGCCTCAGGGACGTTGTCGGCCCGAGCGCCATCATGCTCGGTGCCTCGCTCGGGAGCGGCGAGACGCTGTTCTGGCCCGGACTCATCGCGCGTCACGGCTGGGGCCTCTACTGGGCGTTCGTCGTCGGCATCCTCACCCAGTTCGTCGTCAACACCGAACTCCAGCGGTGGACGCTCGCCACCGGCGAGAGCGTCTTCCGCTCCTACGTTCGAGTTCATCGCGCGTGGCCGTGGGCGTTCCTCCTCGCCGGCCTCCTGAGTCTCGGGTGGCCCGGCTGGGCCGCCGGCGCCGCACAGGTCGTCGCCACCGCGGCCGGCCTCGCGGGGTCGACGCTCCTCGGTCTTCCCGCGTGGAAGCCCCTCGCTGTCGGCCTCCTCCTCGTCGTCTGGCTCTCGTACCAGGTATCGTCAGTCGCGTACAACGCGGTTGAGGCGGTGCAGGTCGGCCTCCTCCTCGTTGCCCTCGTGACTGCCCTCTCCCTCGCCGTCGTCAGCGGTGCTATCCTCGAACTCGACTCCATCCCAACGGCCGTCGCCGGTATCGGGACGCTCCCGGCGCAGATGGACGTAGCCGTCTTCCTTGGCGGCCTCGCGTTCGCTGGCGCCGGTGGGTATCTGAATCTTTCGCAGAGTCTCTGGGTGCGCGAGAAGGGGTACGGCATGGGCAACTATCAGGGCCGCGTCCGCAACCCGCTGAGCGGGGACGACCCCGAACCCATCCGCCCTGATGGCTTCACCTTCCGCCCGACGCGACTGAACCTGAAACGGTGGCGTGGCTGGTGGCGCGTCACCCGGGCCGAGCACTTCCTCACCTTCGTCGTCGGCCTCCTCGGCGTCGCGACGGTGCTCATGGCCGTCGCCCACCGCCACGCACCGGGCACGTCGACGAACGCCCTCGAAATGTGGCTCGGTGAAATCGCTCCTGCGCTCGGCGGCTTGGGTGGCGTCCTCGTGTTCGTCCTCCTCTTCGTCGCGCTGTTCACCACCGAGTATGCCATCGTCGAGTCTTTCGTCCGGAACTCCGCCGACGCCATCTACGAGACGTTCGCCCGCGACGCCGGCTGGGACCTCTCCCGACTGTTCTGGTGGCTGCTCACCGCCTTCACGCTCTGGGGCGTCGTCATCATCGTCCTGTTCACCACGCCACTCGGCACCCAAGGCCCCTTCTTCTTGCTCGTCGTCGGTGCCGCCCTCTCCGGGATGATGATGTGGCCCTACACCATCCTGACGCTCTTGGTCAACACCGAACGCCTGCCCGAACACCTCCAGCCAAGTTGGGGTCGCGTCGTCGCCATGTGGTGGGCAGCGGGTTTCTACGGGTTCTTCAGCGTCCTCTTACTCGGCGAGACAGCCACGATGGTCGGTCTCGATGCCCTCGACACGGCGGTCACCGTCGCCGGGAGCGCGCCCGGGGGGTACGTCATCTGGATCGGCTACGCGCTCGTCCAAGGCTACGCCGTCGTCCGCTCCGTCCGCGCCAAGCGGACCGCATCGGGCACCGTCGACGCCCTGAGTGCGCTCGATTAACAGATTGGGTGTTTTACCCTTTGTCGGTGGTCAGGACCGGGGCCACGTCGTGCGATGCCTGACACGTGCGAGCGCGGACCGAAGCTACAAAGCCGCCTCAACACGTCGATTAGGGTATGGCAACGACGACCACGAACCCGACGCTCTCGGCGTTCGAGGAGTCCCTCGCGGCCCTCGATGTCGAACTCACCCGGACGACGGTCGACGATTTCGCCGCGACGCTCGACGATATCGTCCGCGACCCCGCCGTCGGCGTCCCCCTCCCCTTCGACGTCGACTACCCCGACAGCGTGACCGTGGACCCAACGCCCGCGGCCGTCGAACGGGCGACGACGGGTGTGACGCCCGCCTCCTACGGCATCGCCAACTACGGCAGCGTCGTCCTGCCCTCTACTGACTCGGGCGCCGAACTCGTCAGCCTCTATCCCGAACTCCACGTCCCCGTCGTCCACGCGGACGATATCCTGCCCGACCTGCCGTCCGCGCTCGACCGATTCGGGGACGCCGCTCGCGACGACGACCTGAGCGCCATCGTCGCCACCGGGCCGAGCGCCACCGCCGACATGGGTGACCTCGTCCTCGGAGCGCACGGCCCGAAGGCGGTCCACGTGGTGATGCTCGATGAGTAAGGGTGACCGCGCCGCCGAGATTCGGCGACTCATGGCGACCGAAGGCCCCGCCATCGAGGAGAACACCAAGGGGTTCAACCGGAAGCGACAGGAGGCCGTCGCCGACCTGGAGAACTACGAGGAACTTCGCACGCGCGCCCGCGAGATCAAAGAGGACGCCATCGACCGCCTCCCCGAACTCGTCGACGAGTTGCGCGAGAGCGTCGAGGACAACGGCGGCACTCTCTACATCGCCGACGACGCCGAGGATGCGAACCGCTACATCCGCGACCTGGCGGCCGACAAAGACGCCGACAGCGTCGTCAAGAGCAAGTCGATGACCACCGAGGAACTGGAGGTCAACGACGCCCTCGAAGCCGACGGCGTCGACGTGGTCGAGACCGACCTCGGCGAGTGGGTCGTCCAGCTCGCCGACGAATCCCCGTCACATCTCATCGCACCCGCCATCCACCGGTCCCGCGAGAGCATCGCCGAACTGTTCCAAGAGGTGTTCGACCCCGAGGACCCGCCGAAGACGGCGAGCGAACTCACCATGTTCGCCCGCGAGAAACTGGGCGCGCGCATCCGCGACGCCGACATCGGCATGACCGGCGCCAACTTCATCACCGCCGACAGCGGGACGATGGCACTCGTCACCAGCGAGGGCAACGCCCGGAAGTGTGCGGTCACGCCCGACACCCACGTCGCAGTCGCCGGCGTCGAGAAGATTATCCCCTCGACCGACGACCTCTCGCCGTTCCTCGAACTCCTCGCACGCTCTGGGACGGGGCAGGACCTCACCGCCTACGTCTCCATGCTCACCCCGCCCGTCGACTCTCCCTCCATCGACTTCGACGACGACGAGACGCCCCTCTCGGAGCTCGACTCGGACCGCGAGTTCCACCTTGTCCTCGTCGACAACGGTCGGATGGCGATGCGCGAGGACGACCAACTCCGCGAGACGCTCTACTGCATCCGGTGTGGTCAGTGTTCGAACTCCTGTGCCAACTTCCAGCACATCGGCGGCCACGGCTTCGGCGGCGAGACCTACTCTGGCGGCATCGGCACCGGATGGGAAGCGGGCATCGAGGGCCTCGACACCGCCGCCGAGTTCAACGACTTCTGTACCGGCTGTTCGCGCTGTGTGAACGGCTGCCCGACCAAAATCGACATCCCGTGGATAAACACGGTCGTCCGCGACCGAATCAACCGCGGCGAGGAACCCGACGGCGTCGACCACCTCGTCGAGGGACTGACGCCCGACGAGGAACCCGGTGGTCTCGACCTCGGCAAGCGCCTGTTCGGTAACTTCGAGACGCTCGCGAAACTCGGGAGTGCGACCGCGCCGGTCTCCAACTGGCTCGCCGACGCCGCACCCGCCCGGTGGGCGCTCGAACGCGTCGCGGGCGTCGACGCGCGCCGCGACCTCCCCGAGTTCCAGCGCGAGACGCTCGTCGAGTGGTTCGAGAACCGCGTCGCCACCGTCTCCGACCCGACCCGAGAGGTCGTGCTCTACCCCGACGTGTACACCAACCACGTGCAGGTCGAACGCGGGAAAGCCGCCGTCCGGGTGCTCGAAGCTCTCGGCGTCTCGGTCCGGATTCCGTCGGTCCGGTCGAGCGGTCGCGCGCCCCTCTCACAGGGGATGATCGCCACTGCCGAAGACCACGCCCACGACGTCTACGGCAGCCTCGCCGAACACCTCGACGCCGGGCGCGACGTGGTCGTCATCGAACCCTCCGACATCGCCATGTTCGAGAACGAGTACGAGCGGTTCCTCTCCGAGAGGTCCGCCGAGCGCCTGCGCGACAATTCCTACGAGATCATGGAGTACGTCTACGGCCTGTTGGAGAACGGCGCCGACGCCGGCGCGCTCCGCGGTGGCTCGGGCGAGGAAGTCGCGTACCACGCCCATTGCCAGCAGCGCACGCTCGGCCTCGAAGCCCACACCGTCGCGGTGCTCGAAGACCTCGACTACGACGTCATCACCTCCGACGTGGAGTGCTGTGGCATGGCCGGGTCGTTCGGTTACAAGGACACCTACTACGAACTGAGCATGGACGTGGGCGACGACCTCGCCGAGCAGTTCTCGACGCCGGAAGCCCGTGACCGGACGGTCGTCGCCAGCGGTACCTCCTGTCTGGAGCAACTCGACGCCCTGCTCTCGCGGCCCACGACGCACCCGGTGGAACTCGTCGCGCCGTAAGCGGTCGCATCCGTCGTGCCGTCAGACTCCGATTTCCCCCTGCGTGCGGCAACCTCGCCTCCCCCACGACGAGTCTCGCCGCACGCCACGATTCGGCCGAGGGTACAAATTGTCAGTCCGTAACGCGACGACAACCCCTGTCGTCTCCGCTCGGTCGCTTCAGACCGTCGTCTTGTGCGTCGACTCGTCGCGATACCGCTCGAATATCGACTCGGCGGCCGTCCGTAGCTCCGGGTCCGTCGACACCGCGAGCGCGTGCGGTTGGCCGTCCTTCGAGGCGCCGAACGCCGCGGTGTCGTCCATGACGCCCACGAAAAACGAGATTGGCTTCGGATGGACGTAGATATCGACCGAATCCGACTCGATGGTGGTCTCGTGGCCCTCGCGGTAGTCGATCCGTTCACTCGCCCGTTCGCTCGCTCGTTCGGAGATGACCGTCTCCACGTCGAACTCCTCACCGCGCCGAATCCGAGAGGCCAGTTGGTCGATGCTCTCCTGTTGGACCGCCGGGGCCACCTCCCGGATGTACGTCGACTCCGCCCGGAGCGAGAGCACGCGGTCGAGGATGCTGAATGGGTCCGCACTCGATGCGACGAGGAGCTCGGCGCCAGACAGCGCGTCGATGGGCAGGTCACGGAAGACGGGCGGGCCGTTCCGAAGGAGCGTCTCGAACTCGACTGCCGCCGCCGTCCGGTCGAGCGCGTCATCGAACCGCGTCGCGATACCTGCGCCGAAGGGCGTGAGTCGGAGTTCGCGGTCGGCCTGTCGGAGGTAGCCCCGCTCTTCGAGGGAGTTGACGACGCGGACGACCGTCCGGTGTGACGCGTCGAGTCGTGACTCCAGCGCCGAGCGGTCGACGGGTTCGTCGTCTGCGACGATACCGAGCGCCTCGGCTCGGTTGTCGGACTGTGTGAGATATCGGAGTTCCGCGACGGCGTCTTCCATACGCGCTACTCGTCCGTCGCTAACTTAAACAGATACGAACGGCCGGGCCGGGTGTGTCGCGTCGCCCCCTTCCGCGAACTATTAAGACCCGCGGCGAACAGGTGGTTCGTATGGACGGTACGCCACAGGAGATTACGACGCTCGTCGGGCGCGAGGTGTATTCGAACAACGGGGTCTTCGTCGGCGAAGTCGAGGACGTTCGTCTCGACCTGAGTCAGCAGACGGTCACCGGGCTCGCGCTCGGCGAACTGAGTCAGGAACTGTTCGCCGGGCGCATCGAGTCCGGCAAGGGCGTGATGATTCCGTACCGGTGGGTTCGTGCCGTCGGCGACGTGATTCTCATCAACGACGTGGTCGAACGACTCGAAGACGACGGCGAGGACGAGGAAGTCATCGCTTAACTGCCGTTTCCGGACTCTGACGCGCTCTCGACACCCATCGCGTCGAACAGTTTCTTCCGCACCGCTTCCTCGGCCAGCGAGAGGAGCGTATCGCGGTTGTCCTCGCTCGCCTCGATGCCCGTGAAGAGACCGAGCGGAATCTCGACGCTCCCCTGCGTCGAGTGCCCACCCGTCTCCCCGATACCGCCGTAGGCGTCTTCGAGGACGTTCCCGATATTGATGCGGATGTCCTTCGAACGCGCCGCGAGGTAGATGGTGTCGTCGGCGATGCCGAACACGGCGGTGGTCGTGATGCCCTCTAGGTTGAGGAGGTGTTGGGCGGCCTGGGCGAGGGCGTCCCGGTCACGGATGAAGCCCGCGTTCGAGACGAGGTGACTCCCCTGCACCTGCCGGTTCTGGATGGCCTCGGCGAGGACGTCGAGCGTCTCCGGCGACATCGACGGCGACTCCACCTGCTCCAGCGTGTCGTGGTTGGCGAAGGGGTAGAGATACGCCGCGGCCGTCAGGTCCGCGGGCGTCGTGTCGCGCTTGAAATCCAGTGTCTCGGCGCGAATGCCGTACAGGAGCGCCGTCGCGACGGCTTCGTCCGGCGAGAGGTTGAACTCCTGGATGTACTTCGTGAGAATCGTCGACGTCGAGGAGACGTTGGGGCGGACGTCCATGAAGTCGGCGTCGTAGTCCGACTCCGGTTCGTAGTGGTCGATGAAGACGTCGACGCCGGTTTCGAGGCCGATGTCCCCCGACTTCATGTGGTCGACGAGGGCGACGAGTCCGTAGTCGTCGAGCGACGCCACCTCCGTCAGCGGTAGGAGTTCGATGCCGAGAAGGTTCACGAACGCGCGGTTCTCCTGATGGCCGATATCGCCGTGATAGAGGATGTCCGCGTCGACGTCGTGGGCCTCGGCGATGGCCTGTAGCGCCACCGCGCTGGCGATGGAGTCGGGGTCCGGGTTGTCGTGTGTGAGGATGGCGAGTCCGCCCTCGCCGCCGGTGCGGAGTAGGTCGGCGAGTTGCTGGGCCTTGTATTCGAGTTCGCCCGTCTCCAGGGCTCGAAGCGCCGACTCCGCGATGACCTGCGACGGGTTGATGACGACGTCCGCGCCCGCTTCGGTGAGTTCGTCCTCCGAGACGGGGTCGGACGCACGTACGATGATGAACTGGTCGCCGCCACGCTCTCGAATCGTCGATACCGCCGCCTTGTTCGCCTCCACGTCGGACGCGAGGATGAGAAGCACCTCGCGGTCGGCGACCAGGTCCGCCACCTCGTCGTCGCGGATGTCGGTCTGGCGCGCGTTGAGGTCCTGATCGCGCAGCGCCTCGACCCGGCTCTCGTCTCGGTCGAGGATGAGCACGTTCTTGCCCTCGTCCGCGAGCTCCTCGGCGACAGCGTGCCCGACGCTCCCGCACCCGAGAATCGCGTACGACGACATTGTCGAGACCGTAGCCGCCTTACTCATATGTCCTGAATATTCCTGCCGTCACACTTAACGGCGTCCCTTCGACCCCTCCGCCCCGAAGGGAAACGCCTTTTAGTAGCCCTCCGGTAGCGAAAGGCGAGGGCCGGTAGCTCAGTCAGGTAGAGCGACGGACTCTTAATCCGTCGGTCGGGGGTTCAACTCCCTCCCGGCCCGTAAGAAATCCGCGAGCGACAGCGAGCGGTTTCGAACGACCCGTGGTGGGCGTTGAACGAGAGAACGCCGAGTGGTAACGAGGCGTTCGCGTGGTTCAACTCCCTCCCGGCCCGCTTCTGCGAGGAACGACGGTGACGAGCGGAGCGACGACTCCTTCGACCCAAAACCCACGACGCTGATATGGGATACCCTCGTTAGCGACATACATGGACCGCGGACACCTGACGACTGGACTCGTGTTGCTACTCGTCGTCTTGGCGGGCTGTTCCGGCCCCGGCGGGAACGGTGGCGAGACGGCCACGGCGGCACCCACCGCGACGCCGGCGTCGACACCCGCCTCGACACCGACCGCCACGCAGTCGGCCGAGTCGTACCCCGACGGGTGGTCGGCGTCGGGCGTCGAGGACGCGCAGGCGGCCCGCGACTCGCATTATCGGGCGGTGCTCGCGGGTCCGTCGACGACCGTTGAGTACCAGTCGCGGGTCCTCGAATCGGCGAACGACACGGGCCACGACACCACGCTGGAGATGGCACTCGACACGCAGAACCGGCGGCTCTACGCCGACATCGAGGGCGCCGACGCCCATCGACAGGTGTTTTTCGCCGACGGTCGGCTCTCGCGGTGGGATGTCGCCAACGAGACGGTCGTCTCCGAGTCTGAGACGCAGTTCCACCTCGTCGCGCAGTCGGTCGACCGAGGCGTCCTCGTCTCGCATCTCCTGCTCTACGAACTCGAAGAGAACGGGACGGTTCGTCGAAGCGGCGTCACGGCCCGTCGCTACGAGGTGACCGGCGTCCATCGGAACACGCTCTCGAACGCTTACGGGTCGGCCACGGCCGCCGACGGCCACCTCGTCGTCGGACCGAGCGGCCGACTCATCGAACTCGAGACGACGGTGACGTTCTCCCGGGCGCGGGTCCGCTACCACTACCAGCACTCGAACTTCGGCCAGACGACGGTGCAGACCCCCGACTGGCGGGCGGCGTAAGCGTCAGTCGATGCTGACGACGACTTTTCCTTGGTGCTCGCCGGCGTCGACGTAGCGGTAGGCCTCGCGGGCGTCCTCGAAGTCGAAGACGCGGTCGATGACCGGTTCCAGCTCTGCGACGGCCATCGCGTCGAGCATCCGGTCGAACATCGCGCGACTGCCGACGCCGATGACGCCCTCCACGTCGAGGCCCTTGTGGAGAATCGCGCTGGGGTCGACCTGTCCCGCCTGCCCGGCGAGGACGCCGATGAGGTGGACGTGGCCGCCGAAGCCCGCCGCCGTCAGCGAGCGTTCGAGCGTCCCCGGACCGCCGACTTCGACGACGTGGTCGACGCCGCCCGTTCGCTCCAAGACTGCGTCGCCCCAGTCGGGTGTCTCCTCGTAGTTGAGTGTCTGTGCGGCGCCGAGCTCGCGCGCCCGATCGAGTTTCTCGTCGCTGGAGGAGGTCACGATAGTCTCCGCGCCGTGGAGGGTGGCGAACTGGAGCGCGAAGGTGGAGACGCCGCCGGTGCCGAGTGCGAGCACCGTCTCGCCGGCCCCGAGGTCGCCGTCTTCCGCGAGGGCGCGCCACGCCGTGAGGCCCGCACACGACAGCGTCGCCCCGGCCTCGTAGGAGAGGTAGTCGGGGAGGACGGGCAGACTCTCGGCGGGGAAGGTGGCGTACTCCGCGAGCGCACCGTCGACGTTGCCGCCGGTCGTGCGCTGGATTTTCTCGGTCGTCGCGGGGCCGTCGATCCAGTCGGGGGCGAAGGGGGTCGCGACGCGGTCGCCCGCAGCGAGGCGGTCTACGTCCGCACCGACCTCGACGACTTCGCCGGCACCGTCCGAGAGCGGGACGACGGGGAGCGACATGCCGGGGTAGGCCAGGTCAGCGTTCGCGATGGCGAGGTCGCGGTAGTTGAGCGACGCGGCTCGAAGCCGAATCAGCGCCTCGTCGTCGGCCGGCGTCGGCCGGTCACGCTCGACTTCGACGACGCCCTCGTAGTCACTGTCGGTCTCCTGAACTTCGTAGGCTCGCATTGGCCCATCACGGTGACGGTCGCATTTGAGTGCTGGGGAGGGGTCGGTTCGTGCCGGTTCGCGGACGCGTTCGACGGAGTATTTGCGTGTGTCGTGGTCACGCTTGCCAATTCCGCGCGAATAGAAACTTGCTTTTGCATGGGTTTCTGACGCCAACATACACACACAGATGAGCTATCCGTCTACTCTCCCCGAATGGGTTCCGAGGTGATCAGTGCGTGCGAATCGAACGCGAAGCGGTCCTGATCGTCGTCCTCATCGGCCTCGTCCTCACCCCGATGTGGTATTTCGCGATAGCGAGTGGCGAGCCGACGCCCGGCGTTCAGTTGCAGAGCGACAGCGACACGGAAATCGTGCCCACCGAGACGTTCCTTCCGACGCCGAACGAAGTCAACACCAACGTCTCCGGTGTGGTGACGTGGCTCGCCCTGTTCGTCCTCGTGGCGATGATCGTCTACACGAGGCGATTCACCGAGCGGGTCGGGCGGGCGACCGACGCCCTCAGGCTTGACGGCACCGTCCTGCCGTCGTGGCTGACCTCCGAGCACCGGTCGGTGCTCGCCTACTGGCCGGCCCGCACGCCCTCGGCAGGGTTGGTAACGCTCGCCCTTCTCACGTGGGCCGTCGTCTCCTTCGCCGGCCTGCTCGCGTGGGAGGGTCTCAACTACGCCCGCACGCAGTTCATCGGCGTCTACATGGGATTGATGCTGCTCACGATGGGCGTCTGGATGGCTGTCTACATGACGTGGTTCATGCCGAGTATCACGGTCGCAGAACAACGAGAGCACTAACCAATGACTGACGACGACATTCCAGACGACGCGGTATCGCTCGACGAAACTGACCACGAGATATCGGTGACGACGCGCCGTAACGTCGCCAAGGTCCTCGGCGTGATGGGCGGAGCCGCCGCCATCGGGGCCTTCTCCGTCAACTTCATCACCGGACTGGCCGACGCCGGCCTCGCGAGCGGTGAGGCCGACCTCACCTACGAGAACATCTACGTCGAGGGCACGCACCTCGTCGACCAAGACGGTGAGCGCATCTCCGCCGACCAGATAGAACAGGGCAGCGGCGACACCATCACCGCTCTCCCGGAGAAAGAGGGCGGTGGCGCTCTCGAAAACAAGAAGGCGACGACGCTACTCGCACGCTTCGGCCCCGACGACTTCGAGGAGCCGACCGAACTCGATTGGACGGCCGACGGCTACGTCGCCTACTCCATGGTCTGCACCCACGAGGAGTGTCTGGTGTCGGGCCGCGACGGAGACGACCTCTTCTGCCCGTGTCACGGCACCTCGTACGACCCGCTGCGCGGCGCCGAGGTAGTCGGTGGTCCCGCCCCCGACCCGCTCCCGCAGCTTCCCATCGGCGTCAGTGACGAGGGCAATCTCCTGCTCGCGACCGGTCCCTTCGAGGGCCCAATCGGAGCCTCGCACTAACATGACCGACGAACTCTCTGACGACACGACGGACGTCGAGACGCGCCCCGACGGCGGCGTCGAGCGATACGAGCACAGTCGGCTCTATCGCTGGCTTGACGACCGACTCGACCTCGACGACGACTCGTTCGGGAAGGCGTTCCCCGACGACCGATACGGCTCGTTCCTGCTCGGCGAGGTGGCGCTGTTCTCCTTCGTCATCCTCGCGGCCACGGGGACGTTCCTCGGACTGATGTACACGCCCCACGCCTCCGAAGTCGTCTATCAGGGGCAGGTTGCCCAGTACGCCGGCGAGTCGGTCCCCGGCGCGTTCGCGAGCGTCCTGCGCATTTCCTACGACGTTCGCTTCGGGATGTTCATTCGGATGGCCCACCACTGGGCGGCGTACCTCTTCCTCGCCGCCATCGGCCTGCACATGTTCCGCGTCTTCTTCACCGGCTCGTACCGCAACCCGCGCGAGCCGAACTGGGTCGTCGGAAGCGTCCTCCTCTTGCTGGCGCTCGGCGAGGGGTACTTCGGCTACGCGCTCCCCTACGACGACTTCAGTGAGACGGCAACGACCATCGGATTCCAGATGACGTCTTCGATTCCGGTCGTCGGGACGACGCTGAAGAACCTCATCTTCGGCGGGAACTTCCCCGCGGACGCGACGTACATCCTGCCGAGATTCTTCTTCTATCACGTCTTCCTGCTCCCGGCGATCATGGCGGGCCTCATCGGCCTGCACATGTTCATCCTGCTCCGCCAGAAGCACACGGAGCACGCGGAGAGTTCGCGTGACGCGGACTCGCCCGTCGGCCCCGACCCCGACGACGAGAGCGTCGTCGTCGGCGTGCCGATGTGGCCGAATCAGGCGGCGATGTCCGTCGTCATCTTCCTCTTCACCGCCTCCATCGTGTCGTTCCTCGCGGCACTCTTCCCGGTGCAACGGGTCGCCATCATCGGCCCCGCGTCGCCGCTCACCCAACCGTCGGGCGTCCGCCCCGACTGGTTCTTCATGTGGGTGTTCGGCGCGCTGAACATGACGCCGAATATCTTCGCCGGCTACGGGCGATTCATCGGCGGCGTGCTCTTCCCCGGCATCGTCACCGGCGTGATGGCGATGTGGGCGTTCATCGACCGCCACGACGAGCCGGTTCACTTCACCGCGAACCCGCTCGACCGGCCGATGCCCACCGCCGTCGGCGTCGCTGCCATCTCGATGATTATCGTCCTCTCCATCGCCGGCATGAACACGTTCATCGCCGAGACGCTGGGGGTGAGCGGAGGCGCCATCTACCCCTACCTGCTCGCGATGACGATTCTCGTCCCGCCGTTGCAGGGACTCATCGTCTACGTCGCGCTCAAGCGACGGCAGTCGCGCTTGGAGGACTGAGACCCAGATGCAGCTCTCCCCCCGAGTGTATTTCGCGGTCGACCGACTGACGAAACTCGTGGGTCTGCTCGCGCTGGCTGGCGGTATCGGCGGCGCGTTCGGCTCACTCTCCCCCGTCGTCGCCATCGCCGGCGCTATCGTCGGCGTTGCGACGGTGTTCGTCGAGTCGTCGGGCTAGCCGAGCATCTGTTTCGCTCGCACGCCGAGCAACCAGAGCCCACAGAGGCCGAGGACGACCATCCCGCCGAGGCCGGTGAGTCCCGAGAGGAAAAAGAGGGTTCCACTCGTCGTCGGCGCGGTCCCGCGGAGGCCCAACCCGACTGCGGCCACGAGGAAGGAGCCAGCCCACAGGGCCGCGCCGGCCGTCGCCACGCGGGCGAGACGCGGATGGACGAAGCGGTCGAAAAACGACGCCATACCCGTCTATTCTCGCCACCTCTCAACACCGTTGCGATTCGGGTCGACAGGATTTACCGACGGACAGCGACAGTATTAGGAATCAGCGACAGCTACCTCGGCCTGTGTCTTCCGACGAGTCGTCCCCGGAATCGACTGCCGACGCGACGCCCGTGACCGTCACCGTCTACACGCGCGAGGAGTGTCACCTCTGTCACGAGGCCATCGAGACCATCGAGCGCGTCGCCGACTCGGTGGCGCGCCCGGTGTCGATAGAGACGGTCGACGTCGACACCGACCCCGACCTCCAAGACGAGTACGGCGAGCGCGTACCGTACGTCCTCGTCGCCGACCGCCCCGCGTTCAAGTACCGCGTCGACGCCGACGAGTTTCGCGCGACGCTCGCCGAGCGATAGGACTGCGCTGATGTCGATTCCGAAATGGATTCAAAGGTACTACACGGAGATACGGGTACATGGTTCAGAACGGCACGAAGCGGTCGACCGGCGCACGCAGTCGTCGGGGCTTTCTGCGGACTGTCGGCGGCGTGACTGTGGGTGCCCTCGCCGCCACGCCCGCCACGGCCCAGAGCGGCGGCGGGACGACGCATACGATTTCGATGCTGACCGAGGGTGGCTCTTACTACTTCGACCCTATCGGCCTGCACGTCGAACCCGGCGACACCGTCGAGTGGGTCAACGAGAGCGGCCAGCACTCGGCCACGTCCTACACGTCGGACAACCCCCGCTACGACGGTGACCGTCGCATCCCGTCCGGAGCGGAATCGTGGAATAGCGGCGTCTTCGAGGAGTCGGGGGCGACCTTCTCCTACACGTTCGAGGAGACGGGCACGTACGACTACTACTGCATTCCCCACCGGACGCTCGGCATGGTCGGCCGCATCGTCTGTGGCTCTCCCGGCGGGCCTGCCGCGGAGAACGAGTTCCCCGAATCGGACTCGCCGCAAGGCACTATGCCGTCCTCGGAGACCATCGTCGAGGAGGGCAGCCTCGAGTGGCCGTACGTTCCGACGACCGACCACGGCGGCCCGCCGCTCCTGTTCTGGGGTGGCGTCGGCGCCCTCGGCGCCACGAGCGCCTACCTGTTCACGGTGTACGACCGCGCGTCCGGTCGCTACTCCACGCCCGACCTGCCCGGCAACGAGTAATCCTGTCGGCTACGTCGATACGGACAGTCGGCATCTCGAACGCCGACCTGCTCGACTCGGCCACACCGACAGCACGAGCCGCTGACACACCCGAACTCGGTACGTTCTTGTAACTGTATGCACAATTGTGGTCGTGGCTTCCGACGCTCCGCTGTCGATACTGCACGTCGACGACGACGGCTCTTTCGGTGAGTTGGTACAGATATATCTCGAACGGGCGACCGAATTCGACTGTACGGTTCGGTCGGTCACTTCGCCGGACGACGCCCTTGACGTGATTCGGAGCGACGGCGACGACATCGACTGTGTCGTCAGCGACTACCGCATGCCCGGCACCAACGGCATCGAACTCCTGCGTGCCGTCCGTGAGACACACCCCGAACTCCCCTTCCTGCTCTTTTCGGGCGAGGAGACGGACGACGTAGCTGCCGAAATCGTCCGCGCGGGCGTGACAGACTACCTCCAGAAGGGATACGGGACCGACCAGTACACGACCCTCGTGCGACGTGTAGAACACGCCGTCGGGTCGGAAGGCTGCTTCGACGCGGACGGGTCGCTAGAACTCGACGCCGTGGGTATCGTCGGCCCGGACGACCGGTTCGACCACGTCGACGCCGGCTACGCCAGCCTCTACGATTACGACGCCGAGGAGGTAGAGGGCAAACACTGGTCTGCCCTCCACCCCGACGACGAGGTGGCGCACATCCGCACGCACGTGTTGCCCGTGGTGCGGACGGGCGGCAAGTGGACCGGACAGAGCACGGGTCTGCGCGCCGACGGGAGCACCTTCACCGAGTCGAAACTGGTGACGACCCTCGACGACGACCGCCTCCTCATCGCGGTGTCGGCGATATCCTAACTCTGAAAGCGACCCACCCCGATTATTTATAATTCTGCGCCCGAACCCCGAGACGACGTGACTCGCGTACTGCTCGCTCACCCGTCGCCCGAGACGGCGACACGCCTCGCGACCGCACTCGGTGACGCCAACCCGACTACGTCGGTCGTCGTCGCGACGGCCGTCGACGAGGCGGTCGACCAGTCGTCGGACGCCGACTGCGTCGTCGTCGCGTTCGACCCCGTCGACCAGTCCGGCGTCGACCTGCTTCGGGCGCTCCGCACGACCGCCCCCGACGTACCACAGGTCCTCGCCCCCGGCGCCGACGCCGCCGACGCCGACTCACTCGCCGACCGCATCGCGGCGTCGACGGCCGTTCCGGCGAGTGACCTCCTCGACGGCGTGCCGGGCATCGGCTGTGTCGTCACGCCAGACGGTGACCCCGTTCGAGCGAACGCCCGGTGTCGCGAGGTGCTGGGCGACCCGCCCCACGACGTGACCGACCTCGTTCCGGCCGTGGAGCGCGACCATCTACTCGCCGCGGTGGACGGCGCGGTCGAGGAGGGACAGGTCACGGCACAGATGCCGGCCGCGGCCGACGAGCGACCGCCACACGAGTGGACGCTGACTCGTCTCGACCAAGTCGTCAGCGTCGTCGGCCTCGACGTGTCCGCGCGCGAGGACTTCGCCGCCGAACTCCGGGACACCGAAGCGGCGCTCGCGGCGCTCTACGATACGCTTTCGAACCGCGACCTCTCCTTCGAGGCGCGCTTGGAGCGGATTCTCGAACTCGGCTGTGAGCGCCTCGGCGTCGATTACGGCTTCCTCACGCGAATCAACGGCGACACGCAGCGAATCGTCGCCTCGCGGGGCACGCACCCACTGCTGCAACCGGGCGAAGAGTGCCCGCTCTCGGAAGCCTACTGCCGCAAGGCGATACAGAGCGACGGCCTCCTCGGCATTCACGACGCCATCGCCGCGGGGTGGGAGTCCGACCCCGCGTACAACACCTTCGGCCTCGGCTGTTATCTCGGCGGCAAAATCGTCGCCGACGACCACCTCTACGGCACGCTCTGTTTCGCGGACGACGACCCGCGCGGCATGACGTTCACCGACTCCGAGCGGACGTTCGTCGAACTGCTGACGCGGTGGGTGAGCTACGAACTCGAAGAGCGGATGGCCCGGGAGGACTTGGAGCGCCAGAACGACCGCCTCGCGGAGTTCGCGAGCATCGTTTCCCACGACATCCGCAATCCGCTGAACGTCGCGAAAGGGAAGTTACAGGTCGCCCAAGAGACGGACGACCCGACGCATCTCGACGAGGTGGCGGACGCCCTCGACCGGATGGAGCAGCTGGTCACCGGGTTGCTCGACCTCGCCAAACAGGGGTCGGTCATCGAATCCGTCGAGGAGGTACGGTTGAGCGACGTGGTTGAGGACGCGTGGGCGAACGTGGCGACTGACGGCGCGACCCTGACCGTCGACGACGACGGCCTCGTCGAGGCTGACCCCGGGCGATTCCTGCAGTTGCTGGAGAATCTCATTCGTAATAGTATCGAACACTGCGCCACGCCCGACACCCTTACCGTCCACGTCGGCGTCCTTACCAACGGCTTCTACGTCGCCGACACCGGTCCCGGCATCGACCCGGAGGAACGCGAAGCCATCTTCGAACGCGGCCACACCACCGGCGGTGGCTCCGGCCTCGGGTTGACTATCGTCCGCGCCGTCGCCGACGCGCACGGCTGGACCATCGACGTGACCAACGCCGCCGACGGCGGCGCCCGCTTCGAGTTCTCTGGCGTCGAACGCCCTGCCGACCCCGAGTAGAACAGGAACGTTTATGATAGATGGGCCGTTCGTATCTGGTAATGCGCTCTCACGTCGTACCTGTACGCGACTAATCCTTCTCCACTGACAGGTATCGACGTTCAACCGATTTCGCCGCCATCTCGCGCATGAGTACGCCTCACCCGACACACACCCAGACCGACCGCACCGCTACCGAACCGACGCTCACCGACGGCCGCTGGCGCGCCGACCCGCCAGCTGCTCCCGACTCTGCCGTCCACGACGCGCCGCGACAGTTCTCACTCTCGACGCAACGCCTCTACAACCTCATCGACGACGAAAATCGCGCGATGCTCGACTAGTCCAGGAAGTCCGGTTCGATTCGCTTCTCGTCGCGTTCCGCCTGGACGTGGGCGACGAACGACTCCATGTCGACGTCTTTCTGCTCGCGTTCTTTCCGGTCACGCACCGAGACGGTGCCGCTCTCCTCCTCGTCGTCGCCGACGATGAGCATGTACGGCACGCGGTCGCTGTGTGCCTGCTGAATCTTTCGCCCGACGGTCCACGAGCGGTCTTCGACTTCGACGCGGAAGCCGTCGAGTTCGTTCTTGAGGCGGTGGGCGTAGCCCAAGTTGTCGTCGCTGACGGGGAGGATGCGCACCTGTTCGGGTGCCAGCCAGAGCGGGAACTTCCCGTTGAAGTGCTCGATGAGCACCATCAGGAATCGCTCGTAGCTTCCGTAGAGCGCGCGGTGGAGCATGACTGGGCGGTGGTCCTCGTTGTCCTCGCCGGTGTAGGTGAGGTCGAACCGCTCGGGCATGTTGAAGTCGAGTTGGACGGTCGGGCCGTCCCACTTTCGCCCGAGGGCGTCCTCGAACGCGAAGTCGATTTTCGGGCCGTAGAAGGCGCCGTCACCCGACTCAACGTCGTAGTCGATGCTCTGGGAGTCGAGGACCGAACGCAGCTGCGATTCGGCGCGCTCCCAGATTTCGTCGCTCCCGACCGATTTCTCCGGCCGAGTCGCGAGCGCGACTTCCGCGTCGAGGTCGAACGTCTCGAAGACGCGGAAGATGTTGTCGATGACGAGGGTCACCTCCGACTCGATTTGGTCCGGGCGGACGAACACGTGGCCGTCGTCGATGGTGAACGACCAGACCCGGGAGAGCCCCGAGAGTTCGCCACGCTGTTCCTTGCGGTACACCTTGCCGTCTTCGAAGTAACGGACGGGAAGGTCGCGGTAACTCCACGAGGACTGGTCGAAGATGGTCGCGTGGCCCGGGCAGTTCATCGGCTTCAGGCCGTACTCCTCGTCGTTGACGTCGAGGAGGAACATGTCGTCGACGTAGTTCTCGTAGTGGCCCGACTTCTTCCACAGTTCCGTCCGGAAGAGGTGTGGCGTCTCGACGGGGTCGTAGCCCGCGTCGAGGTTCATCTGCCGCGCGAAGTCCGAGAGTTCGTCGAGGACGCGCTTCCCGTTGGGGTGATAGAGCGGCAGGCCCGGGCCAGTCGTCTCGTCGATGGAGAACAGGTCGAGCTCCCGGCCGAGCTTTCGGTGGTCGCGCTCTTGGGCCTCGCGGCGGCGTTCGAGATAGTCCTCCATGTCCGACTCGTCGGCGAAGGCCGTGCCGTAGACTCGCGTCAGCGTGTCGTTGTCCTCGTCGCCCCGCCAGTACGCCGACGAGATGTTGAGGAGGGTGAAGGCGCCGATTTCGCCCGTGGAGTCGACGTGCGGTCCCTGACAGAGGTCCTCGAAGTCGCCCTGCTGGTAGAGGGAGACGGGGTCTTCGCCCGCCGCCTCCGTCTCGAGGATGTCCCGTTTGTACGGGTTGTCGTCGTACTGCGCTTTCACCTCGTCGCGCGAGCGTTCGACGCGTTCGATGTCGAGGTCGGACGCGATGATGTCCTCGGCCTCGGCCTCGATATCCTCGAGGTCCTCGCTGTCGAGGTCGACGTTCGCCACGTCGTAGTAGAAGCCGTCGTCGGTCGGCGGGCCGATGGCGAGGTTGGCGTCGGGGTACAGTCGCTGGAGCGCCTGTGCGAAGACGTGGGCCGCCGAGTGGCGCAACACGCGCAGGTACTCGTCGCTGTCTTCGGTGACGATGACGAGTTCCACGTCGTCGTGAAGCGGCGTGACCTTGGCCACGAGGTCGCCGTCGACGACGCCCGCCACCGTGTCGCGACCGAGACCGGGACCGATCTCGAAGGCGACGTCCTCGACCGTCGACCCCTCCTCGACGGTGAGTTCAGAGCCGTCAGGAAGCGTCACTACGATTTCGCTCATATCGGTCGAAGTCGGACGAACGGAATAATACTGTCGAACAGGAGGCGTGTGTCGGGTTCGTACCGCCCCCTGCGTAAGGTATGTCTCCCTCCCGCCCCCACGGACGCCGTGTCGCGCGCTCGCCCCCTCGGCCGTCGCCACGTCGTCGCCGTCGCTCTCGGTCTACCGCTGGGAGCGGGCGTGTTCGCCCTGCCACGCGGCGTCGAGAACCTCGGCGGCCCGGCCACACCTATCGCCTACCTCGTCGGGACGCTCGCCCTCTCGGCCGTCGCGACGGCCTACGCCGTCTACCTCTCCTCGCCGCTCGCGACCCGTGACGGACTCCTCTATCTCGCCGTCTCTCGGACGTGGGGGTCGCGACGCCTCGGCTTCCTCGTCGCGTGGCCGGCCGTGGGCGCGTACGCCGCTATCCTCGCCGCCCTCGTCGCGGCGCTCGGGCGGTCGTTCGCCGGCGTGTCGCCGCTCTCGCCGACCGTCGCCGCCCTCACCGTCCTCGTCGCTGTCGTCGTCGTTCACGCCCTCGGCCCCGCCGTCGCGGCGCGCTGTCAGCTCTTGGTGACCGGCCCGCTCCTCCTCGCACTCCTCGTGATGGCCGCCGTCGGACTGACCGCCGTCGCCCCCGACAACTTCGCCCCACTGTTCCCGACGCCGACGCTCCGCACGAACCCGCTCGGCGCCATCCGAACGACCACCGTCGCGACCCTCTTCGGCTTCGTTGGCTTCGAGGCCGGGGCCGCGCTCTCGCCGGCCGTCCGCGACCCGCGGCGGACCACACCCCGCGCCCTCCTCGTCGGCGCGGTGGTCGCCGGCCTCGTCGCCGCCGTCGCCGCCACCGTCGCCCTCGGCGTCATCCCGTGGACGCGATTGGTGTTCGCGACGGCGCCGTTCGCCGACGCGGCCGCGAGTGGACTCGGCGTCCAGACGGCGACGCTCCTCGGCCCGGGCACCCTCGTCGCCACCTTCGGGGCCGCGCTGGCGACGGCGTGGCTCCCGACGCGGACGCTCCGTGGCCTCGCCGAGACGGTTCCGGGGCTCGACCGCGAGACGCCGCCGGGCGTTCCCGACCCCGCGCTCGCCGTGACGGGCGCCCTCGCGGGCGCCGTCGTCGCTCTCGACGCCGTTGGACCGGCGCTCTATCTCGCGCTTCCGGGCGTCTTCATCGGGTACGCGGCGCTCTCCCTGTCGGTCGCCGTCCTCCCCTCTCTCCGCCCGGCGCTGTCCAGTCGATGTCGACTCTCCCTTCCGCCCGCGGCCCTCGCGGGCGTCGGCCTCCTCGGTGCGCTCGTCGCCGGCAGCGTCCTCGCGGCGACGCTCACCCGCGACCCGGCCACGTCGCTCGGATACACGCGTTTCGCTCCCGCGCTGGCCGTCGTCGACGGCGCGGTCCTCGTGCGTGACCCCCTGTCGTCGGTGGTGCCCGCCCTCCTCCTGTGGGAACTCGCCGGTGTCGTCGTCCTCGCCGTTGCCGCCGACTACCGCGCCGACCGCGGGGTCGAACGCCCGCCCCTCGATACGGCTTACGAGGACGAGTAAAGCGAAACCGGGAAGCCCCGCGCCGCCAACGCCGTGGCATGGAACGCGGCGCCATCCCCCTCGCCGATATCGGCCCGTTCGACCTGCAGGCGACCGTCGAGAGCGGGCAGAGCTACCTCTGGGACCGGGCGGACGGAGGGATGTACGACCAGACCGACGCCCACGGCGGCGACGCGTGGTACGAGACGGTCGTGCCACCCATCGAGGGCGTGGGCAACGACCGCGCCGTCGTCCGCGTGCGCCAGACCGACGACCGACTGGAGTGGGAGTCGACCACCGACGCCGTTCCGCTCTTGACCCACCTCCTGCGCTTGGATGACGACTTGGACGCCATCCTCGCGGCGACGCCCGACGACCCGCTCTTGGACCGCGCGTACGACGCCTACCGCGGCATGCGACTGGTCCGGGACCCACCTTTCCCCTGTCTCGTCTCCTTCATCTGCTCGGCTCAGATGCGCGTCTCGCGCATCCACCGGATGCAACGTGCACTCGCGCGGACGTACGGCGACGAACTCGTCGTCGACGGGGAGACGTACCACGCCTTCCCGACGCCGAGCCAACTCGCGGCGCCCAGCGAGGGCGCCCTCCGCGACCTGAAACTCGGGTATCGCGCGCCCTACGTCCAGCGCACGGCGTCGATGGTCGCCGGGGGCGAGGCCACGCCGGAGGACGCTCGCGGCCGCGACTACGAGGACGCGCGGACGTATCTCACGCAGTTCGTGGGCGTGGGGGAGAAGGTGGCCGACTGCGTCCTCTTGTTCTCGCTCGACTATCTCGAAGCGGTGCCGCTCGATACGTGGATTCGCTCGGCTATCGCCGACCACTACCCCGACTGCGACCGGGGGTCGTACGCCGACACCTCGCGAGCGATTCGCGAACGCCTCGGCGGCGCGTACGCCGGCTACGCCCAGACGTATCTGTTCTACTACCTCCGCGCTGGCGGGGAGTGACGCTTACGCCGATTCGATGTCGTCGAAGAGGGCGACGACGCGTCGCTCCACCTCGTCTCGAATCTCGCGGACGCGCTCCGGGTCCGAGCCGTCCGGGTCGTCGAGCGCCCAGTCGCGGACGACGGTATCGACATCGCCGAGGTCGAGGGTGGAACACCCCATCGTGGCGACGTGGTCACAGGACCGGAGTTCGTCGTCGGTGATTTCGCGCGGCGTCCGCCCCGAGATGTCGACCCCTATCTCGCGCATCGCGTCGACGACCACGTCGTGGACGTGGTCGGCGGGGTGGGTGCCGCCGGTCAGGATTTCGACGTCGAGGCCGCGACGCTCGCGTTCGCGTTCGGCGAAGGCAGTCGCCATCTGCGAGCGGCCGGCGTTCTGTACGCAGACGAATCCGAGTCGGGTGGGTGACTCTGTCATGGTCAGTCGGAGGTGGTGGTCGGTTGGTCGTCGGTTCGGCCACGCCAGTCGAATCGGCGCTGGAAGTAGAGCGCGACGTTGACCAGCGCGAGTAGGACGGGCACCTCGATAAGCGGGCCGACGACGGTGGTGAACGCGACGCCGGAGCCGACGCCGAACACCGCGACGGCGACGGCGATGGCGAGCTCGAAGTTGTTCGAGGCGGCCGTGAAGCCGATGGCGGTGGTCGTCGAGTAGTCCGCGCCGATGCTTCGCCCCATGCCGAAGCTCACGAGGAACATCACGACGAAGTAAATCGTGAGCGGAACGGCGATGAGGAGCACGTCACCGGGTGACGCGACGATGGCGCCACCCTGCGTCGCGAACATGACGATGACGGTAAAGAGGAGGGCGACGAGCGTCAGCGGGTCGATTCGGGGGACGAACTCCTCGTCGTACCACGTCTCCCCCTTCACTCGCGTGCCGACGTAGCGCGTGAGAATCCCGGCCGCGAAGGGGATTCCGAGGAAGATGGCGATGGCGCGGAACACCTGCATCGGCGTCACGTCGAAGGTGGTGACGCCGGCGACCAGTGATTCGAGACCGAGTAGCGGCGGGATGACGAGGCCGAACAGCCAGACGTAGACGCCGTAGGTGACGATTTGAAAGATGCTGTTGAACGCCACCAGCCCGGTGACGTACTCCGTCGACCCCTCGGCGAGTTCGTTCCAGACGAGCACCATCGCGATACACCGGGCCATGCCGATGAACACGAGGCCGAGGAAGTATTCGGGCCGCGCGGGCAGGCCGGGGACGACGCCGCCGAAGAAGACGACGGCGAGGCCGAACATGAGCGTCGGGCCGATGAGCCAATTCTGGACGAGGCTCAGGCTGAGGACGCGCCAGTTCCGAAAGACCGTCCACAGTCGCGAGTAATCTGCCTTCGCCAGCGGCGGGTACATCATCACGATGAGGCCGAGTTCGACGAGATGGAGGTTCCCGATTGGCTCCGTCACCGACGGCACGGCGTACCCCACGCCGACGCCGACGGCCATCGCGCCGAGAATCCAGACGGTGAGGTACTTGTCCAGGACGTCCATCCCCCGCGGGTCGCCACAGCTCGCACAGTCGCAGTTCGGGCCGTGCTCGTGGGCGTTACTCATCGACGCTTCCCTCCAGCACCGTCACGAGCGCGACGGCGCGGTTCGTCGCGCGGTACTTCTTCCAGCGGCCGTCCTTCCGGCTCTCGACCAGTCCCGCCTCGACGAGCGTCGAGAGCGCGTGACTCAGGCCGCTCTCGCTCACGTCGACTACGGCGTGTAACTCACAGACACAGAGCTCCTCGCCGGCGGCGACGAGCGCTCGCGCGAGCGTGTAGCGCGTTTCGCTCGCGAGCGCCGAGAGCACGTCGAGTTCGGCCCGCGCCTGTGCCGTCCCCAGCGTCGCTTCGAGCGTACCGAGTTCGTCGAGTCGCTGCTCGACGTCTTCGGCCCGACACTCGCCGAGTTCGTCGTCGAGATACCGCCGGAGTCGTTCCGTCCCTTGACTCATGGAAATCAGTTCAGTATCTGTTCAAGTAAGTATTCCGATTAGGTGCCGAAAATCGGCTATAGTACGGTATATAGCGATATATCGAAAATCAGTTGTTCGGACGTTCAAGTGTGGTACTCCGAGGGTTTCCCACAGCCTGTCGGGGCGAAATTTCATGACGGTGGATATACAAGTGTAGTGTGGTATGGACTGTCGAGTCGTCGTCGAGGCCGCAGTTCCGGTGTACGACGTAGCGACCCCCGACGAGGCGATCCGGATTGCCATCGCCAAGACCGGCGAGATGTTGAACCCGGACCTCAACTACGTCGAAATCGAGATGGGGTCTCGGACGTCGCCGTCGGGCGAAGAGCTGCCGCCCGCGTTCATCGCCGCCGACGAGGCACTCGTCGCACTCGAACTCGAGATGAAGGTGTTCAACGTCGAGCAAGAGGAACACGCCTCGCGCATCGCGCGCAAGGAAATCGGGCAGCGACTCGACAACGTGCCGCTCTCCGTGCTCGACGTGGATACTATCGAGTCAGACGACGACGAGGCGGAGTCCGACGCAGCGGAGGAGACAGAGTCCGACGCGGCCGAAGAAACCGACGACGAGGACGACCTGATTCCGGAGTTCGAAGAACTCGTCGACGAGTGACGGCGTCGTGACTCAGTGGGGGTGGTGTCGGGTAGGCACTACACTGTGCCGTCGAACTCAGTCTGCGTGAGGAGCGACGCGCTCCTCGGTCGTATCCAAGGAAGAAGTGATGCCTTTTGCCAGTTTGAAAACAGCCGCCTTGTGGTCCGTCTTCGATTTGTGAATCGATGTGGGTCGTACCCCCATCTCCTCATAGGCGGTCAGGTCAATTTCGTCGTCATGCCACGCTGCGCACTGTTTCTCTACCTCCGCGAGGAGGCCGTGCAGGTGAATGAGCTCCTGCTTCTTCATAACAACCATCCATAGCAAGTCGAAGGTTATATTATTATCTTGAGTGGAGTTACCATGCGTCTATCGAGACAGTGTGTCATTCGACGGGTCGTGACACACCCCACAATACCCCAATCGGTCGGTTCACGGGAAGATTCGTCCAACCCCGACCGCTTCTGAAACGTTTTAGTCGCGCCCGCTGTCACGTCTATCCATGGATTACGAAGATAGTCTCGAACGCGCGCTCACCGAGACGCCCGAAGTCGGCGACGCGGCCGACCGATTTCAGGTCCCCGACCCCGACGTTCGACCCGAGGGCAACGTAACCATCTACGAGAACTTTCAGGCCACCTACGACCGACTGAACCGAGACGAGGAGCACCTCCTCAAGTTCTTCCAGTCGGAACTCGGCACCAGCGCAAGCATCGACGACCGAGGGCGAGCGCGCTTCACCGGCGACTTCAAGCAGTCGCGCGTGGCGGACGCTCTCGACGAGTACGTCGAATCGTTCGTGACGTGTTCCGAGTGTGAGTCGCCCGACACGCGGCTGGTCGAAGAGCAGGGCGCCACGGTACTGAAATGCGACGCCTGCGGGGCGCTGTCCGCAATCCCCGACCTCTAACTACTCCTCGAACTGCTTGACGAGTTCCAGGTCCCGTTCGGTCCGCATGAACTCCGCGAGCCGTCGGGTCGCGTGGCAGTCTGGGCAACTGAAGTTCTTCCGGTGACTGGGCAGGTCTGTCGGCGCCTCCTCCCAGTCCTTGTCACATTCGGGACACACCAGTCTGACAAACGCTTCGACCATACCCCGTCTGCACCCGCGAGTTCCTTCAAAGGTTCGCCGAATCGCAGTACGTGGTGTTTTGGTCGCCCGTCCCGTTCGTGTGGTCGTGTCCGGGGACGCCGTACCGGCGGGCGACCACGACGCACCGCTCAGTCGCGTGCTGACGACGCACGGCCGCGCCCATCTCCCCGAATTCGTCCTCGGCGGCGTCGCCAGCGTGTTCTCCATCGCGCTCGAACTCGTCCCCTCCTACCTGCTCGGCGTGGCCATCGACGTGTTCTTCACGAACGAGCGTCCCTTCTCGCTCCCGCTGATTCCGGACGCGTGGCTCCCCACCGCCACGCGCGAGCAGTTCGTCTTGCTCGTCGGCCTCGCGTTCGGTCTGTATCTCACCGCCGCGGCGCTCGCGTGGGTCAACAGTCTGGCGTGGAACCACTTCGCCCAACACCTCCAACACGAGGTGCGGACCGCGGCCTATCGGTCGGTCCAGGGGTTCGAACTCGCCTTCTTCGAGGGGACCCAGACCGGCGAGGTGATGAGCGTCCTCAACAACGACATCAACCAACTCGAGGAGTTCCTGACGACGGGGCTCCACAACGCGATGCGTATCGTCACGCGCGTCGTCGTCATCGCGGCCATCATGTTCTGGCTGAACTGGCAGCTCGCGTTCGTTGCCCTGCTGATGGTCCCGCTTCTCGTCGCCGTCTCCGTGGGGTTCGTGCGCCGCATCCAGCCCAAATACGGCGCCGTCCGCGAGCGAGTGGGGACGCTCAACGCCCGCTTGGAGAACAACCTCGGCGGCATCGAGACGGTGAAAGCCTACACGAACGAGGACTTCGAGAGCGGACGCGTCACCGACGCGTCGCGCGCGTATCTCGACGACCAGTGGGACGCCATCCGCGTCCGCGTCGCCTTCTTCCCCGTCCTTCGGGTGCTCACCGCCACCGGCTACGCGCTCACCTTCCTGCTCGGCGGGTGGTGGGTGCTCTTTGGCCCGCCGCTGGTCTTCACCGAACCCCTCTCGCCGGGCGTCCTCGTCACCTTCCTCCTCTACAGCCGCCGGTTTCGCTACCCGATGCGACGCGTCGGCGAGGTGCTCGACGACTACCAGTACGCCCGCGCCGCCGCCGCGCGCATCCTCGGCATCGACGAGCGCCGCCCCCGACTCCCCGAGTCCGACGACGCCGTCAACCTCGTCGACCCAGACGGCCGCGTCGCCTACGAGGGCGTCACCTTCCGCTACCCCGGCACCGAGGAAGTCGTCCTCGATGACGTGACGTTCACCGTCGACCCCGGCCAGTTCGTCGGCGTCGTCGGCCCCACGGGCGCGGGCAAGACGACGCTCCTGAAGCTCCTCCTCCGATTCTACGACGCAGACTCCGGGTCGGTTCGCATCGACGGCCACGACGTGCGCGACCTGACGCGCGCCAGTCTCCGCGAGGCCGTCGGCTACGTGAGTCAGGAGCCGTACCTGTTCCACGGCACCGTCGCGGAGAACGTCCGGTACGGGCGGGCCGACGCCGACCGTGCGGCGGTAATCGAGGCGTCGAAACGCGCCGGCGCCCACGAGTTCGTCGCCGAGTTGCCCGACGGCTACGACACCACCGTGGGTGAACGCGGCGTGAAGCTCTCGGGCGGCCAGCGCCAACGCCTCGCTATCGCGCGGGCGCTCCTGACCGACCCCGACCTGTTCGTCCTCGACGAGGCGACGAGCCACGTCGACAACGAGACGGAGTCGGTGATTCGCCGCCAACTCGCCGACCTGACCGCCGACCGGACCACCTTCGCCATCGCGCACCGCCTCTCGACGGTGCGCGACGCGGACCAGATTCTCGTCCTCGACGACGGCCGACTGGTCGAGCAGGGCACCCACGAGGAACTCCTCGCGCGCGACGGTCTGTACGCCGACCTCTGGGCCGTCCAGGTGGGCTCGGTCGAGGAGTTGCCCGAGCGCTTCGCCGACGGTGCGGGCTAGCTGGATTTCAAAACCCTTAACGCCGTCTCGCGAATAGAACCCAGTAGCGGGATGGGATAGCCAGGAGATTCCGCCGGGCTCATAACCCGGAGATCGGTAGTTCAAATCTACCTCCCGCTATTTTCGAGCGGACATCGTGAACGAGGAGCGGAGCGACGAGTGAACCGTCCGCTCGAAACGGCCCAGTAGATTTGAAGCAGGGAGTGACGTGAGCGAAGCGAGCGGAACGACCGTGGTTCAAATCTACCTCCCGCTACGTTCTGGCAGATGAGAAGTCGAACGACGACAGCGACGGTCTACTCTTCCTGTTTCGTCCGCCCGAGATAGGCATAGCAGTTCGGACACTGAATCGGGCGGGCGCCGTGTCGGTCCGGGTCACCGACGAAGCGCGTGTGTGAGTACCCTCGGCCACACTCTTCGCAGGTCACGATAACGACCACACTGGCCGAAGTCGCTCCGCGCACTTGGCGGTGTCTATCCCTCGGTCGATGCCTCGTCCTCGCCGCTCGGTCGGACGAGATTGGCGAGGGTCACGAGAACGCCGAGCGCCCACCCGACCGGTACCGCGATGCCGCCCCACAGCCCCACGTGCGCGAATCCCACGAGTTCGAACCGCTGTCGGAGGAGGGTGTTCAGGCCGCGGTAGGCAAAGAGCGAGTCGAGCAGCCACACTGCGAGCGTCTCGCTCCGGGGGAAGACGGCGCTCGCGAGCGTCGGCGAGTAGAGCGCGGCGACCACCGGCGGGAGGAAGACGGCGACGACGGCGAAAGGATAGGCGACGAGGACGGTGGTCACGCGCCCGCCCACGCGCCGGAACAGGAGGGCGAGTATCGTCGCGACGACGGCGACGCTCCCCGCGGCGGCGACGGCGAGAAAGCCGGTCGTCGAGAAGCGCAGACGGGCGAGCGCGGTCAGCGCGCCCCAGACGAGGGCAGCCAGGAGGACGGTCCCGACGGCGCCCAATCGCGTCGCCGTGCGGTCGAATCGGCGGACGTGAAACCGGGCCAGCAGGCCGACCACGGCGAACGGATACCCCACGACCAGGCCGACGACGCCGAGGAGCGACCAAGCGGTGTAGCACGCTCGTTCGCCCGTCGTCGTCGGTTCCCACCCAGTCACGACCGGATGTGTCTCTCGCAGCTGTGGAAAGGCGATTCGCATCCAGAGGCCGTGGAGGCGCCGAAGGTCGTAGGACACGTCGGCGACTAGGCTCAGTACGACACCCATCGACCGTCGATTCGGTCAGACTGGGTGTTAACGGTTCGGGTGCGCGAAAACGGACGGGGACGAAAGGCGGCTAGTCACGAGGCTCGTGCGGCATGTCACGGGTGGTGAGTTCTCTCGATAGACTGTCCGATCACCTCTCTAAACTATGGTATGGCACGTCATACCAAGAAACTTGTGGCCGATCAGTCGCTATGGATGCTTCGTCTCGCCGATTACGGAACCACGCGCGTCCCCGTCTCGTCGGCCAGCGCGGCGGGTAGGTTCTCCGGCGTGGTGATGACCGCTCGCTCCCCCCCCCCGGCCTCGACGAATCGGAGGCATGCCTCGACTTTCGGGCGCATCGTCCCCGCGGCGAACTCGTCGGCGTCGAGGTGCGCGCGGAGGTCCGACGCGGCGATTTCGCCCAGTGCCCGTTGCTCCGGGTCGCCGTAGTTCACGTACGCGTGTTCGATGTCGGTCAACACGACGAGCGTGTCGGCACCGAGCGCCGTCGCCAGCGACGCGCTCGTTAGGTCCTTGTCGACCACGGCCTCGACGCCACGGAGGCCGTCGTCGCGGACGACTGGGACGCCACCCCCCACCCCCGCATATCACCGGCCCGCCGCGTTCGAGAAGGCGGGCGATTTCCTCCGCCTCGACGACTTCGACCGGGTCCGGGGAGGGGACGACGCGACGGTACGGGCGCTTCCCGTCGGAGACGCGGGCCGTCTCGAACGGCTTCGTCTCGGCCTCCGTCTCGGTGTAGAACGGGCCGACGGGTTTCGTCGGGTCGTCGAAGGCAGGGTCGTCGGCGTCGACTACCACCTGCGTCACGAGCGTCATCGCCATCGCTCCTCCCTGGCTGTCGAGCGCCTGCTGCAGCAGATAGCCGATTTGGGCCTGCGTCTCCGCGACCAACACGTCGAGCGGGTGTTGTGGCGTCTCGCTCGCCGCCGCCTGCTGGACGAGCAGGTTCCCCACCTGCGGGCCGTTGCCGTGCGTGAGCACGAGTCCGTCCGTCGCTACCGCGTCGGTGAGTGTCGCCACCGACGCTTCGACCGCCTCGCGCTGTTCGGCCGCCGTCCACGGCCCGTGCTCGCCGAGTAGCGTGTTTCCGCCGAGTGCGACGACCACTGGTGCGTTCGTGCCCGGAGTCGCCATACCCGCCCGACACGCGCCGGCCAGTTAGTGGTGCGCCCTCACCTGTGTGGCCGGGGAACTATCCGGCCGCGCGAGACGAGAGTCGGTATGCCGACCCGAATCGTCATCATGGGCGCCGCGGGGCGTGATTTCCACGACTTCAACACCGTCTTTCGCGGCGACCCCTCCTACGAGGTGGTCGCGTTCACCCGAACCGACGCGCAGAACCTCGGCGAACTCGACGAGCCACCGAGCCGTCGCTACCCCCCGGAACTCGCCAGCGACGGCTACCCCGAGGGCATCCCGATTCGCCCCGAATCGGACCTCGAAACGGTCGTCGCGGAGGAAGACGTCGACACCGTCGTCTTCTCCTACTCCGACGTGTCCCACGAGTACGTGATGCACCAAGCGTCGCGGGCCCTCGCCGCGGGCGCGGACTTCCGTCTTCTCGGCCCCGACCGGATGACCCTCGACGCCGACGTGCCCGTCGTCGCCGTCGACGCGGTCCGAACCGGGTGTGGTAAGTCCCAGACCGCCCGGAAGTTCGCCAGTCTGCTCGACGACCGCGGCGCGACGGTCGTCGTCGTCAGAGAGCCGATGCCCTACGGCGACCTCGCCGCCCAACGCGTCCAGCGATTCGCCAGCCTCGACGACCTGGACGCCCACGACGCCACCATCGAGGAACGCGAGGAGTACGAGAGTCACATCGAACGCGGCCACGTCGTCTACGCGGGCGTCGACTACGCCGCCATCCTCGACCGTGCACAGGCCGAGGCGGATGTCATCGTCTGGGACGGCGGCAACAACGAACTCCCCTTCTACGCCCCCGACGTGCACGTCGTCCTCGCCGACCCACACCGCGCCGGCGACGAACGGCGCTACCACCCCGGCGAGGCGAACCTCCGACTCGCGGACTACGTCCTAATCAACAAGGAAAACACCGCCGACGCCGCAGACATTCGGACCGTCGAGGAGAACGTCCGCGAGGCCAATCCCGACGCCGAGATTCTCCACGCCGACTCCGTCGTCACCGCCGACGAATCCGCCATCAGGGGCAAGCGCGCCCTCGTCGTCGAAGACGGGCCGACGCTCACCCACGGCGGCGCGTCCCACGGCGCCGGCTTGCTCGCGGCCCGGAAGTACGGCGCGAGCGATATCGTCGACCCCGAACCCGCCGCCGTCGGGTCGCTCGAACGGGTCTTCGAGCAGTACGACCACCTCGACACCGTCCTCCCCGCGATGGGCTACTCGGAGGGGCAGGTCGACGATTTGGAGGCGACGATTCGCAACGCCGACCCCGACGTGGTGGTGTCGGGGACGCCCCACGACCTCGCCCGACTGATCGACGTCGACGTGCCCGTCGTCCGCGTCCGCTACGAACTCGCCGAGAAGACGCGCACGCTGGACGAGATTCTGGACCGGCATGCCGAGACGCTGGGGCTCTGAAGCGTCACTCGCGTAGCCAGTCGCTCCGATACAGAGCGACGGTGATGGCGGTGGTGCCGAGCATCGTCGCGACGAACGCCACGACGCCCGTCGGGTCGGGGACGAACAGGATACCGAGTGGGACGCCGGCGAAGAGGCCGACGACGAGACAGAGAGCGAGGCGGGTGGAGGGCGACGCCATGGGCGGGCGTTCGACCGGAAGCCAATAAAGAGTGTTCTCGGTGGCGCGTTCGGGACTGTCTCTTAGAGACACCGCTCGCGATGAAGTGAAACCGAAATGAGTTGGCTGGGGAGTTGCGGCCCCAGTCCCGGGGAAACCCCGGAAAGTTGGATGGGCCAACGCGGATTTGAACCGCGGACCTCCCGGTTATCAGCCGAGCGCTCAACCTAACTGAGCTATTGGCCCAAGTGAGCGCATCAATTGCTTGCGCCGTCGTTTGTTTAAGAGTTTCTTTTCGTTTCCCGTCGGTCGACCAACAGGCGGGGAGTCACTCGTCGTTGACCCGGTACGAACTCCCGTCCACGTCGTACACGTCGTCGTCGCCGCTCTCGTTCGGGAAGCCGCCGATGTAGACGTTGCCGCTGACGAATCCGCCGCTCTTCTTGTCGAGGTAGGGGCGGACCACGAGGCGTTCGAGGCCGGCCCGAATCGGCGCGCGAGTGAGGGGCACGCCGATGAGGAAGCCGATGGCGTCCGTGACGAGGCCGGGCGTGAGCAGGAAGGCCCCGGCGGCGATGAGGAGGCCACCGTCCATGAGCTCCTTCGTGGGAACCTCGCCCGTCGCGAGTCGTTGCTGGAGGCGCTGAACCGTGTGTCGGCCCTCGGCCCGGACCAGCAGCATACCGATGAGGCCGGTGAGGACGACCAGCGCGACGGTCATCGGCGCGCCGATGGCGTCGGCGACGACGACGAGAAACAGGGCGTCGGCCAGTGGGATGAGCAACAGCAGCGCGATCACCCAGCGCAGGCGCATACCCCCACTATCGGCCCCCCGCCCATAGCCCTTTTGACGCCGGGACGAAGCCCTTAGGCCCGCCCGTCACTCAGGGGTCGTATGACCGACGGGACGCGTGTCGAGTGGCGCGAGTGGGGGACGGCGGCGTTCGACGAGGCACGTCGGCGCGGCGCGCCCGTCCTCCTCGTGCTGACGGCGACGTGGTGTGGCGAGTGTCACGAGATGGACGCCCGAACCTACGGCGAGCCACGAATCGCGGCCAACCTGAACGACGGGTTCGTCCCCGTCCGCGTTGACGTCGACCGACACCCGCGGGTACGCGAACGCTACAACGTCGGCGGCTTCCCCTCCACCGTCTTCTGTACCCCCGATGGGAAACGCATCGCTGGCGCCGGCTTCCTCGGCCCGGACGGCATGCGACAGGTGATCGACCGCGTGCGCGAGCGATGGGACGCCAGCGGCATGGACGCCGGCCGCGTTCCCCGGTCGCTCGGGGGCGACCCGCCGCCCGCGGGCGAGGTGACCGACCGCATCGAGGCACACCTCGCTGGCCAGCTCGACGCCCAGTTCGACGCAGAGTTCGGCGGGTGGGGCGACTCTCCGAAGTTCCCGCTCCCGAACACTATCGAGTTCGCCCTCAAGCGCGACCGGGCGAAGGCCCGCCAGACCCTCGACGCCGTCACCCGCGGCCTGTTCGACGAGTCTGAGGGCGGCTTCTACCGCTACGCGCGGACCCGCGACTGGGGCGACCCCGACCGGGCGAAACTGCTCGCCGACAACGCGGCGCTGGTCCGCGCGTTCGCCCACGCCTACTGTTACACCGGCGAGGAGGCCTATCGCCGCCCCGCCGACCGGACCGTCGAGTTCCTGACCGACGACCTCTGGAACGGGTCGGCCTTCGGCGGGAGCCAAGGCCCCGAGACGGAATCGGGCACCCGAACCGACCTGACCGCCTTCGCCGATTCGAACGCCCTCGCCGTCGACGCCCTCCTCACGCTCACCGCCTACACCGACGCCGACGAGCCACGGACCTACGCCCGGCGGGCGCTCTCGACGCTCCAGTCCGAGTTCGTCGACGACGACGGCACTGTCCGCCACTGGGCCGACGACGCGGCACCGACCTGCTGTCTCGACGACCAGGCGCACACGGTCGCTGCCGGCGTCCGCGCCGCACAGGTACTCGGCGACGACGACGCCCTCGAGATGGCGCGCCGCGTCGCCGACCGGACCATCGACGCACTCTTCGACGGCGACGCGTTCCGCGACGGTCCCGCGACGGGGCCGGGGCTGTTGGACCGACCGCTCTATCCCCTCGACGGCGCCGTCACCCTCGCCGACGCGTTCCTCGACCTCGCCGTCCTGACCGGTGACGACCGCTATCGGACCGTCGCCCGCGACGCCGTCGGTGCGTTCGCGGGGGCGTGGGACCGCTTTGGCGTACAGGTCGCCGGCTACGGCGCTGTCTGTGCGCGACTCTGTGGCGACTCGCTGGTCGTCTCGGTGGGCGAAGGCGCCGGCTCGGACCTCCACCGCGCCGCGCTCCGAATCGCAGACCACGAGAAGGTCGTCGTCCCGGACGCCTCGGAGCCAGAGTCGGGTACGGCCGTCGTCGCCGTCGGCGATCGCTCGCGGACCGTCTCGTCGCCGTCCGACCTCGCGGACGCCGTCGCGTCGCTCGCCGAGTAAACAGCCGATTCGTTTTTGAGTCCGGGTCTCTTCCCGCTCGTATGGCATCACTTCGCGACCTCGGGCTGTCGGAATACGAATCCCGGACGTATCAAGCACTTCTCGACGAGGCTCCGGCAACCGCCAAGGAGTTGTCGACGTCGAGCGAGGTGCCGATGGGCCGTATCTACGACGTGCTCAACGGACTGGAGGGCAACGGCCTCGTGCGGAGTCAGGCCGCGAGTCGCCCCAAGAAGTACATCGCGGTCGAACCCGATACGGCACTCGACCGCCTCGTAGAGGCACGAAAGCGGGAGCTCGACCAGCAGGCCGAGCGCTACGAGGCGGTCGCCGCGGACCTGGTCGACGACCTCGACGCCGCCAACCCCGTCGACGGCCAGTTCTGGACCGCGGCGGTCGGGCCGGAGGAGACGATCGACCTGTTGCTGGAACGCCTCTCGGCCGCCGACGAGGAGATTCATCACGCCGCCGGCATCCCCTCGCCACAGGTCGATCTCAGCGACGTTGGCCTGCGCGTCCTCGAAGCCTTCGAGGCGGCGCTGGACCGCGGCGTGACCGTGTCGGCGCTTGTCGACGACGAACTCGTTGACACCGTCTCCGACGACCTGCGGATGGCCTACGCCACGCGACTCGGTGACCACGAGAACTACGCGAGTCGACGCTCCGCTGCCATCGACGGGACGTTCATCCTCATCGACGGGGAAGAGGTGTGTATCGAGGTACCGAATCCGCTCGACTCCGGCGAGGCCTTCGCGATGATCGACTTCAAGGACGCCGCGTTCGCCGACGACGTGCACACCGTCTTCGAGGAACAGTGGGAAGACTCGGAGCCGCTGGATTTCCGGGCCGCGCCCCGGTAGTTACTGGCCGACTTCTTCGCGGAGAGCGTCGAGCGTGAGTTCGCGTTCGGCGTGGGCGTTGTGCTGGTGGATGGACTCGTCGTTCGACTGCTTCATGTGAATCACCGCGTCTCCGGGCAGGTGGTCGAACTCCTCCACGGCGGACTCGGCGAGCGAGCGCACGCAGTCCTCGACGAACTTGGCGTTCGCGTGGGCGTGGTAGGTCATGTGGTCCTCGTCGGGCCGCTTCGCGAGGTTGTAGATGCGGGCACTCATCGCGTCGCGAGCGACGTCGATAATGTCCCGGAGGTCAACGTCGGGCGACCCATCGCTCGTGATGGTGAGGGTGGCGTGGCCGCGCTGAGAGTGGCCGGGTTGGGGCACTTCGTCTAGGAACGCCTCGGTCGTCTCCTCGTCGACGCCGAGACTGCTGAGCGTTTCGCGGGCGCGCGCCTCGGACATGCCCTGCGAACAGGGGCAGACGGTCATGCCGGTGACCTGGGCACCGATTTCCTCGCGAGTGCCGTCCTCGGTGGCGACGGCGCCGGCGATGATGGTCGCCGTGTTCTGCGTGTCGAGGTCGGATGCGGGCGTCTTCTCGCGAGTGACGTAGTCGGCTTCCATCCGAACCTCCGCGGTGGAGGTGTAGTCGTGTTTCTCGAGGAGGCGCTCGGCAACGTCGCCGCACACCTCCTCCACCCGGTAGGACGGTTCGGAGACGGCGCGTTCGAGCGTCTCGTCGATAACCTGCATGTTGCGACTCATGTCGATGCCCTTCCGACCGCTCGGCAGGTCGACGAACACTTCGAACTCCGCCATCAGAACGATTGGGCGTTTCCCGTTTCGGTCGATTTTGACGAGTTTCTCGACGCCGGTCACCCCGACTTGGCTGAGTCCGACCGTCACGTCGGGCTGGCTTGCCTGCACGTCGGGCAGCTGGTGGCTCATCGACTATCGGCAAGGACCCGTCGCGATTAGGACTTTCGGTCGCTACGGCCAGTCGTCGCGCGTCTCTGCCTCGAAGGGGTCTTCGGCGTCCTCCGTTTCGCCGAGGTCCCACTCCGCGAACTCCGCGGCCTCCTCGATGGAGAGGTACTCCCAGTCGTGTGCCTCCGCAGTCGCCCGGTCTTCCTCCGTCGTCCCGATGAAGACGTGGCGGTCCGTTTCGAACTGCTCGGCGACGCCGTCGAGGCTCTCCTCGACGCCCCGCGGGCCGGAGAAGAAGTCCTGTCGCAGGCGTCGCTTCCGGGTGAAGTTCGTGACGACGTAGGTCGGCTCGTCGCTCAAGACGCCCACGTACTCCGTCCACTTCCGGGCGTCGTCGAACACCGCGTTCGGGTCGGCGAGTTCCTTCAGCGCCTCGAACTCGAACGCGAGGGTCATCGTCCCGCTGCTGTCCATAGCGGGTCTATCGCGAGGCCAGACAAAACGGCTTCGGTCCGCCTACTCGATGCGGTAGTACTCCGTGAATACGACGACATCGCCCTCCGACAACCCCGGAAGCGTCGTCGGGTCACGCGGCGATGCACCCTCCGTGACGTTGACGAGGTACTCCTGCGTGCGCTCGTCGAGTTCGTCGAAGTGCCGTACTCGACCGCTCCTCGGCACGACTACGGACTGGTTCACGTCGAAGTCGGTGTCGACGGCTCGGGCCATGTCATAAACATTGTGATTAATCGTGATAAATATTTTGCCGGGGTGCGAACTATCGGCGAATCGTCGAAAAACGGAGACGACGGGCGTTACTGCTCTTGGGACTGCGCGAGGTCGTCGAGGTCGACGGACTGCTGAAGGAGCGCTTCCTTCTGGTCGGCGACGACGCGCCCTTCGCGCATCAACTGCTTGTACGCGCTCTGGGGCGAGAGGTCGCCGATGAGCACGCCGCCGACGATTTTGCCGTCCTTGAACGCCAGTCGGCGCCACTCGGTGTCGGAGTACTTGCGTTCGCACTCGTCGTCGCCGATGGTCGGGTGGCCGAAGGAGAGGAAGGGGAAGTCGAAGTGAGTGATGGAGTACGAGGAGACGAAGCGGAACTCCTCGGATTCGGGTTCGAGCATGTTCTTCGCGGCGATAGTGCCCTGCGCCTTGGCGCTGTCCCACGAACCGTTCTGGGCGCGTTCGCCGAGGATGGTGTCGTGATACCGGGTGATGTCGCCCGCGGCGAAGATGTCGTCGGCGCTCGTCCGCATGTACTCGTCGACGAAGATACCGCCGTCGCGTTCGATGCCCGTCCCCTGCAGAATCTCCGTGTTGAAGTTGAGGCCGATGGCGATGCCGACGAAGTCGCCGTCGTAGCGGTCGCCGTTGGGGTCGATGGCCGCCGTGACGTGGCCGTCGTCGTCCGTCTCGAAGTGGTCGACGCCGCTCTGGAAGACGGGTTCGACGCCGCGTTCGCGCATCGCGTCGTGGAGAATCTCCGCGCCCTCCGTCGAGAGCGCGTAGCGCCACCAGGAATCACCGCGCATCAGGTAGTGAGCCTCTACGTCCTGCGCACCGCAGATGGCCGCGAGGTCGATACCCAGCAGGCCCGCACCGACGATGATGCCCGTGTCCGCGTCCTCGGCGTGATTTCGGATGGAGCGGGCGTCCTGGAACGTCCAGAAGTGGTGGATGCCCTCGGCGTCGCTGTTCTCGACCGGCAGCTGCGTGGGCGTCCCGCCCGTCGCGACGAGGAGCTTGTCGTACTCGATGATTTCGTCCTCGTGGGTCTTGATTCGGTGCCCGTCAGGGTCGATGTTCGTGACCAGCGTGTTGAGCTGCAGGTCGATGTCGCGCTCCTCGTACCACTCCGGCTCGTGGATGGAGATGGGCATCTCCGGGAGCTTGCCCTTCGCGAACTCCTTGATGAGAATGCGGTTGTAGAGTGCCTCGCCTTCGTCCGTGATGACTGTGATGTCGGCGTCCGGCGCCTCCTCGCGGAGCGTCTCTGCGGCGGAACTCCCCGCGATGCCGTCGCCGATGATAACATACGACTGAGTCATATATGCCGAAGTTTCGGGGGACAGGTTAATGTCGATTGTTATCTGCGAAATTCGCCGCAATCGTCGATACCGGGGTTCGACTACCGTTGATTCCGTGGGAGAGTGTGTGATGGAACGGTGGCTTGAAGGCCGAACGAGTCGAACAACCGACAATGAAACTTCGTCAGAACGTTCGCCACTTCGCCGCCAAACAGGCGCTCACGATGCCAGTCGTCGGCGAGATGGTCCGTGACCGCCTCGTCGACCTGCACGTCGACGTCTTCGGGTCGAAAGCCGCCGAGGGCCACCGCGAGGAACGCGAACCCCGACTGGAGGCCTTCTTCGACCGGACGTTCGACACCTACGTCGACGCCCTCGACGCCGGCTTCACCGAGGCCAAAGCCCGCGAAATCACGCACATCCAGGCGAATTTCGATTTCTACAACCACGGCTGGACCGAGATGATGGAGTTCCCTGCCGACGAACTCGACGCCCACTACGACCGCTACCGCGAGTTCTTCGAGCGCCACGGCATCACCATCGCCGACCCCCTCGGCGAGTACGGCGGTGACGTCCCCGACGCCCCCTCGACGCCCGAACGACTCGACGACCCGGTCCACCCCCACGCCGAGGGCGGCTTCGCCGACGACGTCTACGTCGAAGACGACGACGGGAACCTCGTCGTCGGCGGGACGGACGAACCCGACGACGTGGACGTGACGGCCGCACCCGGCGTCGACGAGGACTAGTCCGCGAGCAGGTCCGCACACTCGAAGCCCGCGACGACGCCGCCGTTGAGGCTCCGTTCCGGGTACTGCGCCCGACTCGCCATCCCCGCGTAGTAGACGCCCTCACCGACTTCTTCGCGCAGGTCGTACGGAATCACCATGTCGAGATAGCCGCGTTCGTACACCGGTGCCGCCCGCGGGTTGCGCGCCACGCGGAACTCCCGGACGCTCGCCCGGTCGAACGACGGGAACATCTCCTCGATGTGCCCAAGCCACGTCGTCTCCAACTCCGCGTCGTCCATCTGCCACACCGCCTCCGACTCGTCTTGGACGTAGCTCGCGATGTAGAGCAGGTGGTCGCCGCCGTAGCGGGCGGGCGAGACGAAGTTCGTGTGTTCGATGAGCGCCCCGAAGGGGGCGTCGTGGGCCACGTTGAGCCAGTACGTCTCCGTCAGGGGTTCGTCCATCGTCACCGTGGCACAGACCGCGCCTTGGAAGTCGATGTCGCAGGTGTACCCCGTCAGCGATTCGAGGACGTTCGGCATCGTCGCGACGACGACACCCTCGGTCGGGTGGGTTTCCGTCCCCGCTTCGGTCTGGACAGTGAGCGAGTCGACGCCGTCCGGCCCGACCGTCAGGTCCGTCGCGCGCGCACCGGTCACGATGTTCTCCCGGCCCACCGCGTCCACGAGGGCGTCGATGAGGACGGCAAAGCCGCCCTCGAAGTAGCCCAGAATTTCGCCGCGGCGGAGGTCACGCTCCCCGCGGAACTTGATTCGTCCGAGGAGCCACGCGGCGCTCACGTCGTCCTTTCGGTCCCCGAACTTCGCGTCGAGCAGGGGTTCGAAGAAGTTCTCGTAGACGCCGCGGGTGGTGTGTTCGAGGAGGAACTGCTTGATGGGAACGTCCTCGAAATCGGTCAGGTCGTCGTAGGTGTCGAACTTCGGCCACCCGCCGCGCACGTCGATTTCGAGGGTCAACAGCCCCAGTCGGAACGTGTCGTAGAGGCTCAGACCCGGGTAGGCGGCTATCTGTGGCAGGGTGTCGAGGGGGTGGACCACGCCGTCGACGTAGTAGGCGTTCTTGCCGACCAGCCACTCGACGCGGTCACCGAGTCCGAGGTCCTCGGCCAACTCGACGATGGTCTCCTCGGATTTCGAGAGGTGGTGGTAGAACTTCTCGATGTCGTCGCCGGCAGTCTCGTACGTCG
This sequence comes from Haloplanus vescus, assembly GCF_900107665.1. Classification (NCBI taxonomy): domain Archaea; kingdom Methanobacteriati; phylum Methanobacteriota; class Halobacteria; order Halobacteriales; family Haloferacaceae; genus Haloplanus; species Haloplanus vescus. Next base: position 168,183 of record NZ_FNQT01000002.1, read on the forward strand.
CGGCTAAGCCGCCGAGGTCGTCGCTCGCCTCCACCACCGTCACCTCGTGGCCGTGTGATTGGAGGCGGTACGCGGCCGCCAGTCCGGCGATGCCGCCGCCGACGACGTGAATCATACTCTCTCTCGTCCCAGCGGGGGTAAGTGGATTGTGGATTGCGGACTCAGAGCCACGGGGTCGACCGCGTCTGCAACTCGCCGGCGACCGACTCCTCCATCGCCGCCGCGGGGTCGTCGCGGTTCGCCAGCACCCACATCAGCTTCGCCGTCGCCGTCTCGGGCAGGGTGTCGCCCGCCTCGACGACGCCGGCGTCCAGCAGGTCCCGGCCCGTGTCGTACACGCGGTCACAGACGCGGCCTTCGAGACACTGACTCGTCATGGCGACGACGGTGCCCGCGTCGGTCAGCGACTCGATGCGGTCGATCCAGTCCGTCGCGACGTGGCCCAGTCCCGTCCCCTCGATGACGACGCCCGCCGCGTCGTCGAGGTGGTCCAGAGCTGCGGGGTTCATCCCCGGCGTGAACTTCACGAGTTCGACGCTCGTCTCCAGGTCCGGCGCGAGCGACAGGTCGGTGTCGCCGCGCTCGGGGCCGTCGCGTCGGAACGACACCGTCTCGGAGTCGTAGTCGACGCGACCGATTGGCTCCGCGCCGACCGTCTCGAAGGCGTCGCGACGCGAGGTGTGGTTCTTCCGGACGCGGGTGCCGCGGTGGAGCGCGCAGGCGTCGTCGCTCGGCGACTCGTGCATGCACACCAGCACCTCGGCGCGGTCGCTCTTCGCCGCCTCGACGGCACAGACCGCGTTCATCACGTTGTCGCTGGAGGGGCGGTCCGCCGACCGCTGACTCCCCGTGAAGACGATGGGCACCGGCGTATCGAGCATGAACGCGAGCGCCGACGCCGTGTACTGCATCGTGTCCGTCCCGTGCATGACGACGACGCCGTCCGCGCCGGCCTCGATTTCCTCGTGGACCGCCTTGGCGAGGTCCTGCCACACGTCGGGCGTCATGTTCTCGGAGAGGATATTGGCGACGACGCGCCCGCGGTAGTTGGCCCGGCCCGCGAGGTCCGGCACCGCGCGGAGGACGTCCTCCGCGTCGAACTGCGCGGTCACCGCGCCGGTCCGGTAGTCGACCGTCGAGGCGATGGTGCCGCCGGTCGAGATGAGCGAGATAGTCGGCAGGTCGTCATCGAATTCGATGGTCGACTCGTCGCCGTCGCCGGCCCCCGCGCTCTCGACGTCGTACACGTCGCGTTCGAGCACTTCGACCGCGGCGTCGTCGCGGGCGATGCCCACGTTGTAGCCACCGGGCAACTTCACGACGAGGTTGTCCGCTGTCGTCGACGGCATGAGGACGCCCTCGTTCTCGACGTCCCCGCGTTCGACGCGGACGCGATCCCCTGGGTTCATACGCCGAGGTATCGTCCGGGCGGACTTGAATCCACTCGTTGCGCGCCGCAAGCCACTTCTCGCTCCGTCCCCGAGGCGAGGTATGCGCCTTGCAGGCGACGACGACGCCGACGGTGCCTCGACCAGTCGATTCGCACTCGGCCCTCGCCTGCGACGGCTCTTTTCCCCTCGCGTGTTCTTCCTCGCCCTCTGTCTCTCGGTCGTCGGCGTCGTCGCCGGCGGCGCCATTCCGATTGTGGGCATCCTCGGACGCTTCCTCGGCATCGCCCTCGCGGGCTTCGTCCTCGCCTTCCTCGCTTCGGGTCGGCGGTACGCCGAAGCGGCCGCTGGCGGCGCCGTCGCTGCCGGGTTCGGGTTCGTCCTCGGGTCGCTCGGCGCGGTGACGCTCCCCGTCGTCGCCGACTACGGGGTCCAGATTGCGGGGGTCGGCATCACGACCGGCCTCGTCGCGGCGCTCGTCGGGCATTACCTCGGCCGTGACTTGCGGGACGGCCTGACGCGCGACCTCTGATCAGGCGAGCTGCCACTCGTCGCCGCGCTGGCCGACCAGTCCGCGGTCGGCGAGGGTGTTGAGCGCGCCCCGAACCGCGTCCGTGGGCGCGTCGACGGCCTCCACGATATCCGCCGTCGTCTTCGACCCCGTGGCCACCGCCGCCAACACCTCCGCGTGGAAGCGACTGTCCGCGTCGACGCCCAGATGGTCGTTCAACCGGTCGAGCACCTCGGTAACCCGACCGTACACCCACCGCTGGGCGAGCGAGAGTTCGTCTTCGAGCGCCTGTAACTGGTCGAACGCCTGCGCGAGTTCTTCCACGTCGTCGTCCGCCTCGCCCGGCGCGTCGAGCGAGACGTGCCGACACTGGCCGTTCATATCGAGCGTCGAACTCGCGGGATACGCGCTCTTGGCGCCGAAACCGTACGGCGAGACGCTCACTTCGAGTCGGAGATTGCGCGAGATGTGGAAGTACTTCCGGCGCTGGTCGTCCGTGTGACTCTCGACGAGTCCCGCCTCTTCGAGTTTCCGGAGGTGGTCGATAACCGCCTTCGGACTCACGCCGAGATACTCGCTAATCTCGGTGACGTAACAGGGTTTGCGCGCTAAGAGCCGCAGAATCCGCCGGCGGTTCTCGTTGCCGAGTAAATCGAGTAGTACCGCCGAGTCCATGACGTAAGGTAAGCGTCGCGAAGTGATAAGGGCTACGCGTGCGGCCGGGTGACACGTGGCGGGTTCGGTCCTACGTTTTTGTGCTCGTCCCGTGTACGGTGTGGTATGACATCACACGTCCTCGTTCCGTTCGACGGCAGCACGCAGTCCGAGGCCGCCCTGCAGTTCGCCGTCGACGAGTGGCCGGGCGCCGACCACACGCTGTTGTACGTCGTCGACCCGATTACCGCCGGGTTCGGCGAGCGAACACTCCCCGGGAGCTCCGAAGCGTGGTTCGAACGCGCCCGCGAGACGGCCCAGGCGCAGTTCGACGAGGCGACGGAACTCACCGGGCGGCCCTTCGACACCCGAATCGAGGTCGGGAGCCCCGCCCGCGTCATCGTCGACGTCGCCGCCGAGGACCCATTCGACCACGTCGCCCTCGGGAGTCACGGGCGCGAGGGCGTGTCGCGCGTCCTCCTCGGGAGCGTCGCCGAAACCGTCGTCCGGCGGTCGCCCGTCCCCGTCACCGTCGTTCGGTAATCGGTACCGGGTGCCACCCGGCGAGTTCGGCCGACTTCCGCCGATTCTTGTCCGTGCAGACCCTTGTACCGATAATGGAGTTCGACGACGTCATTCAGACCCGGCGCTCCGTCCACCAGTATTCGGACGCCGACATCGACGACGAAACGCTGTACGACATCTTCGAGGACGTCCGCCAGACGCCCTCCTCGTTCAACCTGCAACCGTGGGAGTTCCTCGTCGTCCGCGGGGACGACCTCGCCGACCTCCAGTCGGTCGCCTACGGACAGGAACACGTCACCGACGCCGCGGCGGCGGTGGTCGTCCTCGGCACCCTCGACCCGAGCGACCACGCCGACCGCGTCACCTCGGACCTCCTCGAGAAGGGCTACCTCCCCTCGGAGGACGCCGCCGACGCCCGCCTCGACACCGTCGACGGCCTCGCGGACGCCGACAGTGAGACGCGGCGCCTCTGGACCTCCCAGAGCAGCAGTCTCGCCGCCATGACACTCATGCACGCCGCGTGGGACCGCGGCATCGCCTCCTGTCCCATGGGTGGCTTCGATGCCGATGCCCTCCACGAGACGTTCGACATCGGCGACGACTACGAAGCGGTGATGCTCGTCACCCTCGGCTACCCCGAGGACGAGGCCGCCGACATCGAACGCCCCCGGAAGTTCCGGCGGTCCACCGACGAAATCGTCCACCTCGACGAGTTCGACCCGGCCGCTCGCTAGAAGATGTTCGCCTGCCGGTAGACGCTCAGCCCCGTGTCCGTGATTTCGTAGGGCTTCGTCTCCCGGGAGTGGTTCGCGTCCCGAATTTTCTGGATTTCCACGGCCAGTCGCGTCTCCTGAAAGTCGGAGGCGCGCACGTACTGCAGGATGAACACCGCGTCGGCCAGATACTCGATGATGCCGTACCGGGAGTTGTACGGGTTGTCGCTGTCGGCCTCGCTGGTGACGAGTGTCGTCACGCCCGCGTCCTTGAGCGCCTTCGAGAACTCGTACACCTCACTCCGGCGGTCCGACGAGCGGTCATACATCATTTCCAAGAGCGACACCGAGTCGAGGACGAGGCGGTCGGCGTCGAACTCCTCGATGAGGTCCGGGAGTTCGCTCCGGATGCTCGAGAGGCTATTCGCCATCTCGATGGGGTCGAGGTGGACGACGGCGAGGCGGCCCTCGTCGGCGTACTCCCTGAACGGCCAGCCCTTCTCGGCCGCCGTGTCGTAGATGCGCTCCGTCGTCTCTTCGAGCGTGAGGTAGATGCCGCGGTTCCCGTTCGACAGCGCCTCGTTCAGGAACTGGAGGCCGAACGTGGTCTTCCCCGTCCCCGCCGACCCGATGATGGAGATGAGCGACCGCGCCGGCACGCCGCCGAGAATCATGTTGTCGAGGCCCTCGATGCCGAGATCGAGGCGGTCTATCGCGGAGTCGAAATCGGCGTCGTCGTCCGCGAACGGTTCGTTACTGCCGATGTCGGGCGGCCCCCCACCGGGCGGTCCGCCACCCGGCGGTCCCGCCTGCCCGCCGCCGCCGAAGGGGTTCCCACCCGTCTCCCCCCCGATGTCGGGGGCGTTCTCGAACGCGCTGGCGAAGTCTTGGTCGAACGGGGAGTCGTCACCGGCGTCACCCGGCGACGGCCCGCCCGAGTCGGACCCGAGGTCGGCGAACCCACCGAGGTCCTCGACGTCCGGCGCGTCCGGTTCTTCCACCGCTTCGTCGTCTCCGGGCTCGATGTCTTCCGTCTCGCTTTCCGCCGTTTCGTCGCTCTCAGTTTCGCCATCCTCGCTCTCCATCTCGTCGTCTCCCGACTCGGACACGTCTGGTTCCGTCGTCTCCGCCGTCTCCTCGTCGTCGCTCTCGCGGAGCGCTCGTTCGAACCAGTCCTCGTCGTCTTCACTCATCCTATCTCTCCGTCTCGCGACGGACGTGCGCCGACACGCCCTCGCGATGCCATTTGGCACTCACGCGCGAGTGGCATGAATGTTGTCCGTCCGGTGGGCTTTTTTTCTCCCGCGGCGAGGCCGGAGTATGCACGTCGGTCTCGTCGCGCAGCGAGGGAACAGTCGGGCCACGTTTCTCGCGTCCGAGTTGCGACGACGGCTCCGAGCCGAAGACGTCTCCGTCTCCATCGATACCACCACCGCCGAGGCGCTTGGCCTGGAAGGCACGCCCGTCGAATCCTTCGACGCCTGCGACCTCATCGTCAGCATCGGCGGCGACGGCACCTTCCTGTACGCCGCCCGCGACGCCGCCGGCACGCCCATCCTCGGCGTCAACCTCGGCGAAGTCGGCTTCCTCAACGCCGTCGGCCCCGAGAAGGCGGTCGACGTCGTCCTGCAAGAGGTAGACGCCTTTCGCGCCGACGAGATGCCCGTCCGCGAGACGCCACGCTTGGCCGCCTCGGGTGACGGCTGGACCGCGCCACCGACCACCAACGAAGTCGTCGTGCAGGGGCCGATTCGAGGGCCGAGCGGCGGTGTCGACATCGAGGTCCGCGTCGACGACTCGACGTACTCGGCCAGTCGCGCCGACGGTGTCCTCGTTGCCACCCCGACCGGCAGCACAGCCTACAACCTCAGCGAATCGGGGCCGCTCGTCCACCCGGGCGTCGACGCCCTCGTCATCAACGAGATGTGCGCCGACGGCGGGATGCCGCCCCTCGTCGTCGGCCCGGACAGCGACATCACGGTCCATCTCTCCGGCACCGACCAGGCCATCGTCGTCGGCGACGGTCGGGTCCTCCGCGAACTCGACCCGCCGACGGCGGTGCAGGTCGGCCGCGCCGACTCGCCGATGCGGGTCGCTGGCCCCACGTCCGACTTCTTCGAAGCGCTCGGAAAACTAGAGTAGCGGCGTGAACGCCGCCTCAGTCGCTTACTCGCCGCCCCACTGCTTCTGAATCTTCGGCCGGTCCGAAGTTGCCTGCACGTCGATGGGGTCGTCGTAGTGACGCAGGCCCTCGAGCACCGCTTGGGCCGACGCCTCCGTCGAGAAGTACGTCACGTCTTCCTCGACGGCGACTTCCAGCGCGTCGCGGTTCCGCGAGACGATGATGTCGACTTCCCCTGCGCGAATCGCGGCGGCCAGGTCGTCGAACTCGCGCACGTCGAAGAACTCGCCGAAGTCGTCGACGAGTGCCTGTCCCGCCTCGCTGTCGGGGTCGGGGAACTCCGCCGCCGAGAGGTCGACGACGGCCGTCCCCTCGTTCGGGATGGCCTTACCCGTCGCGGACTGGGCCTTCTCGTAGGCCTTGCCGAAGTGTTCGGCGGTGCCCATCACTTCGCCCGTCGACTTCATCTCCGGGCCGAGGCGCGGGTCGCTACCGGGCAGGCGGTCGAAGGGCAGGACGACTTCCTTGACGCTCACCTTCTCCGGAATCTGCTCCTGCGCATCGAGTTCGTCGAGCGAGTGCCCCGCCATCACCTTCGCCGCGAGTTTGGCGATGGGGACGCCCGTCGCCTTCGAGACGAAGGGAACCGTCCGCGAGGAGCGTGGGTTGGCTTCGAGGACGTACACCGTGCCGTCCTGAACCGCCAACTGGACGTTCATGAGGCCCACAGTGTCGAGTTCGCGCGCGATTTCCAGCGTCACTTCGCGCACGCGGTCCATCACGTCGAGCACTTCGTCGGCCTGCGGCGGAATCATACACGCCGAGTCGCCGGAGTGGACGCCGGCGCTCTCGACGTGTTCCATCACGCCGCCGATGAGGACGTCCTCGCCGTCGGCGACGGCGTCCACGTCGAGTTCCACCGCGTCCTCAAGGAAGTCGTCGATGAGGATGGGCTTGTCCGGCGAGACGCGAACCGCCTCCTCGATGTACTCTTTCAGCTCCGCGTCGTCGTAGACCACGTCCATCGCGCGGCCACCGAGGACGTACGAGGGACGGACGAGGACGGGGTAGCCGATGTCGTTGGCGAGTTCGAGCGCCTCGGACTCGCTCGTCGCCGACCCGCCTTCCGGCTGAGCGATGCCGCGGTCGTCCATCAGGCGGTTGAAGCGGTCGCGGTCCTCCGCGAGGTCCATCGCGTCGACGCTCGTGCCGAGAATCTCACAGTCGAGGCCGCGACGCTCCAGTTCCGCCTCCAGCGGGTGACCGATGTTGACCGAGGTCTGGCCACCGAACTGTACCATCACGCCGTCGGCGTCGGACGCTTCGACCACGTCCGCCACCTCCTCGGCGGTGATGGGTTCGAAGAACAGGCCGTCGGAGGTGTCGTAGTCCGTCGACACCGTCTCGGGGTTGTTGTTGACGACGTGCGCGTCGATGCCCTCCTCGCGGAGCGCCTGAATCGCGTGGACCGAGCAGTAGTCGAACTCGACGCCCTGCCCGATGCGGATGGGCCCGCCGCCGACGACGACGACGCTCTCCACGTCGCGGTCGACGCGGAGTTCGCCCGCCGCCGCTTCGCCCTCGAACGGGCCGGTGACGTACTCGGGCTTGCGCGAGGAGTAGTAATACGGCGTCTGGGCCGCGAACTCGCCCGCGCAGGTGTCGACCTGCTTGTACGTGCGGCCGGGGACTGCCGACTCGACGGTTCCCACGTCGGCACCGGCCGTCGACGCGATTTCCGTATTGGTGACGCCCTTGACCGCGGCTTCGGTGAAGTCGCCGTTCGCGGCGTCGGCAACCGCCTCGGAGACACGCGAGAAGCGTTCGACATACCACTCCTTGATGCCGGTCAGGTCGACCACGTCGTCGACGGTGTAGCCGCGGTCGAACGCCTCGAAGATTGCGTAGGGACGGTCAGGTGTCGGCCGTGCCAGATACTCTGCTTCGAGCGTCTCGTCGTCGACGGTCGACATGTCGACTGCGGGGTCGTACTCCGTCGAGCGGAGCGCCTTCAACAGCGACTCCTCGAAGGTGCGGCCGATGGACATCGCCTCGCCCGTCGATTTCATCGCCGTCCCGAGCGTGAAGTCCACGTCACCGAACTTGTCTATCGGCCACCGCGGAATCTTCGTGACGACGTAGTCGATTGCCGGCTCGAACGCCGCCGTCGTCTCGCCCGTGATTTCGTTCTCGATTTCGTGGAGGCGCTTGCCGAGCGCCACCTTCGCCGTGACGCGGGCGATGGGGTAGCCCGTCGCCTTCGACGCCAGCGCCGAGGAACGGGAGACGCGGGGGTTCACCTCGACGACGCGGTACTCGCCGCCGGGGGTGCCGTCGTCGTGCCACGCGAACTGGATGTTACAGCCACCCTGAATGCCGAGTTCGCGAATCACTTCGAGCGCGGCGTCGCGCATCTCCTGGTGGCCGTCGTCGGGAATCACCTGCGACGGCGTGACGACCATCGACTCGCCCGTGTGGATGCCCATCGGGTCGAGGTTCTCCATGTTGCAGATGATGATGGTCGAGTCGTCGGCGTCGCGCATCACTTCGTACTCCAGTTCGACCCAGCCGGCGATGGACTCGGTGATGAGCACCTCGCTGTTGCGCGAGAGACGGAGGCCCTTCCGGACGCGTTCGATGAGCTCGTCCATCTCGTCGACGACGCCCGACCCGGAGCCACCGAGCGTGTACGTCGTCCGGGCGATGACGGGCAGGCCGCCGACTTCGTCGACGGCGGCTTCGACGCGTTCGCGAAGCGCCGCCTCGTCGAGTTCGCTCACCTCTTCGCCCTCGTCAAGCGAGATAGTGACCGAACCGGGGACTGGCTGACCGATCTTCTCCATGCGCTGACGGAAGAGGTCGCGGTCCTCCGTCGCGTAGATAGTGTCCAGCGGCGTCCCCATGATTTCCACGTCGTGTTCCTCAAGGACGCCTTCTTCGGCGAGTTCGGCGGTGACGTTCAGTCCCGTCTGACCGCCGAGTCCGGCGATGACGCCGTCTGGCTGTTCCTGCCGGATGATCTCCGCAATGGCCTCGGTCGTGATGGGTTCGATGTACACCCGGTCGGCCATGTCCGGGTCGGTCATGATGGTCGCGGGGTTCGAGTTGACGAGGACGACTCGCGCCCCCTCCTCCTGCAGGGCTCGGCAGGCCTGCGCGCCGGAGTAGTCGAACTCGGCGGCCTGCCCGATCTGAATCGGGCCGCTCCCGATCAACAGTATCGTCCGATCCTCGGAGTCGGTGGCGGAACCTCCGTCCGCCACGGTGGCCTCGTCAGTCATCGTCGAATCGGAGTTCGCACATCGTAATAAGCCCCACGAAAGGGTACGAGATGCGAAGCGAAATTACGGATTTCGAAGCGACAATCGGTGCCACGGGGCCCTGTCACACGGTGTAGGCAGCATCAGTTGTTCAGTCGATAGCGGTAGGGACTGCCCTGTAACACTTCCACGTCACCCTCGTCGGCCCAGCGGCCGAGAATCGTCGCGACCCGGTGGGCGCTCTCGAACTCCGCGCGCTCTTCGACGAGCGTCAGAATCTCCTTCGCTGTCAACGGCTCATCGGCCTCGGAGAGCACGCCCCGGAGTTGCTCGTATTCCCTCGATTGGGGGCGCATACGTCACACAACGGCCGGGAACGCCTTAGTGTTCAGTGAGACGACCGTCCGACGACTGTCAGACGGTTGGCGGCGTTCGACGACGACCTTTCATACAATCGCACGACGCCGCCCGAACAGCCGTTACGCGTTGCCGTACACGTCGTCGGCCTCGAGGTCTCGCTCCGCGCGGTACTGGTCGACGAACGACGAGACGTCGAACTCGACCATCTGCTGTTCGAACTCCTGAATCGTCGCGTCGTCCTCTGCGTGGCTGACGGCGTGTTCCATCAGTTCGATGACGAGCTCGACGACGACTTCGTGGAGGCGGCGCGAATCGAACGTCGTCACCCACAGGAGCGCGTAGCCAACGTCGCCCTCGTCGCTCAGGTCTTCGACGGCAACGTGCTCCGGGAACTCCTCCAAGACGACGCCCAGCAAGTGTGGCGTGTCGAACTCCGGCATCTCTTCGCTGCTCGTCTCGACGGTCTCTCGCAGGAGGTCGACCAGAAATTCGGGGAGGAACCGCTCCGGCGGGTGGACGTCCATCACGACGGCGTGGGCGTCGCCACAGGTACACTCGAACTCCCGCATCCCCAAGTCGAGGTCGGTGGCACGGACGGTCTCTCCGCAGGGGAGGTCGACCGTCACCGTCTCGCCGGGGACGTCCGGTTTCGTCATATCGCTGGTTGTACCCTCGGTCGGTTAAACGTCGCGCTCCGCGTCAGCGTCCGGCCGTCACCCACAGCACCGGCCCCACGACCAGGAAGACGATGCCGAGGAACAGGTAGTGTATCGGCGCGAGCGACTGCGGCGTCATGATGAACACCAGTCCGAACAGCGTCACGTTGGCGGCGATGATCCGCCGAGATTTCAACGGGAGCGCCCCGACCGTCGCGAGGACGAACACCAGCAACAGCGCCTGCCCGACGTTGTAGTTGAGCAGGAAACTGTCGATAACCTGTAGCGGGAGCATTCCTAGACACAAGTCGCCCGGAATCGGGCATTAAAGTTCCGCTTACCGACCGCCCCCTCAGCGCCCACTCGGCCCGGTGATGTCGAGCGGTCGAATCCAGCCGTACCACAGCAGTATCACCATCGTCCCGTACCCCACGACGAAGATTGCCGACCCGAGGGCACCGTATCCGCGTTCGGCGAGCAGTCCGCGGGCCAGTCCCGACCCGCCGATACCCACGACGAGGAGCAACAGGATGAGGGCCGTATCCCGGGTCAGAAACGCATCGGCGTCCATACCCGGCCTACGGACTCACCGCTACTCAATGGCTCGGTTCGCGAAAAACCTCGACAGCGCGGTTACTGCGGCGCCGTCGAGCGAGCGATGGTGTTGGTGCTGCCGCCGCTGGGGTTCGTCCAGATGACGCGGATGGTCTCGCCGGAGTTGACGCCTGCCCACTCCGAGGAGCCACCAGATTGGATGGTATCTGACGGCCAGTTCCCGTTCGCGACGCCGTTTGTCGTTCCGACACTACCGCTCGTGTTACTGCCCTCGACATCGATAGTGCTCGCTTCGAGCGTTTCACCGCCTTCGTGGGTCACGGTGACGTTGTCGCCAGACTCACCGTTGAACGTACTCCCGTTCGCGGAGAAATCGAAACTGAAGCTCGCCTGCGGTGCGTTCTCGCTCACTTGGTCGCCCAGTCCGAGGACGAAGGTGCCGATTACAGCGGCGAGAATGACGGTGATAGCCACCATCAGAATCACGCCGATGACCGGGCTTACTGCGCGGTCTTCTGTCAGTAGTTCTTTGAAATTCATGGTGTCTTGAGACGACGGAGCCAGGCGAGGAACTCCCGCTCGGACACGCGTCGACTTACTAATCCGATAGAGACGGGTGTCACTAATAAATTCGGCTAGCTACGTATCACGAGCGATAGACAGGCTCGCATGGCAGTCGCTCGCGGGTTTAGCGTTCGAAAAAATATCCGAAAGTCGCCGGCGCGATTACTGCGGTGCGGTCGCGCGGGCGATGGTGTTGGTGCTGCCGCCAGCTGGGTTCGTCCAGATGACGCGGATGGTCTCGCCGGCGTTGACGCCTTCGTAGTCAGTCGAGTCACCGGAGGAGATGGTGGTAGGCCACGAGCCACCTTGCAGGCCGCTATCGCCACCGACACCTACCGATGAATTACTGCCTTCGACGTTGATAGTGCTGGATTCGAGCGTCTCACCGCCCTCGTGAGTCACGGTGACGTTGTCACCGGCCTCACCGTTGAATCCGTTACCTCCTGATGATGAGAAGTCGAAGCTAAAGCTCGCCTGCGGTGCACTTTCGCTCACCTGATCGCCCAGACCGAGGACGAAGGTGCCGATCACGGCCGCGAGAATGACGGTGATAGCCACCATCAGAATCACGCCGATGACCGGGCTTACTGCGCGGTCTTCTGTGAGTAGTTCTTTGAAATCCATGGTTGTATGGACACGCCGTGTCGGAGCCGGGGGGAACGATGCTCCCGCGCGGACACGCGTCGGCGTGCTTGCATATTGAAATGAGGCACTGACTGATAAATCAACTGGATAAATATCAAGTAGGAGAATCTGCCTGCCGGAGCGAGCGGCACTCACCGCCGACGCGGTGAGACCGGCCGCGCTCGCCCCGTCAGTAACTCCGCTCTTTCGGCTCGTACGTCTTCTTCTCGCCTTCGAGCACCACGGGTTTGTACCACAGGTCGGGCGACCCGTCGTTCCACGACACCATCGTGTGTTTGAGCCACTCGTCGTCCTTGCGCTCTTGGTGTTCCTTCCGCCAGTGGGCGCCGCGGAACTCCTCGCGTGCGAGCGCGCCGAGAGTAATCATCTCCGCGATGTCGAGCAGGTTCCGCGTCTCGATGGTCTGGATCAGGTCCGTGTTGTACGTGCTCGACGGGTCCTCGACGGCCACCTCGCGGTAGCGCTCGCGAGCGGCGCTGATGTCGGCTAATGCGTCCTGCAGCGCCGATTCCTCGCGGAAGACGTTGACGTTCTCGGTCATCGTGTGCTGGACGGCCGACCGAATCTCCGAGTGGTGGAGCCCATCGTCGCGTTCGAGCAGGCGGTCGACGCGTTCGCGTTCGCGTTCGAGCGTTCGCTCCACGACGGCCGTCGCCGTCGTCGCGCCGCCGTCCGCGACGGCCTCGTCGGTCCACGGTTCGCCCAGTTCGACCGGCGAATCCACATCGCCCGGCTCCGCGTCGTCCGTCCGACCCACCGAAATTTCAGGCTCGTCGGTGTCGCCGCCGGCGGCGCGCGTGCCAGTTCGCTTCCCGAACACCGTGAGCTCGGGGAGAGCGTTGCCCCCGAGGCGGTTCGCACCGTGGACGCTCGCACACGCACACTCGCCGACGGCGTAGAGGCCGTCGACGCAGGTCTGGCCGTACTCGTCGGTTTCGATGCCGCCCATCGCGTAGTGTTGGCCGGGCTTGACCGGCATCGGCTCTTCGAGGCCGTCGACGCCCTCGAAGTCCTCGGCGAGGTGGAGGATGTTCTCCAACCGGTCGACGATGCGCTCCTCGCCCAGATGCCGCATATCGAGGTGGACGTACTCGTCCTCGATGCCACGGCCCGCGTTGATTTCGGTCAATTCGGCGCGCGAGACCACGTCACGCGAGGCGAGTTCGCCCGCGTTGTTCGCGTACCCGCGTTCGAACATGAAGCGCTCACCCTCGTCGTTGTAGAGGATGCCACCCTCGCCGCGGACCCCCTCGGAGATGAGGACGCCCGTCGACGGGAGTGTGGTCGGGTGGAACTGAATCATCTCCATGTCCTCGACGGGGACGCCCGCGCGGTAGGCCATCGCGATGCCGTCGCCCGTGTTCGCGACGGCGTTGGTCGTGTGGTCGTACACCTGCCCCAACCCGCCCGTGGCGAGGATGACCCCGTCGCGCGCGGTGAACGCTTCTATGTTCCCCGTCGCCGTCTCGTAGGCGACGACGCCGTGGCAGGTCCGGTCCGACGGGTCGTCCTCGTCCGAGACGGCGAGGTTCAGCACGTACCACTCGTCGAACACCTCGATGCCTCGTTTGACGACCTGTTCGTAGAGCGTGTGCAGGAGGTGATGGCCTGTCTCCGCGCCCGCGAACGTCGTCCGCGGGAAGGAGAGGCCACCGAAGGGTCGCTGTGAGACGCGGCCGTCGTCCTCGCGGGAGAACGCCATCCCCCAGTGTTCGAGTTGGATGGCCTCTTCCGGGCTCTCCTGACACAGCGCTTCCGCGGCGGGGGCGTCCGCGAGGTAGTCCGACCCCTTCATCGTGTCGTAGGCGTGGAGTTCCCAGTCGTCGCCCTCGCGGAGGGCAGCGTTGATGCCGCCTTCCGCGGCGCCCGTGTGGCTCCTGACGGGATGGAGCTTCGTGACCATCGCCACGTCTGCCCCCGCTTCCTGTGCCGCGATGGCCGCGCGCAGGCCCGCCCCGCCCGCGCCGACCACGATGACGTCGTATTCGTGCATAGTTACCAAAATTTCAGGTTGCTCTTGACTGCCTCACGCTTCAGCTCCTGGATGTGCTCGGTCAACGGGATGTCCTTCGGACACACCTCGGTACAGGAGAACTGCGTCTGACACCGCCAGACGCCGTGTTCCTGTTCGATGATTTCGAGGCGCTGCTGTTTCATGTCCTCGCCCTCGCGTTCGTCCATCGCGAACCGGTAGGCCTTGTTGATGGCCGCCGGGCCGAGATACTCGTTGTCGCCTGCCGCGATGTTGCACGAGGACATGCACGCGCCACACCAGATACACCGCGTCGATTTCTTGATTTTCTCGCGGTTCTCGCGGCTCTGTCGTTGCTCCTCTAACTCGCCCTCCGGTCGCTCCGACGTCTGGAAGTACGGCTCGACAGCTTCCATCTGGTCGTAGAAGTGCTCCATGTCGACGACGAGGTCCTTCACCACGTCGGCGTGGGGGAGTGGTTCGACCCGAACCGGTTGGTCGAGGTCCGAGAGTTGGGTCTGACACCCGAGCCGCTGTGACCCGTTGATGAAGAGGGCGTCCGAGCCACAGATGGCCTGCCGACACGAGTGTCGGAAGGTGAGGCTGGCGTCGAACTCGTCGCGCGCGTAGATGAGTGCGTCGAGGACGGTCATCCCCGTCTCGTAGGGAACGTGGAAGCTGTCGAAGCGTGGCTCCTGTTTGCCCTCGACTTCGGGGTCGTAGCGGAACACCTTCAGGTGGTAACGCTCCGCCTCGGCGGCGGCCCGTTCCTCGGCTTCGACGCGCTTTCGCTCTCGCCGCTCGGCGCTCTGGCGCGCCTCGTCGCGTTGCTCCTCCGACGTGGTTTCCGCGCTCTCCGTCTCGGTCTCTGGCTGTTGGCGTTGCGTGCTCATAGGATGGGAAGGAGGTCGATGCCGGCCCACGCGTTCGCGGTGCGGAACCCTTGCACGAGCAAGAGGAGGCTGGCGACGATGAGGGCGCCCTTGACGATTCGGCGCTTCGTCCCGGTCAGCCCGACGTTGATGAGCGCGTTGTAGACGCCGTTGACGCCGTGGAACGTCGCGGTCACCAGAAAGAGAATCATCAGCGAGTAGTAACTCCACGTCTCCATCCGCCCGGCGCTCATGGCGAAGGTCACTTCGTCGGCGTGGTGGACGAAGTGGAGGAGGAAGAAGTGGAAGGCGAGGACGACGACGAGGAAGGCGGCGGTGATGCGCTGCCAGAGCCACAGCCGACCGCCCGCCTCGAACGAGGAGTAGCGCTCCGCCATCAGAGCGACACCCCCGCGAGGAAGGTGGGGATGCTCGCGACGACGATGGCACCCGTCAGAATCAGGGAGGCGTAGAAGCTCTTGTCCTGCGCTTCGAGGCCGATTCCGAGGTCGACCAAGAGGAGTCGCGTCCCGTTCAGCATGTGGAAGACTGCCACCGCCAGCAGTCCGACTTCGAGGATTCGGACCACGAACAGACCCTCCAGCGTCCGGATGGTCTGCGTGTAGAGGTCCTGATTCGCCGCGACCGTCGCGGGGTCGGCGCTGGCCGACGTGAGCGCCGTACTCAGGACGGCGATGTGGGTGAAGAGATACCCGATCAGCACCCAGCCGGTGAACTTGTGGAAGATCCAGGCCCACATTCCGGCCGAGAACTCCCGCCATCGACCGAAGTCCTCGATGAGGCCCCGATCATAGG
This sequence comes from Haloplanus vescus, assembly GCF_900107665.1. Classification (NCBI taxonomy): domain Archaea; kingdom Methanobacteriati; phylum Methanobacteriota; class Halobacteria; order Halobacteriales; family Haloferacaceae; genus Haloplanus; species Haloplanus vescus. The sequence goes on from NZ_FNQT01000002.1 coordinate 183,796, forward strand.
ACTGACTCATGCTCGTCCGGGAGTCCGGACGCTGATAGTATAGAAGTTACGTACGTTTCGACCGACGATCATCGACCTGCCTGTCGGCGTGCGACGATGGCTGCCGTCTCGGCGTCGAGCTCCGCCACGTGACAGATGGGGTTGCCCGGATAGACCACGGGGTTTTCGAGGACGCCGATGAGGACGCCGGTAAAGGGCGCGTGGACCGGCGTCCCCTCCGCCTTGAACGGGTCGGTGATGGTGCAGACACGGTCGCCCTCGCGGACGAGGGCACCGCGGTCGTAATGCATGTCGACCATCCCGCCGGCATCGGCCCGGAGCCACGTCTTCTCTGTCACGACCGTCCGCCACCCCGGCCAGCGGACGCGGTCAGCGTCGCGCAGGCCGTACTCCGCGAACACGCTCTCGACGCCGTCGAGGGCGTCGTCGATGAGTCCGCGTTCGAACCGGTGGGCCTGCCCCATCTCGACGGTCACCGTCGGCACGCCCGCCCGCGTCGCCTCGCCGCGGAGCGTCCCGTCGCTCCCCGCGCCGTCGATGACGACGCTCGCGCCGAAGGCGTGGGCCAGCCGAGAGACTGCGTTGTCGTCCGTGTCCGCCCGGACGTGGAGCATGTTCGTCCGCCCGCGCGTCGACGTGTGGAAGTCGAGGCCGAAGTCGCAGGGCTCGATGAAGTTCCTGAAGATGGCGTCGGCCATCCGCTTCGCACTCGTCGAGTCGGGGTCCCCCGGAAACGACCGGTTGAGGTCGCGGTCGTAGATGGGGAGGTAGCGCTGCTGGGTGAGAAAGCCCGGCACGTTCAACACCGGCAGGCAGACGATGGTCCCCGCGAGGTCGTCGAGGTCCCACTCGAAGGCCACCTCGCGGACCACTTCGATGCCGTTGAGTTCGTCGCCGTGGGCCGCCGCCGACAGGAACACCGTCGGCCCCGGTCGCTCGCCGTTGACGATAGTCACCGGAATCCGCACCGGGTCGCCGAGATACGTCTCGCTGACCGCGTAGCGCAGGTTCTGTCGCTCGCCGGGGGCGACCTTCCCGCCGTTGTATGTGAAGGCCGCGTCCGCGTCCATGCCCACCCATCCGCGAGGCTGGGACTTAAATGACCGACCCGCCGACGCGACAGGTTTTACCCCCGACCGACCCAGTGAGTGACCGATGAGTTCGTTCGACGGCGGTCGCTACCTGGAGTACTACCTCGGTCACGCCCCGAGTCTCTCGACGCTCCTCGTCGCCAACGGCCTCGCCTTCCTCGTCGGCGTGAGCTTCTACGTCCACGCCGACCCCTCGCTCGCCGACCTACCCTCCCTCCTCTATCCGCTCTTCGGCGACTCGCCGACGGCGCTCGCACTCGTCACGCTCTCGCTCGCGACGTTGCTGCCGACGCTCGGGACGCCCGTCAGCGACGCCCCCGCGAACGTCCCGCTGGCCTATCTCCACACGTTCGCGTTCGTCTGGCTAATCAAATACGGTCTCTGGACCGTCGTCGCACTCAACCTCCATCCCGAACTGTACGTGGGATTCAGCGGCGCCGCGCTCTGGGACTACTGGGGCATCATGCTCACGCACGCGCTCTTCGTCGTCGAGGCGTTCGCCATCCCCTACTACGGCCGGACGACCGGCCGCGCACTCGTCGTCGCCCTCGCGGCGCTTCTCGTCAACGACGCCTTCGACTACGGCCTCGGCTACTACCCGCCGCTCCGCTACGAACCGGGACTGCCGCTACTCCTCGCGACGGTCCTGCTCTCGGTCGGTGCCGTCGTCCTCGCGCACCGCCACTTCGACCGACTGGGTGGCGACGCTTCACGGGGGGCCGAGCGATGACCGACGCCGACCCGCACGATATCCTCCGCACCGACCCCGTGATGGCCGGACTCGTCGACACGCACGGCCCGCTGACGGTCCAGCCCGCCGACGACGAGTTCCGCCGCCTCGTCGTCAGCATCGTCAACCAGCAACTATCGACGGCGAGCGCGTCGGCCATCCGCGAGCGACTCTTCGACCACCTCGGCGACGTGACGCCCGCCGCGATACTGGACGCCGACACCGAGGCGCTCCGTGAGACGGGGCTCTCCGGCACCAAAGTCGAGTACCTCCGCAACGCCGCCCGCGCCTTCGAGGAGCGTGACCTCACCCGCGCGGGCCTCGCCGACCACCCCGACGACGCCGTCGTCGACGAACTCACTCGGATTCGCGGCGTCGGGGAATGGACCGCCGAGATGTACCTCCTGTTCGTCCTCGGGCGCGAGGACGTCCTCCCACTCGGTGACCTCGCGATTCGCCGAGGGCTGGAGGACCTGTACGGCTGTGACTCCCGCGAGGAGATGCGCGAGGTGGCGGCGGCGTGGCGCCCCTACCGCTCCTACGGCACGCGCTACGTGTGGGCGCACTACGAGAGCTGATTTCAGCTGCTGTCGCCGTACGCTCGGTCGAGCGGGTCTTCGAGCTCGCCCATCACCGCCTCCAGCGCGTCCGTCGCCGTCAGGAGACCGACCACCTCGCCGTCTTCGAGCACCAACGCGAGTTCCTGCTCTTGGGTCTGGAACTGGTCGAACGCGTCGCTGACGTTCGTCGTCGCGGCGAGCGTCATCGGTGGCGCGGCGATATCCTCGAACGTCCGTTCGCCCCGCTCTAGCGCCTCCAGATGCGTCAGCACCGAGGGCGTGTAGACCACGCCCCGGAAGTCCGCGAGCGTCTCCCCGACCAGCGGGAACCGGACGTGCGGCGTCGCCCGCATCGTCGCGAGGTTCTCCTCGACCGACGCCGTCGTCGACACCGCCACGATGTCCTCGGGGGGCGTCACGATGTCCGAGACGGGCGTTTCGTCGACGGCGAGGGCGTTGAGCACCTCCTCTCGGCGCTCGTCGGCGAGGTCACCCTCGTCGAGGAGCGAGCCGAGTCGGTTGCGGAGGTCCGCCCGCGACTCGATGACCTGCTCTTCGGTTTCGAGCCATGCGCCCGTCATCTCGATTCCGAACAGCTTGAGCGTCCCCTTCGCCACGCTGTCGCCGACTCGCATGATGGGCGAGATGAGTTTCGCGAACCAGTAGAGCGGGCGCGCCCCGTAGCGACAGACGAACTTCGAGCGCTCGACGCCGAGATACGTCGGCGTCTGCTCCCCGTGGGTGAGGTGGACGAGGTTGATAATCGCGAACGCGACGATTGCGCCCGCGCCCACCGACGCCAGCGCCGTCCCGGCGACGTAGGGTTCGACCAGCGCCGCGAGCGCCGGTTCGGCGACGATACCGACCGCGATGCTGGAGGCGGTGATGCCCACCTGACAGCTCGTCAGGTAGATTTCGAGGTCCTGTGTCATCTCCCACGCGCGTTCGAGCGCGGGCGTGTCGAACTCCGATTCGGGGTACTGGCGGACCCGCGTGAGCGCGAACTCGATGGCGACGAAGAAGCCGTTGGTGAGTATCAGGAGGAGACCGGCGATTAACCGAAGGCCGACCTCGAGCGGTGTCATGTCGTCAGCCTTCCGTCAGGAGACGGAAAAGCCTCGGGGCCGTTACTCCTCGAGTATCTCGCCCGCGTCTCGCTCGTCGTCGTCCGCCCGTCGCCGCACGTCGACGCGGTAGTGCTCGAGCACGTCCCGCCCGAGGAGGAGCGGGTAGTCCATGTGACTCCGGTCCTCGACGCTCGCGGTGACGGTGTGTTGCATCCCGCCGATGCCGATGACGAGGTCGACCACAGGCCGGGCCTTCCCGGACTTGACGCTCCCCGATTTCACGCGCGTCATGCTCTTGATGGGGCCGGCGCCGATGTCGGCGGCGAGGCCGGTGTCGATGCTCGTCCGCGTCGCCCCCGTGTCGGATTTCGCTTTCACCTGTGTCGACCCGCTGGTGCCGCTGACGACGACTTCCTCGATGTAGCCGATGATGGGGAGGTCCTCCTGTTGGGGCGGGGTAGTGCGGGGTTTGCAGGCGGGCGTCGAGTCGTCGAGCGTCGCCGCGAGGTTCTCGACGCGTTCCTCGTCGACCGACCCGCCGGCGCGTTCGATGGCGAGTTTCGCCACGTAGGGGGCGGGGCTGGTCCCCGTCGCCTCGTACAGCCCCTTGAACCCCGCCGTCGGGTTGATTTCGAGGACGAACCAGCCGTCGTCGCCCTCGATGAGGTCGACGCCAGCGTAGTCCAGTCCCATCACTTCGGTCGTGTAGAGCGCCGTCTCCGCTGCCGCTTCGGGGAGGTCCGAGGCCGCGTCGGCCACGGCGCCGCCGAGGGCGACGTTGGTGCGCCACTCCCCCTCCGGCGCGTAGCGATACATCGCGCCCACGATGTCGCCGTCGACGACGTACACCCGGAGGTCGCGGTGTTCGTTCTCGTCGCGTTCGACGAGGTCCTGCAGGAACGCCTGTCGGTTGCCGACTCGCGGGTTGACCGGTTCGGTGAGGTCGACCTTCCACGTCCCGCCGCCGTGAGTGCCGATGGCCGTCTTGTAGACTCCCACGTCGCCGAAGCGTTCGCGGCCGCTGTTGAGGCGGTCGTTCGACAGGGCGAGGAAGGCGTCGGGGACGCGGACGTTCCAGTCCGCGAGCGTCGCCGCCGTCGCGAACTTGTGAATCGCGGTCAGCACCGCGTCGGGTTCGTTCAGCATGGGGCGGATGCGGTTGAACGTCGTTGCCAACCCCAGCAGCTCCGCCGGTTCGTTCGTCGTCGACAGCAGGAGGCGGTTGGCCACCACGTCCACGTCCGGGTCGACCGTCACCTCGCTGTCCTCGATGCTGACGGTCGTGTTCTCGCGGCGCAGCCACACCGGGTCGTGGCCGAGGTCCTCGACCGCGTTCAGAATGGCCTTCGTCTCCTTGCTGTTGTGGAGGGACAACACCCCGACGCTGACCGAGCCCTGTTCGTCGGCTGTCATGCTTCTCCGTCGAACGCCGCCGGTGAAAGGCGTGCCGGTGGTTTCGGGTCGCGCGGATGCAACAGCTAGTTAACGGCCCGTGGCGTCGCTTCGAGCATGGACGCCGCGTTGGTCATCCTCGATGGCTGGGGGCTCGACGGCTCGGAGCGAAACGCCGTCTCGACCGCCGACACACCGACGTTCGACCGGCTCTTCGACACCGGAGCCGCGGGCGTACTCGACGTCTCCGGCCGCCGGGTCGGTCTCCCCGACGGACAGATGGGCAACAGCGAAGTGGGCCACCTCAACATCGGCGCCGGGCGCGTCGTTACCCAACCCCTCGCGCGCATCGACGACGCCATCGACCGCGGCGGCACCGACGCCGACACTGCAGATGACGCCGTCGACGACGGCTCCTTCTTCGAGAACGACGCCCTCTGTGGCGCCGTCGACCACGTCGCCGAGACGGGCGGCCGCCTCCACGTCATGGGCCTCGTCAGCACCGGCGGCGTTCACTCCCACCAGCGCCACCTCCACGCACTCATCGAACTCGCCGCCCGCAACGACGTGGCGGCGGTCACGCACGCCTTCACCGACGGCCGCGACACGGCGCCGACCGACGGCGTCGACTTCCTCGACGAACTCACTGCCGTCGCCGACGAACACGGCACCGGCGACGTGGCCACCGTCACTGGCCGGTACTACGCGATGGACCGCGACAGCAACTGGGACCGGACGAAACGCGCCTACGACGCCATCGTGAACCGCGAGGCCGACCACGTCGAATCGACGGCCGTCGACGCAATCGAGGCCGCCTACGACCGCGACGAAACCGACGAGTTCGTCGAACCGACGCTCATCGAGGGCGGGGCGGAGATACGGGACGGCGACGCCATCGTCTTCGCCAACTTCCGCGCCGACCGAGCCAGACAGCTCGTCCGCCTCCTCGCCGGCGTCGACCCCGAGTGGTCGTTCTCGCTCGACCAACCCGACACGCATCTCGTGACGATGACCGCCTACGACGAGCGGTTCGACTTCCCCGTTGCCTTCCCGCCGGTCGAACTGACCGACACGCTCGGCGAGGTGCTCTCGAAGGCGGGCAAGACGCAACTCCGCATCGCCGAGTCCGAGAAATACGCCCACGTCACCTACTTCCTCAACGGCGGGCGCGAGGTGGAGTTCGAGGGCGAACACCGCCACATCGTCGAGAGCCCGGACGTGCCGACCTACGACCACAAGCCGGAGATGAGCGCCGCCGCCGTCACCGACGCGGCCATCGAACACATCGAGGCCGAGAATCCGGACGTGCTGGTGTTGAACTACGCCAATCCCGACATGGTGGGCCACACGGGCGACTTCGACGCCGCCATCGAAGCCGTCGAAGCCGTCGACGCCACCCTCGCGCGACTGGTCGACGCCGTCCACGATGCCGACGGTCACGCCCTCGTCACCGCCGACCACGGCAACGCCGAGTCGATGGGTGAGTCCGACGACCCCCACACCGCGCACACGCGAAACGAAGTCCCGTTCATCTACGCCGCCCCGGGCGCCGACCCCTCCGGCGGGCGTCGCGTCCGCGACGGTGGCTCGCTGTGTGACGTGGCGCCGACTCTCCTCGAACTCGTCGGCGTTGAGAAACCGGCGGCGATGACCGGCGAGTCGCTACTGGAGTGAGGTCACGCCCGTTCGTACGTTCGGTAGACCGGCCCCGCCAGCGCTAGGAGTGCGAGGAGCGACGCCCCGACGACGACACGCGGGTCGAGGACGGCGCTCAGCGACACCGCGTCGAGGGTGGCGAAGGAGTCGCCGGCGACGACGCCCGCCGCGACCCACGGCACCTCGCCGAGCGCCGTCCCGAGTGCGAACGCGCGCACCGGGACGCCCGCGACGCCCGCGCCGGCCGACACCACGTCCGACGGCAGGGGGAGGAGCCGACTCCCGGCGACGCCCCGAAGCGCGCCCGCTTCCGCGACGAGTCGCTCCCCCGCGGCGGCGACGCTCCCCGTGCCGGCGCCGCGGGCGGCCACCCAGTACGGCGGGAGACTCGTCACGACGACGAGCGCCAGCGCGACCGGAAAGCCGCGGAGGCCGAACCCGTAGCCCGCGACGACGGCGATGAGCGTCGTCGGCCACGCGAACAGGGGGCGGACCAGCGCGACCAACGTGAGCGCGACCAGCAGTCGAAGCGGGTCCGCCACCACCCACGCCAGTCGGGCGAGCACCACCGCCGGCGAGACGAGGACGCCGAGGACGACAACTGCGGCGACCAGCGCGACGCCCGCGAGGAGGCGACTGCGACGGTGCATAGTCGGGTCTCGACGCCCGCCTCCAAACGGATTGCGCTTCGACGGCGAGACGGGACGTTGATGGGCGCTCGCACCGACCCTCCGCTGTGACCGAGGACCGAGTCGAACTCGCGCTCGACTTGCTCGCCACTCTCGACGACGAGTCGCTCCCGCTGTCGGCCGTCGTCGACCGTATCGAGACGGTGACGACCGACCCGACGCTCGTTCGGACGGTCCTCGACGAGGCGGAGGTGCGCGGCATCATCGAACGCGACGACGGCCACGTCCGGATGCAGCGAGACGGCTTCGTCCGCTTCGAGCGCGACGTGGTGACCCGAGAGGGCGACTACGACTGCCGGCGCTGCGGGGCGTCGATATCGACCGGCCACTTCGTCAGGCTCGATACCGGCGAACTCGGGCCGTTCGGCTCCTCCTGTGTGCGAAAAGTGCTGGGTCGGGACTAGCGTCCCTGCCGGAGTTCCTCGATCAGCTGCTGGATGGTCTCTTCCTGCCGGTCGAGGCGTTCGTTCTGCGCTTCGATTACCGACCGGAGTTCCGCGAGTTCCTGCGCCACGTCGTCGTCGACGCTCGCCGACTCGAAGTCCGAGTCGCCGAACTCGCCGTCACTGGCTGCGGACGCCTCTCGGCGCTCGCTCGTCTCCGCTTGGTCGCGCTCCTCCTCGATGTCGCCGTCGACGCCGCTCGTATCCAGCGGGTCGGGGCCGTCACCGAACGAGACGCGGTCGCTCGGCTCGGCGGAGTCGTCGTCGTCGGCCGCCGCCGTCCGGCGGAGTGCGTCCACGTCTTCGACGCCGTGGTACTCACACACCGCGTCGACGAGCGTCTCGCGTAGCGCCCGCGCTTGCTCGTTGGGTGCTTTGAACCGCTCCTGCCCGCCGTCGACGGTGATGACCACCGAGGTGGCGACGCTCCCCTCCTCGAAATCGAGGTCGGTCACGCCGTCGAAGTGGTACGCCTCGTAGTCTTCGTCCCAGACGGCGGCGCCGATGTGGCGGACGACGCGAGCGCTCGTGACGACGATGGTCAACTCACTGAACCGGAAGGTCTGTTTGACCGTCTCGCCCGAGTCGGTGATGCCGCGGGCGTTCAGGATGCCGGCGAGGACCGGGTGGAGCACTTGGTCGAGTCGCGACGTGGGCACCGAGAACGACTCCTCGCCGTCGAGTCCGTAATCGAGCGTGATTTCGGCCTTTCGGCGCCCCTCGGAGACACCGACGCGTTCGGCGTCGTGTGGGTACTCCGCGACCGTCTCGTCGGAGAGCAACCCCTCCGCCCGGTAGACGAGCGTCCGCGTCGGGGTCACGAGCAGCAGGTCGTCGCCACCCAACCCCACCCGCGCCGCCACCGACTCGTCGTCGAGGGCAGACTGGACGATTTCCGGCAGACTCATGCGCGGACTGTCCCCGCCGCGCGTGATAAATCCGGGGGGTGGATTGATATGAGAAGTTTCAAGGGCGGCATCGGCATACGGACTACTGCGCCCGGGTGGCTTAGCTGGACATAGCGCCGCACTCATAGGGTATTCGAGCTTCGGTGCGGATACACCTCGGCCTTGGAAGCCTCCGCCTCCCTCGAGGCCCGCCGAGCCTCGTAACCTGGGACATGCGGAGATCGTGGGTTCGGAGCCCACCCCGGGCATTTCTCCTCACTCTCACCCTCGACAGCGACACCCCGACGCGTAATCGTGGCTCATATTGTGGTCCGCGACGAGATTGAAGACGACTCTCATGACGAGCGACGACCGCATCCAGACGACACACATCGGAAGCCTTCCCCGCCCGCCGAAACTGCTCGACCTCCTCGAAAAGCGCCAGAACGGCGAGGACGTCGACGAGGAAACGTGGACCGACACCGTCGCCGACGCCACTCGCGACGTGGTCGAGCGCCAGACTGAGGTCGGACTCGACTCCATCAACAACGGCGAACAGTCGCGCGTCTCGTTCAACTGGTACGTCGCGGACCGACTCAGCGGCATCGAGGGCGAGGAGGAACAGGAGCTCTGGGCGGACCTCCAGGAGTTCCCCGGCTACGCCGAGCGCACGTTCAAGACCGACGTCATCGACCTCTCGATGCATCCGGTCGTCACTGGCCCCATCGAGTACACGGGTCGTGAACAGGCCGAGGACGAACTCGCGACGTTCCAAGACGCGCTGTCGGCGGTCGAGGACACGGAGACGTTCATGACCGCGGCGTCGCCGAGCGTCGTCACGGCCACGCACGTCAACGACTACTACGACTCCTACGAGGAGTACCTCTTCGCCACTGCGGACGCGATGGCCGAGGAGTACGAACTCATCGCCGACGCGGGCATGACCCTCCAAATCGACGCGCCGGAACTCCTCACCGTCGGTCACACGGCGGCCTACGCGGACGCGCCCCTCTCGGAAATCAAGGAGGCCACCCGGCTCCACATCGAAGCGCTCAATGACGCGCTGTCGGGCATCCCGGCCGAACAGGTCCGCCTGCACACCTGTTGGGGGAGTTACGAGGGTCCCCATCACTTCGACACGGACCTGGCCGAGATGCTGCCCGAAATCTACGAGGCAGACATCTCGGGACTCAGCATCGAGCAAGCGAACCCGCGCCACCAGCACGAGTACCGCGCGTTCGCCGAACATCCGCTCCCCGACGGCTGGACGCTCATGCCCGGCGTCGTGGACGTGAAGACGAACATCATCGACCACCCCGAGACCATCGCCGACCGCATCGAGCGAGTCGTCGACGCCGTCGACGATTCGACGCCGGTCGTCGCCGCGCCGGACTGTGGGTTCGGTACGCAGGCCGGTCTCGGCATGGTCGACCCGGAAATCGCGTGGGCGAAGCTCGAGGCTCTCGCAGACGGTGCGGAAATCGCGACCGAGCGCGTCTACTGACTGCGCTCGCCGCTATCTCGTCCAGATAGATTTCACGTCGCCCTTCGAGAGCGATTGCGACCAGACGACTTCGATGTCGTCGACCGTCGTCCCCTCGGGGACGGCGTACACCAATTCGCCGCGAATGACCGTCCGCCCTTCGAGCTCGCCGCTCTCGTAGGGGTTGTCGGACACCTCTTGGTGCTGCGGTTGCGATTCGCCGTCGATAGTGAGTTCGAACGAGTCGGCGGGCGGGGTGGTGAGTGGCTCCTGTAACCGGTTTCGCACGTCGGCGCTGATGACCGCCCACGTCTTTCCGTCCGGTGCCGACGTGGGTGTCGTAGTGGGTGTTGCAGTGGCGGTGGTGGTCGATGTCGCCGTCGTGTTCCCGGAGTCGTCGCTCGTCGGGTACGACGATTCGAACGACCCGCCGAGGAGGTTGATGTACAGGCCGTTGGGGGCTGCGTAGTAGTTCCCGAAGTCGAGTTCGCGGGGCGTAATCTCGATGGACCACGTCTCGTCGAAGTCGGCAAGGCGGAAGTACAGGGTCGTCAGGTACTGCGCCGTGAATTCGGGGCTGTGCCATTCGGCCGTCTCGCCGGCCGGAACGTCCATTTCGATTTCGCCAGCGGTTCCCCACTCGCCGTCGCCGACTTTCGTCTCCAGTTCGGACGTGAACGTCCCGTCGCCAGTCCCGGTGTTCTGGATGGCGATGACGAACGTCGTCGCGACGTTGAGCGTCTGCGTGCTGGGGAAGCGAGTCCCCCGAATCTCGAAGTTCGGTTCGCCACTCTCCGTCGACGTCGCCGTCGAGGTGGGCGTCGCCGTCCCGTCGGTTGAACTATCACCAGTCGAACAGCCGGCGAGGGCGGCGATACCGGTCGAAGCGAGGAACGCGCGGCGTCGCATGCCCGAAACTCCGCGCGGCTGATATAAATGGCGTCCGGTTCGATATCGGTCGACGCGCCGCTCCGCAACCACTAAACGCGCGTCCCGCCTGCACCCGATAATGGTAGACTGGACGGAGAAGTACCGCCCGTCGACGCTGTCGGCCGTCCGCGGGAACGACAAGGCCCGCGACGCCCTGGCGGAGTGGGCGAAGACGTGGGACGACCACCGCGAGGCCGTCGTCGTCCACGGCAGCCCCGGCGTCGGCAAGACGTCGGCGGCCCACGCCCTCGCCGCCGACATGGGGTGGGAGACGGTCGAACTCAACGCCTCCGACCAGCGCACGTCCGACGTCATCGAGCGATTCGCCGGTCGCGCGTCGAAAAACGCCACGCTCGCCGGCTCGACCGGCGGCGACGACACCGGCGGCCGACAACTCATCGTCCTCGACGAGGCGGACAACATCCACGGCAACTACGACCGCGGCGGCGCGAGCGCGCTCACCCGCGTCGTGAAAGATGCCGACCAGCCCATCGTCCTCCTCGCCAACGACTACTACGACATGAGCCGCGGCCTGCGCAACGCCTGTCGGGAAATCGAGTTCCGCGACGTGTCCGCGCGCTCCATCGTCCCCGTCCTCCGGGACATCTGCCGTCGCGAGGACATCGAGTTCGAGGCCGACGCCCTCGACCGCATCGCCGAGGTGAACGACGGCGACCTCCGCTCGGCCGTCAACGACCTGCAGGCGGCCGCCGAGAGCGACCGGCGTCTCACCGTCGACGACGTGGCGACGGGTGACCGCGACCGCAGTCTCGACATCTTCCCCTTCCTCGACGCCGTGCTGAAAGAGGAGTCCGCCGAGGAGGCGATTCAGTCCGCGTATCGCGTCGACGAGACGCCCGACGACCTCACGAAGTGGCTCGCCGAGAACGTCACGAAGGTGTACGAGGGCGAGGAGCTCGCGCGGGCGTACGACCACTTGGCCGACGCCGACCGATGGCTGGGTCGCGTCCGTGCCACACAGGAGTACGGCTACTGGCGCTACGCGACCGACGCCCTCGCCGGCGGCGTGGCCGCCGCCCGCGACGGGCAGAAGGGCGGATGGACGCGGTTCAACCGCCCGCAGTTCTGGCCCTCCTCGGATTCGACCGCCGACGAAGTCGTCCGGAAAGTCGCCGATAGCGGCGGTTTCAGCATGGCGACGACCCGCCGCGAAGTGCTGCCCTTCCTCGCGGCCATGACCCACCACTGTAAGCCGCGCGACCTGACCGTGGCGATGGCTGCGTACTACGACCTCGACGAAGCGGCCGTCTCCTTCGTCACCGGGAGCGGCGAGACGACGAACAAGGTCGAATCCATCGTCGCCGACGCCCAAGAGCTCCGCGAGGAAGCGATGGAGGACCACTCGGACGCGTTCGGTGGCGAGTATACGACTGCCGACGCGGCGGCCGACGACGACTCGAATGGCGACGACTCGGTGCCCGAGACGGAGGCGAGCGACGACGATGCGGAGGCGACTGCGGACGACGCCGATGCGGACGCCGACGACGGCCAGTCCGGCCTCTCCGATTTCATGTGACCTTTTTGTCCTGCCTCGCCGTGGGGCGGGTATGCGTGCCGCAGTCCTCCGTGAACACGGCGAACCGCTCGAGATAACCGACGTGGAGCGCCCCGACCTCGCGCCCCACGGCGTCGTCGTCGCCGTCGAGGCCTGTGGCGTCTGTCGGAGCGACTGGCACGCGTGGCAGGGCCACGGCGAGTGGGTCGGCGACCGGGTGCGCGACGGCCAGATTCTCGGCCACGAACCCGCGGGTCGGATCGTCGCCGTCGGGGCGCGAGTCGAACGCGTCGCCGTCGGTGACCGCGTCGCCGTCCCGTTCAACCTCGGCGACGGCACCTGTCCCCAGTGCCTGCGCGGTCACGGGAACGTCTGCGAGGACGGCCTCGCCCTCGGCTTCCAGCAGGAGGCACAGGGCGCCTTCGCCGAACAGGTCCACGTCCCCCACGCCGACTACAACGCGATGCACCTCCCCGACGGCGTCTCGGCGCGGGACATGGCGGCGCTGGGCTGTCGGTTCATGACCGCGTTTCACGCGCTCACCGCGCGGGGCGACGTTGGTGCTGGCGACTGGGTCGCGGTCCACGGCTGTGGCGGCGTCGGCCTCTCGACGGTCCACATCGCCGACGCCCTCGGCGCGCGCGTCGTCGCCGTCGACATCCGCGACGCGGCGCTCGATATGGCGACCGACCTCGGCGCGGACGCGGTCCTGAACGCCGACGACACCGGTGAAGTCCCGGAACGCATCCGCGAGGTGACCGACGGCGGTGCCCACGTCTCCGTCGACGCTCTCGGCGTGGCCGAGACGTGTCGCAACTCCGTGCACTCGCTCCGGCGCCGCGGGACGCACGTCCAGGTCGGTCTGACGACTGACGAGGAACGCGGCGAGGTGTCGCTGCCGGTCGAACGCATGGCGATGTTAGAAGCCGATTTCCACGGGGCGCGCGGGATGCCGCCGACGCGGTACGACGAACTCCTTCGCCTGCTGGAGTCGGGCGCCATCGACCCCGGGCGTCTCGTCCGTCGCGAGGTGACGCTAGAGGACGTACCGACTCGACTGGCGGCGATGACCGACTACGAGACGACGGGCGTCGAAGTCGTCACCGAGTTCTGACCGACGCGGACCCGGACCGACCGGTGCGCGTCCGGCGGGCGAGCGCGAGGACGGCGACGACGCCGACACCCGCCAGCAGGAACGCGGCGGCGTTGAGAATTCTGACCGTCGGCGTGTAGTACACGAGGTCGCGGCCGAGCAACATCCCGACGAATAGGAGCGCCAGCGCGCCCGCGGTGACGGGGCGAAGCTGCGGCACCGCGGAAGTTGCGAGCCACCGAGTCGCGGCGATGAGGGCAGCGACGGCGACGAGCGACGCGCCGTAGAAGATTGCCTGCCCGCCGGGCCCGTACGGCGTCGGCTTGAACACGCGACTGGCGAGGATACTCACGATTAGCGCGCCGAGTGCGACGTGGAGCGCGCGCTCTATCTGTCCGAGCGACGGCGTGTCGGTCTCTCGGGCCGAGAGGGCGGTCCACACGAGCAGCGAGAAGATGGTGAGCGCGACGACGAGGTGGGCGCCCTGCGTCGGCGGCGAGTAGCCGTCGGGGAAGAGGCCGCTCAGGGTGACGGTCACGGCGCCGATGCTAATCTGGAGGGGGAGCAGGGCGACGGCGAGGGTCGCGGTGAGGCGTTCGCCGGCGTCGCGGCGCCACGCCCAGACGGCGGTGCCGAGGATGAACCACCCGGTAATCATGGCGACGAGGCGGTGGAACCACTCGATGAAGCTCGGAATCGTCTGGGGGAGCAGGCCGTTGTCACAGAGCGGCCACTGGGCCGAACAGGCCAGCCCGGACCCCGTCGCGGCGGTGTAGACGCCGAGCATGACGAGCGTGAGCGTCAGCCCCGTCGTGAACGCGGCGAAGCGAGGGAACGTGACCCGGTCGCGAAGGCGCATACGCGCGGTTCAGCACCCGGCGCACTTAGACCTGTCCGAACCCACCTGCCCGTGGGAACCGCCCCGAACGTTGATATACGACCTGTCGCACCGATACCCCGGCGAATCGGCCGACAACTGGCGGATATGGGGTATGACGTGCCACGGAAGGTTTTTTGGCTATCCCTCTGTGGTCGCGGTTATGGGACTTGACGACGACGCCAGGGAGTACCACCGACAGGACCCTCCCGGTAAAATCGAGATTTCGACGACGAAACCGACGAACACACAACGGGACCTGAGTCTCGCGTACTCCCCCGGCGTGGCTGCCCCCTGTGAGGACATCCACGAGGACACCAACCGAGCCTACGAGTACACGTCGAAGGGCAACCTCGTGGGCGTCATCTCCAACGGCTCGGCGGTGCTCGGCCTCGGCGACATCGGCGCGCAGGCGTCGAAACCCGTGATGGAGGGCAAGGGCGTCCTCTTCAAGCGCTTCGCCGACATCGACGTCTTCGACATCGAACTCGACTTCGACGACCCCTCGGACATCGTCACCGCGACGAAGGCGATGGAGCCCACCTTCGGCGGCATCAACCTCGAAGACATCAAGGCGCCCGACTGCTTCGAAATCGAGGAACGGCTTCGCGAGGAGATGGACATCCCCGTCTTCCACGACGACCAGCACGGCACCGCCATCATCACCGGTGCTGGCCTCGTCAACGCCGCCGACATTCTCGATAAAGACCTCAGCGACCTGACGGTCACCATCTCCGGCGCGGGCGCGAGCGCCATCGCCACCGCCGACTTCTACGTCTCGCTCGGCGTCAAGCGCGAGAACATCACGATGTGTGATTCCTCGGGCATCATCACGACCGACCGAGTCGAGGACGGCGACCTCAACAAGTACAAAGCCCAGTTCGCACAGGACCGCTCGGCCGGCGACCTCGCCGATGCGATGGCGGGCGCCGATGTCTTCGTTGGCCTGTCGGTCGGCGGCATCGTCAGCCCGGAGATGGTGCAGTCGATGGCCGATAACCCCATCATCTTCCCGATGGCAAACCCCGAGCCCGAAATCGGGTATCACGAGGCCAAAAGCGCGCGCGACGACACCGTCATCGTCGGCACCGGGCGCTCGGACTACCCGAATCAGGTGAACAACGTCCTCGGTTTCCCCTTCATCTTCCGGGGCGCACTCGACGTGCGCGCGACGGAAATCAACGAGGCGATGAAGGTGGCCGCCGCCCGCGCGCTCGCGGACTTGGCGCGCAAGGACGTCCCCGACGCGGTGGTGAAGGCCTACGGCGACCAGCCGCTTCAGTTCGGCCCGGAGTATATCCTCCCCAAACCCGTCGACCCGCGCGTGATGTTCGAAATCGCGCCCGCCGTCGCCGAGGCGGCGATGGAGAGTGGCGCCGCGCGCGAATCCATCGACCTTGACGTCTACCGCGAGGAGCTCGAAGCCCGCCTCGGGAAGTCCCGCGAGATGATGCGGGTCGTCCTCAACAAGGCCAAGACCGACCCCAAGCGCGTCGTCCTCGCGGAGGGCGACGACGAGAAGATGATTCGCGCCGCCTACCAGATTACGGACCAAGGCATCGCGACGCCGGTCCTCATCGGCGATCGCGACGCCATCTGGACGACGATGGACGACCTGGGTCTCGACTTCGACCCCGAAATCGTCGACCCCGTCGCCGACGAACTCGACGCCTACGCCGACCGCCTGTACGAACTCCGGAAGCGCAAGGGCGTCACGCGCCGCGAGGCGAGCGAACTCGTCCGCGACGGCAACTACCTCGGGAGCGTGATGGTCGAGATGGGTGACGCCGACGCGATGCTCACCGGCCTGATGCACCACTACCCCTCGGCGCTCCGTCCCCCACTCCAGGTCATCGGGACGGCCGACGACGCGGATTACGCGGCGGGCGTGTACATGCTCACCTTCCGCAA
This sequence comes from Haloplanus vescus, assembly GCF_900107665.1. NCBI lineage: Archaea > Methanobacteriati > Methanobacteriota > Halobacteria > Halobacteriales > Haloferacaceae > Haloplanus > Haloplanus vescus. The sequence goes on from NZ_FNQT01000002.1 coordinate 200,121, forward strand.
TCAGGTGGTCTTCGTCGCCGACGCGACGGTGAACCAAGACCCCGGCGCCGCCGAACTCGCCGAAATCGGTCGGCACACGGGCAAGTTGGCTCGCCGGTTCAACGTCGACCCGCGCGCCGCGTTCCTGTCCTATTCGAACTTCGGGAGCGTGGACAACGAGGGAACCCGGAAGCCTCGGCAGGCAGCGCAGACCCTCCGCGAGGACCCCGCGGTTGACTTCCCCGTCGACGGCGAGATGCAGGCCGACACCGCCGTCGTCGAGGACATCCTCAACGGCACCTACGACTTCGCGGAACTCGACGACCCCGCGAACGTGCTCATCTTCCCGAACCTCGAAGCGGGCAACATCGGCTACAAGCTCCTCCAGCGACTCGGCGGCGCCGACGCCATCGGCCCGATGCTGGTCGGGATGGACAAGCCGGTCCACGTCCTCCAGCGCGGTGACGAAGTGAAAGACATCGTCAACCTCGCGGGCGTGGCCGTCGTCGACGCCCAAGAGCGCGACGACTAATCGCTGGCGCGGCGTTCGGCCCGCGACGGCGGCGGGATTTCCGCCCCGTCGTCGCTCGCCCGACTGCGACGCCGTCGGTCGGCCCGGTTAGTTTCGGGGATGACGCAGTGTTCTTCGCGGTGGTTGACGTGTGCGTACTGCTTCGGCGCGTTCGCCAGCGGATGCGCCGGATTCACGCGGCTATCGATGCGCGCGGCTCGAATCTCGTCGAAGGTGGCGATGCGGGCGCGGATGCCGCGCCAGTGGTACTCGCTCCGGGTTGGCACGTCGATGGGCCGCGTCGGTTGCCAGTCCGGGTGGTCCGCGGCGAGGACGGCGTGATTGACGTTCGCGGCGAGGTCGTCGTGGTCGACGAGGACCCCGACGCGCGACCCCGGCGGTGCCCGGGCGTCGAGGACGTCGAGGCCGAGGTGGAGCGCCCGATACTCCGCGACGTTGTTGTCGGGCGGGGTGTCCTCGAGTGCGACTCGGGCGACTCGCGTCCCGTCTCGGGCTTCGATGACGGCCCCCAGACCGCCACCGTCGGCCCGATAGGAGCCGTCAGTGGCGACGTAGAAGTGTCGGTGGTGGGTGCGCGGCGGATGCGCAATATGGGGCGTCGGCGAGTCGTCGAACAAGTTTCTGAGCGTCGACCGGCCGTGAACGGCCATACTCCCCCTTTGCGATGGCTTTACTTAAACGTACGGCGAGACGCACCCAAACACCTACCCCGTCGTCGGTCGTTCGCCCGATGTGACCCTGACAGCCCGCGATCTGATGGAGACGGACGTGGAGACGGTCGCCCCCGACGACGAAGTGAGCGAGGTGCTCGGCCGACTGGCCCGCGTCGACTTCAACGGCTTCCCCGTCGTCGACGACGACGGTCGCGTGGTCGGCATCGTCACCCAACACGACCTGGTCCACCTGTTCCAGACCGAGGACCGCGTGCTCTGGATTCCCATCGGCCTTCCGCCCTTCACCGAGACGCTCACCTACGCCGTCGACGTCTCGTGGGACGACCTTGACCTCGGCGTCGACCTGGCGAGACACGCCGGCCGCCCCATCAGCGACGTGATGACCGCGGACGTGGTGACCGTCGCTCCCGAGACTGACCTCGACACCATCCTCGACCTCTTGGCGGACGACGAGCGAGACATCAACCGGTTGCCCGTTATTGACAGCGAGGACCGACGGTCCTCGGGCAGTCGGTCGCAGACCGACGATGACGGAACCCTCGTCGGCATCGTCGCCCGACAGGACGTGCTTCGGGCCGTCCGCGACGAGCGAAAAGCGAAACGTTGAGTGGCGGGTCGGGCCGAACGCCACCGTGACCCGCTACCGAAATCTCGGCCTCTTTCTCGCCCTCGCAGCCATCTGGGGGTCGTCGTTCATGGCCATCAAGGCCGGCCTCGCGTCCTTTCCGCCTGTCCTCTTCGCGGCGATTCGTTACGACATCGCCGGCGTGGTAATGCTCGGCTACGCGGCGTGGGTCGTCGACGACCCAATTCCGCGCGGCCGGGGCGAGTGGAGTCTCGTCGCCGTCGGCGCGACGCTACTCATCGCCAGCTACCACGTCCTGTTGTTCGTCGGCGAATCCGACCCGGCGGTCACCAGCGCGGCCGCCGCCGTCATCGTCAGCCTCAGCCCCGTGCTGACGACTGGCTTCGCCCGTGCCTTTCTCCCCGACGAGCGCCTGACCGTCGCGGGCGTCGTCGGTCTCTGTCTCGGCCTCGTGGGCGTGGCCGTCCTCGCACGGCCCGACCCCGACGCCCTCCTCACCGGCGGCGTCGTGGCGAAACTCCTCGTGTTCGGCGCGGCGACGGCCTTCGCGCTCGGCTCCGTCCTGACCCGGCGCATCGATGCCGAGTTGCCAATCGAGACGATGGAGGCGTGGTCGATGGTCGGCGGCGCGCTCCTGATGCACGGCGTCTCGCTCGCGCTGGACGAATCGGTCGCCGACGTGACGCTTTCCGTCGGGGGACTGCTCGCACTCGCCTATCTCTCCCTCGCCGCGAGCGCGCTGGGCTTTCTCATCTACTTCGACCTGCTGGACCGACTCGGTGCGGTCGAAATCAACCTCGTCTCCTACGTCGCCCCGCTGTTCGCGGCGCTCACGGGGTGGCTAGTCCTCGAAGAACGGCTCTCGACGGCGACGGCACTGGGGTTCGCGCTGATATTCGCCGGCTTCCTCTTGGTCAAACGCGCCGCGATTCGGGAAGAGATACCCCGAATCCGGCGTGCGCTGGGCGTCGACTGAGCGGCTAAATCGACACGTCGCGGGTCGTGAACGCCCCCTCGTCGCTCTCGGGGTCGTACTCTTCGACTGCCGTCAGCACCATGTTGAGGACGGTGTCGGCGTCCCACCGCGCGGTGTTGATGGAGAGGTCGTAGAACGACTGGTCGTCGACGTCGATGCCGTAGTAACTCTGGTAGCGGCCGGCTTCGCTCACTTCGCGGACGCGCAACAGGGCGCCGAAGCCCTCGTCGCTGTCGACTTCATCGACGTCCACGTCCTGAGTTCGCTCGTCCGGGCGCTCGATTTCGTAGCTCACCTCGTAGTCGCTGAGGCGGTCGATGCGGACCTCCTCGGGCGCGTCGAGCCAGATGCGCAGGTCGGCGCGGTTGCCCGCGAGCCACCCCGCGAGGCGCGACTCGAGGATGAACGGCTTGTTCGCCGCGCCCCACTGCTCGGCGATGCGGCGGAGTCGCTGGTCGAGCGCACGGTCGATTTCGTCGTCCTCCTCGGCCTTGGCGATGAGTTGCTGGAGCGAGAGACCGCGTTCGTCGGCGAGGTCACGGAAGATGTCGCCGCCGATGACGTAGCCGCAGTTCAGCGCGTCCGCGAGTCCCTCGGTGAGTGTCGTCGCACCACAGCCCGGCGGTCCGGAGACGGTGATGAACAGGTTGCTGTCGACTTGCCGCTCCGTCGTGGCGCTCGAATTCGACATGAACGTTCGTCACCACCTACGCGTCACCGGCGTTAAGAGAACACCGGTTCGTCGTCGGGACTGGCGCTGTTTTCGACTGCCGATTCATTCTACCCTCAATTCTTGAATAAAAAAGTTAGAGACTCGGATAAAACGTTATACGTGATATGGGTCTGTCTTGGAGCGAGTTGTCTGCGTTGCGCGCGCGATGAAATGCCCCGAAACGACGGGAACGCTCGGCGGGGTATATGGGGTCGGCCCTGTATGGCGTAGATGAGGTGTCCCCGATGTCGAACTCGTCCCCCACCGTCCCCATCGACCGCTTGCCCCGCCCCGACGACCTCCTCGACTCGCGGTTCGTCCGCCTGAGTCGCGCCGTCGTCGTCGCACCGCTCCGGTTCCTCGCCTTCTGGACCGCCGTCGCTCTCCCCTTCCTCTACCTGCCCCTCCTCCTCGGCGGCCTCGACGGCCAACGGATTCCGGTGTTTCTGGGCCTCCTCACCCTGAACGCCGTCACCCTCGTCGTCGGCCACGAGTACGGCCAGTGACCGACGCCGCTCGCCGCCGGGAAAGCTAATCAATTATGTAACTGGGAATCGAGGGGTGTCGTATGCTCGGTCTCAAGCAGCGTGGCATGATCGGTATCGTGCTGATGATCGTGGGAACGGTCGCGTTCCTCCCGACTGTGGCCCCCAGCACGACGCGAACAATCGACGTGCTCGCCCTCGCCGCGGCGGCGCTACTCACTCTCGGTACGTATCTCGTCGGTACCGACATCGACGGCCGACCCGTCTGAACTGACGCTCTTACTCGTCCCGTAGCGTCTCGGGAGCCACGACTGGTTCGGGGTACGCGAACGCCGCCCGTTCGGATTCGGGGAGCGTCCACGGTTCGTGTGCCGCCTCCGGCGGTAGCCCGTCGAGTTCCGGGAGCCAGCGGGTCACGTATTCGGCGTCCGGGTCGTAGCGGTGGGCCTGCCACAGCACGTCAAACGAGCGGTCACGGGAGTCGTTGCCCACGCCCGCGACGTACGCCCAGTTGCCGTAGTTCGAGGCTGGGTCGTAATCTACCAACTCCGTCTCGAAGTGCGCTGCGCCCAGTCGCCAGTCGATTCGGAGGTCGTTCGCGAGGAAGGACGCCACGTTCTGTCGACCCCGATTCGACAGGTAGCCCGTCGCCGCGAGCTCTCGCATGTTGGCGTCGACGAACGGAACCCCCGTCTCGCCGCGCCGCCATCGCTCGAACGCCTCGCCGCCCTCCTGCCAGTCGATGTCGCGCCGGCGGATGCCCCCGGGCGTGAAGAACGTCCCGCCGTGCTTGGCGAACTGAAACTGGAAGAAGTCACGCCACCGGAGTTCGAACCGGAGCCAGTAGGTCGACTCGTTCTCGACGCGGCGCGTCTCGTACGCGTCGATTTCGGCACTCACTCGCCGCGGCGAGAGACAGCCCTCGTTCAGCCACGGCGAGAGCTTCGAGGAGTAGTCTCGGCCGAGTAACCCGTTTCGAGTCTCCTTGTACTCGCGGAGTGCGTCTGTCTCCCAGAGATAGTCGTCGAGTCGGTCGAGTGCCGCCGTCTCACCGCCCTCGAAGTCGAGGACGCCCCGGTCGTCGATAGGTGTCGCCTCGACGCCGAGCGATGCCGGCGTGGGTAGTTCGCCCGGGTCGACCGCCGGACGGGGCGGGAGCGTCGGCACCGCCGCCGGCGCTCGCACCGTCGACTCGGATTCGACCGCCTTCCGAAAGGGGGTGTAGGTGTCGTCGAGCTCCGACACCGCGCACGGCAGGTCGTCGGGGTGGTGCAGGGTGTGGCCCCAGTGGCGGACGAGCGACGCGTCGACAGCTGCCTCCACGCGTCGCTCGACGGCCTTCTCCTCGGGCGTCGGACGCGTGTGGACGTGAACCGCGTCGGCGTCGACCTCTCTGGCGAGGTCGGCGAGGGTTTCGGTGGGGTCGCCGACGCGAACGACGAGGTCACGTCCGCGGTCACGGAGGCGCGAGCGGAGGTCGGCGACCGCTTCGGTCCGAAACGCTGTCCGTCGCCCGCCCGTCTTCTCGTACTCGAAGGAGTCGCGCCCGCCGAACGCGCTGGTGCCGTAGCGTGCGGGGTCGAACACGTAGACTGGGAGCAGTCGGTCGGCCTCCGCGGCGGCGACGAGCGCCGGGTTGTCGTGGAGGCGGAGGTCACGGCGAAGCCACAGGACTGCGGTGTCGTCGGCCATCGAGGGCCGTAGTGACCGGAGCGACGTGAAAGCGAGGCTCAGCGCTCTTCCAGAAATCGCGCCCCGAGCGTGAACGCGCCGAGCGCGACCACCAGTAACTGAAACCCCGAGCGAACGACGGGGAAGATGCGCTCGACGTTTTCCGGTTCCGCCCCGCGCGTCGGGTCGACGCCCGTCCAGTAGTGGGTGTTCTCGGTCGTCTGCTCCGGCGCCGTCGAGAGGTCGACGAACGTCTGGACGACGCCGCGCTGATTCGACAGCAGGAGTTCGCCGTTGAACGTGAAAAACCGGTCGTAGAGCGGGTAGAAGGCGTTGACGCCGTTGGTCATCAGGTCGGGGAGGATACCGCCGAAAATCAGGGCCGCGAGGGCGACCCACGCGACTCGCGTCCCGCGTGCGCCCCACCGCGCTCGCAGACGCGAGACGCCTCGCAATCGCGTGTCGTGCGCGAGGGCGACGCCCGCGACGGCGGGCAGGACGAACGTGTGCAACAGCGCCCGGTGTGTGCCCTGCAGGTAGAGTCCGGCGAAGGTGTCGAGGTCGGGCAGGGCCGTCGCCGCGAGGACGACGGCGACGGCGCGGCGGTCGAACTCCTCGCCCAGAAGCGCCGCGGCGATGACGCCGCCGATGGCGAGGTGGACGACGGTAGACGGCACAGGTGTCGTTCGACCGTCAGTGGCTTGAATCGTTCGCCGGGGGGCGCGCGACGGTGACGCCCCCCAGCGACGCGAACCGCGCCGAAATCGTATCGCCCGGTTCGAAGGCGACGAGTTCGGTGAGCGACCCGGTCGACACGAGGTCGCCCGCCCCCAGTCGCCGCCCGTGGTCCGCGAGCGTCTCCGCCAGCCACGCCACCACCCGCGTGGGCGACCCCAACACGTCCGCGCCGACGCCCGTGGCCACGCGCTCGCCGTTTCGCCTGACTTCGACGCCTTCGAGCGCGAGGTCCAAATCCGTGGGGTCGGCGATTCGGTCGCCGTGGACGACTCGCGCCGCGAGGGCGTTGTCCGCGACGGCGCTTCCGGCGGTCATCTGCCAGTCGCGCACCCGCGAGTCGACGATTTCGATGACCGGCACGACCGCTCCGACCGCGTCGAGGGCGTCGATTGGCGTCACCGGCGGGTCGAGCGGTGCTTCGAGTCGGACGGCGAGTTCGGGTTCGACCTTCGGGTCGACGAGTCCCGACGCGTCGACCCGGCCCTCCGACTGGACGGTGTCGGCGAGGACGCGCCCGTAGGCGGGAGCGTCGACACCGAGTTCAGACTGGATGGCCCGCGAGGTGAAGCCGACCTTGTAGCCGACGGTCGGGCCCGCTTCGTCCTCGCGGCGGTCGAGGGCAGCCCGCTGGACCGCGTAGCCGTCCGCGACGGTGAGTTCGTTCGCCGAGAGGTCGGACGGGTCGAGCGGGTTGCCTCGGCGGTACGCTGCCGCGAGTCGCTCCCCGAGGCGGTCGGCCTGCGCGTCGTCGATGGTTCGGCTCACGCCCCCACTCTGAACGCGGGGGGCTAAAGCGATTCCCCGACCCCCCGAGTCGGTAGTCTTTTGCGCTCACCGCCCCCCTCATCCTGTATGCTGTGGTCCCAGGGTCGGTGGGGTGGCCGATGAGCGACGAACCCCGCGACGACCTCGCCCGACGCATCGCCGGTGAAATCACCCTCAGTTCGAATCCGGGCGCGACGCTCCGGAAGTGGCGCACGGACTTCGACATCTCACAGACCGAACTCGCCGAGCGACTCGACGTTTCCTCCTCGGTCATCTCCGACTACGAGAGCGGGCGTCGCGAGAGTCCCGGCATTGGCGTCGTCAGCCGCATCGTCCGGGCGCTTCTCGACATCGACGAGTCGCGCGGCGGCGGGCGCATCCGCCAGTACGCCCGCGTCATCTCCGCTGGCTTCGAGAGCGACATCGTCCACGACCTCAGAGAGTATCCGACCTCGATTCCGTTGGAGCGGTTCTACGAGATAATGGAGGCGACGGAGGTCGTCCCCGGTGAGCGCGACCACGTCAGCGGCCACACCGTCATCAACAGCATCGAGGCCATCACGCGCCTCCCGAGCGAGGAGTTCTACCGCCTCTACGGGCAGAGCACGAACCGCGCGCTGGTCTTCACCGACGTGACGCGTGGCGAATCGCCGCTGGTCGCGCTCCGCGTCGTGAATCCGACGCCGAACGCCGTCATCCTGCACGGACTGGAGGAAGAGGACCTCTGGGAACACGCGACGGCGCTCGCGAAAATCGACGGCTTCGCGCTCGCGGTGTCGACCTGTGACTTGGACGCGGCGCTCGCGAAACTCCGCGACCTACCCTAGTCGACGTACTCGTACTTTCGCTCGTTCATCCGGCCCCAGCCGGTGAAGACGAACTCGCCGCTCGGCACCGTGAACTCCTCTAGCTCCCGCTCTTTCTCGTGATTGTGGGCGTCGTGGACGCGCCCGTACTCCTCGAAGGAGAGGTCGTAGCGCCGCGCGAGCTGTTCGTCGATGTTGAGCGCGTCGACCTCCTCGCGCCAGCCGTCGGCGACGGTTTCGGAGTGAATCTCGGCCTGTGCGCCGGAGCCGTACGAACCGACGAGAAGTCGATCGCCGGCGAGCGCTCGCCCCGTCTCGGCCGCGGTCTTGAGCGCGCTCATTCGGGCGACGTGCACGGAACCGGTGTACCAGTTACCCACCCGTCGCGAGAGGCTGAGCGTCGGGTCGATGGCCTGCCCGTACCACTCGTCGTACGTCTCGGTCTCTTTCAGCGCGTCCATGTAGTCGCGGATGGCGTCCTCGTAGGCGTCCCAGTCCTCGTACTCGTCCTCGCGGGGCTGGCGGCCGATTTCGTCGGCAAGGCCGTCCTCGATTTCCGTCCCACGGGTCATGTGGCGGAACCCGAGCAGTGCGGCCTTTCGGACCATCCCCGGGAACGGCGTGTGGAAGGGGATATACTCGAAGTCGTCGGGGTGGGTGCGTCCGGCGACGGACTCGTAATCTTCGAGCGCCTCGCGCATCCGCGCGAGATACACCTGCACCGAGCGCTTGCCATCGACGCTCGGGAACTGCTGGTTGGGCTTGAGGAAGTCCGTCTCGTCGGCGCTACCGTACCCCTGATCGGTCGAGAGTTCGACCAGACTCGGGTTCTCGGTCACGAGCATCGCGACGGCACCAGCGCCTTGTGTCGCCTCGCCGGGGTCACCGCGGGCGTAGAGCGCCGTGTCGGTGGCGATGACGAGCGCTGCGCGGCCGCGGTTCCGCCCCGCCTTGATCCAGTTGTACGCGTCGTCGATGCTCTGGGTGCCGGCGACGCAGGCGAACTTGCGTTCGCCCTTGTTCGCGTGGTGGAAGTCGCCGTCGTAGACGTCTTCCAGACAGCCGGCGATGTACGTCGAGACCGGCTTGGAGTTGTCGAAGGCGCTCTCGGTTGCGACGTCGATGCGGCCGATGTCGTCGGGCGAGAGGCCCTTGCGGTCCATCAGCCGCTTCGCCGCGTTCGCTCCCATTGTGACGATGTCTTCGTACGTGTCCGGGAACGACGAGGCTTCGAGCCCCAACCCCTTCGTGTACTTCTCCGGGGCGTCGTCCTTGGCCGGGGCGAACGTCTCGGCCAAATCGAGCTTGAGCTTCCCCGTCCAGATTTCGAGTGCGTCGATGCCGACGGCGGTCATACCCTCGGGTTGCGGGAGACGCTATATGGGTTTGTCGATGATAGGTACGTCGAACGTCGAATTAGTGTTCGTCGGAAGCGAGGGCGAGGGGGCGAAGCGACCGAGCCCTCGGCGGAGCGGCGAACGGAGTGAGCCGCGGAGCACGAGACCGTCTCCCCTGCTCCGCGGTTCGCTTCGCTCACCGCTCCGCCACGAGACCGTCTCACTGCGTCTCCCCTGCTCCGCGGTTCACTTCGCTCACCGCTCCGCCACGAGACCATCGTCACTCCGTTCCGATGGTCTCGCTGCTCACAACCCACCCTGCCCACCCCGAAACCCCACTGAGAGATCGACGTCGCTCGGCAGGAGCGTCCCCGCGGCGCGCTTGCGAAACACCGCGCCCGTCAGCCCCGCGCCGATGGCCGCTCCGAAAGCGACGAGCGCGGCCATGACGCGAGTGGCGGTCGGGCCGACCCAGATCAGCCAGCCCACCAGCGCGACACCCCACAGCGTCGCCACCGCACTCGCGATCAGGAGCGCGCTGCCGACCCAGCCGAGGGCGCGACTGCCGAGGGTCATGATCGACGCGACGGCCCCGAGGAACCTGTAAATTGCGGCGTCATCGGCGGTCGCTCGGCGACGCCGTCCGGTCGAGGAGGAGCGTCCCCGTCTCCGTGTCGGCGAGAGTGACCCGTACCGTCGCGTCGCTGGCAACGGTCCGGTTGTAGACCCATCGCTCGCCGGGGTCGAATCGAGCATCGCCGTCGCCGTCGACGGTGCCGCTCGCCCACGTGATACCTTCCTGTGTCCCGTTGATGTACACCACGAGGTCGATATCGGTGGTCGCCACGCTCTCGCCACCGAGATGGGTGAGTGCGACGCGCTCCTCGTCCACGTCGAGGCGTATCTCGGCGAGTGTCTCCTCGTCCGGCGAGGCGGCGTCGCTGAGGAGGTACGCGCCTGCGGTGGTCACGACGATGACGACCATCGCGACGGCGAGGATTTCGCCGACGACTTCGGACTGACCGCGGTCGTCAGGGTGGGCTGTCACTTCCCTGTCCATCGGCGGTGTCTCGCCACTCGAATATGTCGACCACGACGCCCTCCGAGTCGTAGACGAGGATGACGGTTCGGTACTCGGTGTCGGCGCCGTTCATATTGCCCTGGTCCGGCACGAATGCGTTTGGTTCGTCCGCGCTGGCGATGTCTCTGGTCTCGGTCGCTCCGTTTTGGTTGAGGTTGAGAACCCCGAGTGTCACCTTCTGGAAGTTGTTGTTCGTGGTGACGGTGTAGTCGAAACGGTAGCTAACCTTGTTGCTTTGCGCGTTCGTCTGGTCACTGATCTCGCTCCCCGTATCGAGCACCGGGCTATCGCTCTCGCTCAGGTCGTCGTTTCGCGACGGGTTCTGTGCGTCGGCCGTGTCGATGAGCGTCCGTGCGTCTCTGACGTACTCACCTTGGCCGTCACTGTAGTACAGTCTGGCTGTGATGCTGTAGTCGTCGTTTCGGCCATATCCCGGTTCGAATACGAAGCTGCCGCGCTGATTCTGGCTCTGTCGAACTTGGTCTTGGGTACCGTCGGTCCGCTGGAAATCTATCTCGATTCGCTCGAATGAGCTGTTGACGTTTTGTGTGTCGTACGACACGACGAACTTCGGCTTATTTCCTTGTAGCTCGGTCAGGTCGTCCACTCTGAGCCGAATCTGTGACGTTGTCCCCGTGCCGCCATCACCGCCGTCACTACCCTCCGCTGATCGCTCGGTCACGTTGAACGACACCTCGGATTCCGGCCCGCTCAGTCGCTCGACTTTGAGCGTCACTTGCCCCTCACCACCGGTGTAGGTGACCTGTGCGCGGCCGTCCTCGCCGACGGTCGTTCGGTCTTGCGCGACCAAATCCCGCCCCTCGGTGACGTTCACGGTCACGTCGTCGGGGTACGTCGTCGGGTCGACGGGGTTGTTGTAGGGGTCACGCACCTCGGCCACGAGTGGCGTCCCCCGCGCCAGCGACGTGTTCCGTTCGGTGACGTTCGTAATGTAGGCTGGCTGTGGCGGTTCGCCGCCCCTGCCGACACCGACGAGCGCCGTCCGCAGGCGGTAGGTCCGGTTGGCTTCGAGTTGGATGCGCACCGCGTCGCCCGTCCGGGTGACGCTCGTCACGTACCGGTCGTTGTTCGGGTCCGCGGCGGGGTCGAGTTCGTCGTCCAGCAGCGACCGCCACGCGTCCTCGGAGAGGGTGGTCGGCACCGTCACGTTGAGTCCGTCGCCGGTGCTGCGAACCGTCGTCGACGTGCGACTCGTGCTGAGCGAGCGCGGTTCCACGTCGAGCACTTGCACCTGCGACTGCGAGAGGTTGCCCTCGACGGCGACGAGGGTGATTTCGTTCCCGCGCACGAGCGGTTGCTCGCTCAGGGCGACGCTTCGCCCGCGCTCGAAGTCGTTGACGACGACGCCGCTCTGGACCGCCGTCCGCGGCGCGTTCTGATAGACGCTGTACGAGGCCCTGTAGCTGACGTGTTTGGTCGTGTAGTTCTGGGCGCCGTACAGGTAGTCTCGCGTCTCCGCGTTCGTCGCGTTCACGTTCTCGAGTCCCACCTGCCCGGCGTCGCTGGTCTGTATCGTCCCCGACGGGGGCGGGGGATTCACGAACAGGGCGCGCTCGGGATACTGGGTCCCCATCTGAATGGAGACAGTCCTGAATCCGGGTCGCTCGGCCGTCTCGAGAATCGCCCCGCGGAGGTTGAGCACGTCCTCTTGGACCGCTTGGCTGTGTTGGAATTCGACGCGCTCGTTTTGCTGTGGGACGACAGTCGTCTGATACGTCGCCAGCAAGAGCACGAGAATGCCGAGCAGCAACACCGCTCCGACCTGGACGGTGACACCTCGGCGGTCGCCCCGGAAACTCATCGCACGATTTTCAGGAGGCGCATGCAAAAGGCTGCCGCCCGAATCTCAGTCTTCGTCTTCTTCGACGACTTCGGGATCGCTCATCGCGCTCTGGAGGCTGTCGAGCCCGTTGACCCACTCCGAGACGAGGCCGTACTCCAGGTCCTCGACGAGCGCGATGTCGAGCTCGTCGCCGTCGATGATGCGCGTCCCGGCCTGCACGAGGTAGCCGAGTGCGGCGTCTAAGTCTTCGTTGGCTTCGGCGTCGGCCGCGGCGTGGACGTACTCCTCGATGGTGCCGTCGTCGGTCGGGCCGGCCGCGATGTACTCCTCGGCGGCGTAGAAGACACAGACGAGACTGGTCTGGACGCCGTCGACGAGCATTCGCTTCTCCTCGTTTTCCAGGTCCACGTCGTCGAGGACGATGTCGCGTACGCCGGCGAGTTCGTCGACGGCCTCGTCCTCGCTCAAGCGGTCGTCCTCGTAGGCGCTGATGATTTTGGCGACCGCGATGGCGGCGTCGTCTTGCAGGTTGAGCAAGAGTCGAGCCGAATCCTCGTTCTCGGGGTCGAGCTCCTCCTCCGCCACCCGCTCGATCCAGTTCTGCCAGCGGTCTTTCGTGTAGAACGTGTCCTCCGCGTCGGTCATACCTCGTTCGAACGTTCGTGGACTCAAAGACCTTTCCTATGCGCCCGCGAACGCACCGATTCAGGCCGTGAGCGTCGCTTCGGTGTCGATTCCGTACACGCGTGCGGGCGTTTCCACGTGCGCACGCCGGACGGCGTCGTCGTACCCCTCCTCCAGCAGCCAGCGGACGCGCCGCGGCACCGTCTTCGGCCCCATCACCGCCCCCGGCCGGTCCGGGTCGTCCACGAAATCCGTCTCCATCAGGAACGGCTCGTCCCCCTCGGCGACCGACTCCAGCCACTCCTTGCGACACATCACGCTCGGCGTCGGCCCCGCGAGCGTCGGCCCCGCGTAGTGTTTCACGACGCGGTGAGCCGGCAGGCCGCGCTCCGCGGCCCAGTCGGCAATTTCGGTGAGGTCCTCGCTCTCCTCGGTGTGGAGTTGGACCGCGCAGTCGGCCTCTGCACCCAGCGACAGCCCGTGGCGCAACACGGCGTTCGAGGCGTCCCACACGGCGTCGGTGACTTCGTAGTGGGGACGCCCCGTCTTGAGTGCGAGTGCGCGCCCGTCGCGGACGTACTCGGCCGCGACGCCGAGGCCCGCCTGCATCAGGTCGCGCGCGTCGGTCGGCACCATCTCCCGTTCGTCGACCAGACGCGAAATCAGTCCGGGGTGGACGCCGAGGACGGGCCACGCCCGCCCGGGCAACAGGTCGTCCGCCTCGGCGACGACTTCGAGCGTACGGTCGAAGACGCGCCGGAAGTCGTCGGCCTCGTCGACCTCGACGCCGAGATGCCACGAGGGTTTGTTGACGACGAGGAGATGCGTCCCGCCGAGACGGCGGAAGTCGCGGACAGCGTCGAGGCCGCGCCCCGCGTCTGGGTCCAGGTGGAGGTGGTCGTCGAGGACTGGCGTGTCGAGGTCCGGTTCGCTCATGGTGGGTCGTCGGGACGCCCGCCGCAAAAAATGGCGTTACTCGTCCAGCGTGACGCTCTCAGCGGCGGCGTTGCGGAGGGCGTCTGAGCGGCCGTGAGAGCCGGGTGCGATGGCGAGCGTGCGAACCCCGCAGGCGTTGGCCGTCTCGATGGCGGGCTTGAAGTCCGTGTCTCGCGAGGCGACGGCGATGATATCCGCCTGCCCCTCGACGGCGAACCGCGTCAGGTCCACCGCGAGCTTCACGTCCACGTCGCCGCTGGTGACGACCACCTCGAAGCCCCGTGCCTCGGCGGCGCGAATCAGTTCCGGGGTCGCGTGCTCGTCGACGTACAGTCGCGTCGTCGCCGGATGTCCGGCCGCCGACGCCGCCTCGCGAACGTCGTCCAGGTCGACGTCGAACTCCTCGCGGAGGAGGTTCGGGCCGTCGACGAAGAGCGCGACTCGCGGCGGAGCGTCCTCGTCCTCGTCCGCGAGTCGTCCGAACAGGTCCATACTCCCCTCTACCCCGTTCGCGGGGATATACGTCCCGATTCTCGGCACCGCTGGTGCGGCACTCGCCGGTCGTCGCTGCTCCCCTGCCGGCATCACCTTCATGCCTGTGCGCGCCGCAGGGTAGACGATGGCGTCGTCGCCGATTCCGTCTCTGGATTCCGAGCAAGGAGCCGACAGTCTGGACGAGGCGTTGGCAGTCCCCGACGCGACGGTCGCAATCGTCGGCCCACCCTTCGCCGGTCGGGAGGCAACTCTCGACAGAGCCGCGGACACGCTCGACGGGGCGACCAGAATCCGCGCCGGTCCCGACGCACCCGTTGGGCCGTCGCCGCTCGACGGCCCCACGATTCTCGACGACTGTCACCACGGCTACGCCCACCACGTCGGGGGGTTCGACCCGCTGGACGACTTCCTCGACCGACTCGCGTCCGCGTCGGGTCGCACCGTCACCTCGTGGAATCGGTACAGTTGGAACTACCTCGACGCGGTCCGTAACGTCGGCAACGCCTTCGGACACGTCTTCTCGCTCGCGTCGCTCTCGGCCGACGGCGTCGCCGAGGTGCTCCGGTCGACGACCGACGCGTGGCCGGCGTTCGAGTACGCCACCGACGGCGACGCATCGCCGTTCACGTCCGTCGAATACCGACCGCCGATTCCCAATCGGGAGGTGACGCTCCAGCTGCCGACCGTCGACGTGGACTACGTGACCAGCTGGCTCCGCGGGGGTGAGTCACCGAGTCCCGAGACGCTCGTCTTTCAGCGACTCGCTCGCCTCACCGGCGGGAATCCGGGCGTCGTCGCCGCCGCGTGGGAGGCGAGCGTCGCCGGCCGCGAGTCGATCACGCCCGACGACATCGCGCTCCCGGTCGACCGGGGATTCGATGTCGACGACGACGCGGCGCGCGTCCTCGGCATCCTCGTCTCGAAGGAGTCAGTCTCGCGCACCGAGTTGGCCGCCGCGACGACGGGCGTCTCGCTCGACCGGACGCTCGGTTGGCTCGCCAGCCATGGGTTCGTCGTCGACGCCGACCCGGTTCGACTCCACCCCGGAAGTCTGCCGAGCGCACTCTCATCGCTCGAACGGAGGCGATGGCTGTGGTGAGTGCGCCGCTTCTCGCCGGCCTCCGTATCGACGCGACGACTCTCGTCGGTGCCGTCGCCATCCTCGTCGGCGCCGTGTTGGTGGCGCGGGCGGCACGCTTGGTGCTCGTCGCCCTCGCTGACCGGTTCGTCGAGCAGGGCGCCGCCATCCAGCTGGCGATTCCACTGACGAAGTTCCTGATTTACGGCGTCGCCGCCTACTCGGTGCTCGGACCGCTCTTCCAGCTCTCGCAGACGCAGGCGCTCGCGTTCTCGGGCGTCCTCGGGGCGGCGCTCGGCCTGGGACTGAAAGACCTCCTCGGGAACGTCGTCGGCGGATTGGTGGTCGTCTTCGAGACGCCGTATCAGGTGGGCGACCGAATCGAACTCGGCGACTACTACGGCGAAGTCGTCGACGTCGGCGTCCGCGCCACCCGCTTGCAGACGCCCGACGACAACCTGGTGGCCGTGCCGAACTACCTCGCTCTCACCGAATCCGTCGCGAACGCCAACGCCGGGTCGCCGGAGATGCTCGTCGTGACCGAACTGTTCGTCGCCAACGACGCCGACGCGGAGCGTGCACGTACCATCGTCGAGGACGCGGTGTACACCTCCCGCCACCTCGCACCCGAGCGACCGGTGACCGTCTTCGTCGAGGCCAACCCCCGCTACCGCACGATTCGTGCAAAGGCCTACGTCAACGACCTCGACGCGCAGTTCGCGTTCGAGTCCGACGTGACGCGGCGCGCCCTCCGGCAGTTCGACGCCGAGGGGATTCGGACGCCGCCCGCGACACTGATCGGCGACTGACCGCTACGCGCGGCGTATCTGAACTGTGATGCCATCAGGGTCGACGGCGTCGAAGCCGTCGTCGCGTTCGGTGAGTCGCGACGGGTCGAGGCGACGGCGCACGTCAGCAGGGTCGTCCACGCGGAGTTGTATCCGTGCGAGTCCGCGCCCCGCGGCCGGCCGGGAGCGTTCGTTCCACGTGTTGAGGCCGACGTGGTGGTGATAGCCGTCGAACGCGAGAAAGAGCGCGCCGTCCATCGACTGCCTGATATCGAGTCCGAGACCGTCGCCGTAGAACGCCACGCTGTCGTCGAGCGACGAGACTTCGAGATGGACGTGGCCGACGGCCGTCCCCGACGGACACCGCGCTTCGCCGCTGGCGCCGTCACGGAGCGGAGCGAGCGCGAGCCGTCGCGTGAACATGTCGACTCGTCCGTCGGCGTCCGGCCAGTCCTCGCGCGGTCGGTCGCGATACACCTCGACTCCGTTGTCCTCGGGGTCCTGCAGGTAGAGCGCCTCGCTCACGCCGTGGTCGGAGGCGCCGGTGAGTTGCCACTGAGATTCGATTCGGGCGAGGGCGTCGCCGAGCGCCGCCCGCGACGGAACTCGGAACGCGGTGTGAAAGAGTCCCGCCTCCGCCGGGCCGCGAGCGGAGCGGTCGGGCGTCTCGCGGAGGATGAGTAGCGCGTCGTCGACGCCGAGGACGGCTCTCCCCTCGGTTCGGTCGAGGGTCCGGAGTCCGACTACGTCCTCGTAGAAGGTGGCCATCCGGTCCAACTCGGTCACGTCGAGCGTAACCGGGCCGACACGTTCGGTCATTCGAGTGGCTACGCCCGCTCCGCACTTCGCTCTGGCGGCATCGTTGCCACGTGGTGTACGAACTGCATCCTCAGAGTAACTTCTAAAGGTTTCATTCTTTCTATAAAATTTTATTAGGTAATCTATTATAGTCACATCACCTCGTATGCCACGACCACTCACTATCGCCCGTCAAGCCATCTCCGCCCGCTCATGAGTGAAGAATCGCGGATGCTGGCGCGGACGTGGACCATCGCCGCGACGACTTGCGAGCCCTCCGACTACGACATCCCCGAGGCTCCTGTCTTTCCGTCGACGCGCTGTGAGTCAGGGGCGCTCATGTTCCACAACCCCGTTACCGGCGCCGTCGCGATGGTTGCCGGCGACCCGGTGCGCGTTCGGCACTGAATCGGAGCCAGGTCGCCGACCACTCTTCGGTAGACGCCGTCGAAGACTTGCCCAGATTCGGACACCGCTGGATTTCATATCGCGACATGCGATTTATCGTATAATTACCTGGCCAGCGACGGGCCAAACAATTAGGTCACGAGGCACGCAGTCACGGGCATGGGCCTACGGAAGCCACCGTTGCGCGACGTTCACGCCGAGCATGGCGCGTCGTTTACCGAGTTCGGAGGATGGGAGATGCCCGTCGAATTCGACTCGATTCGGACCGAACACACCGCCGTCCGCGAATCGGCGGGTATCTTCGACGTCTCGCACATGAGCGAGATTCGAGTGTCCGGCCCCGACGCGACGGTGTTGATGAATCGCTTAGTCACGAACGACGTACAGGAACTCGACGTCGGCGACACGCAGTACGCCTGCATCACCGATTCGGACGGGGTCATCCTCGACGACACGATGGTGTTCCGACTCCCCGACGACGAGGACGGACCGCAGTACCTCTTCGTCCCCAACGCCGGGCACGACGTGGAGATGTACACCCGGTGGACCGAGTACCGCGACGAGCAGGGATTCGACGCGACGGTCCACGACGCCACCGAGGAGTGGGGAATGCTGGCGCTTCAGGGCCCCGACGCACCCCAACTCGCCGACGACGCGACCGAGGGACGAGCGACGGACATCGACCGATTCGAGGCCGAATTCCTCGACGTCGCCGGCGTTCGGTGTTACGTGGCGCGAACGGGCTACACCGGCGAGGACGGGTTCGAGTTCCTGGTTCCGTGGGCCGACGTGGAGACGGTGTGGTCGGCGTTCGACTGCCAGCCCTGCGGGCTGGGCGCTCGCGACACGCTCCGTCTGGAGATGGGCTTTCTGCTCTCCGGGCAGGACTTCGACCCCGAAACCGAGCCCCGAACGCCCTACGAGGCGGGCGTCGCGTGGACGGTCGACCTCGGGACGGAGTTCGTGGGTCGGGACGCCCTCGAACGCGCCGACCGCGAGGGGGTCGAGGAGCGATTCCGCGGCGTCAAACTCCAGCAACGCGGCGTACCACGCGAGGGATACGAGGTCGTCGACAGCGATGGCGACCACCTCGGCCACCTCACCAGCGGCACGATGAGTCCGACGCTGGGCGAGCCAATCGGACTCGGCTATCTCTCCGAAGCGGCGCCCTCGGGCACTCGCGTGCGGGTCGTCGTCCGGGGCGAACCGAAACAGGCGACCGTAGTGACACCACCCTTTATCGACACATGAGCTTCGACGTACCCGACGACCGACGGTATCTGGAATCGCACGAGTGGACGACCACCGACGCCGACAGCGTCAGAATCGGCATCACCGACTTCGCACAGGACGAACTGGGCGATGTCGTGTTCGTCGAACTCCCCGCCGAGGGCGACGAACTCGAACGGGGCGAGGAGTTCGGCGTCGTCGAGAGCATCAAGGCCGTCTCCGACCTCGTTTCGCCCGTCTCGGGCACCGTCACGGCCGTCAACGAGGACGTGTTCGACACGCCGGAACTGCTCAATCAGGACCCCTACGGCGACGGCTGGCTACTCGAACTCGAACCGAGTGACCCCGACTTCGACGCGTTGCTCTCGCCCGAGGACTACCGAGCGCAGATCGAATAGGGCCTCAGAAACCGGTGTGTTTCGAGCTGTCGATACCGTCGATTTGAATCATGCCGTAGTCGCACTCGGTACACGCCCACTTCTTCTTCTCACCGAGGTGGAGTGACGTACTCGCCGTCCGCCAGAAGGTGTCGTTCGAGCACTCCGGACAGTCGTGTTCCATCTCTAGGCTCATACTGCATCCTCGGGAGTCGGTCACATTGAAGATACTGGTTCCCGAAACAAGCGATAAACCGAATATCGCGATACGAATTCTGGTCTCCTCTCTGAGCGCGTCTCGGCGGCAAGGACGCGACTGGTACGCTCGCTCGGCGGGCCAAGTTACTTGCCCGCTGCACCCGAACACGGGGTATGGCGCTCACACTCTATGCCCTCGACGGCTGTCCGTACTGCGAGAAGGCCCACGACGCGCTCCAAGACCACGGCGTCGACTACGAGACGGTGTGGGTTGAGGGGCTACACTCGACGCGAAACGAGGTGAAACGCGTCAGCGGCCAGCGAGGTGTCCCGGTCGTCGTCGACGATGAGCGCGGCGTCACGATGGCCGAGAGCGCGAACATCTTGGAGTACGTCGACCGGACGCTCGCATGAAGATTTACACTGGCCGCGGCGACGAGGGGATGACCGACCTTCGGGACATGTCCCGCGTCTCGAAGACCAGCCCCCGCATCGAAGCCTACGGCACCGTCGACGAGGCGAACGCCATCATCGGGACCGTTCGACCCACGGGCTACGACGACATCGACGCACGTCTCGAACGGATTCAGAACCACCTCCACGTCGTGCAGGCCGACTTCGCCAACCCCGACCCCGACGAGGACGACCCGGTCGTCACCGAGGCCCACACCGAGGAACTCGAAGACTGGATCGACGACGCGGACGACGAACTCGAACCACTCCAGTCGTTCGTCCTGCCCGGCGGGAGCGATGCCGGGTCCGCGCTTCATCACGCCCGGACCGTCGTCCGGCGGGCCGAACGCCGAGCGGTCGACCTCGCCGGCACCGACCCCGTCAACGCCGAGGCGATAGCCTACCTCAATCGCCTCTCTGACGCCCTCTTTACCTTCGCTCGCCTCGTCAACCAGCGCGACGGCGTCCCCGAGGACCGGCCCTCGTACTGAGTCGTATGTCTCGACATCTCGGATTCGCATTCCTCCTCGTCGCGTGCCTCGCACTCTCGCTCGGCGTCGCTTCGGCGTCGCCCGCGGCCGTCGACAGTGGCCCGTCCGACCCGGTTCGGGACGTCAGTATTGTCGACGTGGTGCCCGAGAACCGCTCGGAACTCACCGGCGTCCACACCGTCGAAGCAGGGTCGACGCTGCTCGTCCGCGGGGCAACCAACCGCCGCGACGACCGGACCGCCATCGACGTGACCGTGACCGACGGGCCCGACGCGGACCGCATCGGCTTCGCCACGGTCGACTCGTGGGGCTTCGACGGCGTCTGGACGGCCCGCCTGCCCATCCCGGCGGACGTGACACCCGGCACGTACACGCTCCGCGTCCAGACCGACAGTGAGACCGACTACCAAGAGTTCGAGGTCGTCGCCGAGAAACGCGCGACGCTGACCGTCCGGTCGGCCGCCGCGGACGCCGTCGTCGTCGACGCGACGCTCCCCGACGGCGGCTACGTCGAACTCCACGACGGCGACACCGTCGTCGGCACCTCGTCGTATCTCGCGCCGGGGGCGCACGAGCGTATCACGGTCCCGGTCGACGGCGCGCCGACCACGCTCACCGCCGTCGCTGTCGTCGGGACGCCCGACCGTCGCCTCGACCCCTACACCGTCGACGGGGTCACCGTCTCCGCGCCGGTTCGGGTCACTACCCCGACTGCGACGGCGACGGTGACACCCACGGCGTCGCCGACGCCCACGTCCACGCCGACTGCCACACCGTCGCCGTCACCCTCCTCGACCGCTGCATCCGGGCCCGGATTCGCACCGCTCGCGGCCCTCGTGGCGCTTCTTATCGCCGGATTCCGTCTCTGTCGACGGCGATAGCGCCACAAAGGCTATATCTGTCCTCTGCGTTTGGTCATATATGAACAAGCACTTCGAAGACGCACGCTACTACCTCAGCCGAGCCGGTGAACACGCGAAGGAAGGCGCACTGGAGGAACTCGAACCGCTGGAGGAGCGCTTTCGCGACATTACCGGTCGCGAGGAGGAACCGGAGCCGTCACGGCTGGACAAACTTCAGTCGGACCTGAAGGAACTCGAAGAGCGTGCGGAGGGCGAGGCCCAGACGGCCATCGCCAACGCCCGGGAGCGGATTCGCCGCTACCGCGGCGACGACGCGGCAGAGTAAGACAACCCTTAAGTTCACCTCGCCAGTACCGACATACTGGCGGGTTGGTGGTCTAGTCCGGTTATGACGGCTCCTTCACACGGAGCAGGTCGGCAGTTCGAATCTGCCCCAACCCATTTCTGTCGACACCGCAACTGCGAGCGGAGCGAGCAGTCTGTATCGGCGACACGGCGACGTGGATTCGACGCAGGGAACGGAGTGACTGAGGCTCGAATCTGCCCAACCCACTCGTAATCCGTACGACGTAACTATCGGCTTTTCTCGCGGTTCATAACCTGCTAGGTCGGAATGGGGCGTTCAACAGTATTTGAGCATCCGCTGAAGGTTCAACTCCTCGGGGAGTGTGTGTCTCTCAGATAATATCTCCCGGCTATCCTTCGACCGATTGGCTCTCTTCGTATACCTGCTGTCGAAGGTGCTTCGTGATCGCCTCTTGAACCTCTTCGTTATCCATAAACTGTGCAAACAGTTCTTGATTCTGGTCCATTCGGTCGATGAACATGCTGGTCAAGGCATCGTCGAACTCGAGTGCGAAATTTTCGCGGCTATTCGCCTGTGCGGATCGTCGAAGATGTTCGTCTTCGAGCGCGTCTTCTTTCAGTTGCTCCAAGAACAGCTGATCGGCCTCGGTAAAATCGGTCCCTAGTTTCTCGTTGATTTTCTCGACGATCGTGGAGAGTTCGATCTCTTCGTCGTCCCCTGCTCCACCGGTGCCGGTCTCGGTCGGCCCTTCGACTTCTCCATCATTCGCCGTCAGTCCGATAGAGCCCTCCTCGGATTTTTCCAGTCGGTAGTATTGTAATGCGAGTTCATCGTCGAACTCGACAGAGGGTCCAGCGGACCCTTTCGGTAATTCCTTGTAGAGGAATCGACCGAACGTATAGAGCTTCTCTAGGTGCGTGTCGGCATAGCTGACGATCTGTGACTGGAATTTATACAGCCGGAGGAACGAGCGGAGCGTCGATTTGAACTCCTCTCGGATGTCCTCGTCTTTTGCTACGAACTTGTCACGAGCAGGCTGTACGAGGCTGCTAAGCTTTGCGTGTGAGCCTTCTGTTCCGGTGTTCTCTGGATCGAAGAAGACCTCTGCGAACCGGTCGACTTCATTCTGATCGTAGATTCGGAATGCGTCAAGTTCGGATGCCAGTTGCTGCAGATGCTGTGGATCCGCGCCCTCTGAAACGGTTGTCTTGCCGTAAAACGGCTCAAAGGCTTCCTGAATTTCCTCTTGCTCGTTCTCGAAGTCGAGGACGAACGTATCCTCTTTCCCGGGATACGTCCGGTTCAGACGGGAAAGCGTCTGAACGGCCTGTATCCCGGAGAGTTTTTTGTCCACATACATCGTGTGGAGAAGCGGTTGGTCGAAGCCGGTCTGGTACTTGTCGGCGACGACGAGCACCTGGTACTCCGGCGTATCGAATACGTTCGGGAGTTCGGATTCCTTGATGCCGCCGTTCATTCCCTCCTCAGTGTAGCTCGTTCCGTCGTCATCGACCGTGCCGGAGAAGGCGACGAGTGCACTCAGGTCGTATCCGTTCTCCTCGATATGTTCGTCTATCGCCTTCTTGTATCGGACTGCATGCTGCCGTGAGGACGTGACGATCATCGCTTTCGCCTTCCCGCCGATCTTGTGCTGTGTGTGGCTTCGGAAGTGCTCGACGATGATTTCCACCTTCTGTGAGACGTTGTGTGGGTGGAGTTTCAGAAACCGAGAGATGGCCTTCACCGCCTGTTGTTCGGGGACCTGTGGGTCCTCTTCGACGACCTTTGCGACATTGTAGAACGTCTCGTAGGTCGTGTAGTTCTGTAGCACGTCGAGGATGAATCCCTCGTCGATGGCCTGTTGCATCGAGTAGAGGTGGAACGGCTCGTGGCCACCCTCGCCATCCGGTTCGCCGAACGTCTGGAGTGTCTTGGCTTTCGGCGTCGCGGTGAACGCGAAGAAGCTGAGATTGGGCTGTTTGCTCCGTGCTTCGGCGTTCGCAGCGATGGCGTCCTCGGCGTCTTCGATGTCCTCGGCGTCGACACCCGAGAGAATGCCCTTCATCTCGGCGGACATCTCGCCGCTCTGGCTGCTGTGGGCTTCGTCGACGACGACGGCGTAGTCTCGCTCCGGGAGGGAACGGGTGTGCTCGATGACGTAGGGGAACGTCTGGAGCGTCGTGATGATGACAGGCTTGCCCGCCTCCAGCGCCTCAGCGAGCTCCTCTGACTTCGACCGCCCTTCTCCCTTGATAGGGTGGACGACGCCGGTCTTGTGGTCGAGTTCGTAGATGGTGTTGCGTAGCTGTTCGTCGAGGATGGTCCGATCTGTGACGACAACGACGCCGTCGAACACTGCGTCGTCGTTCTCGTCGTGTAGGGAGACCAGTCGGTGAACCAGCCACGCGATGGATTTACTCTTCCCGCTCCCAGTCGAGTGCTGAACGAGGTAGTCCTCACCCGGCCCCTCTTTGCGGGCGCTGTCAACCAACTGCCGGACGCACTCCAGCTGGTGATAGCGCGGGAAAATCATCGTCTCCTCTTCCTCGACGGTGATGCCGTCCTTCTTGATCTCCTCCGTGTCGATGTGGATGAATCGCTGGAGGATATCCATCCAACTGTCCTTCTCCCAGACCTCCTTCCAGAGGTACGCAGTGCGATGGTCGCCCTCCCGCGGTGGGTTCCCGCCACCTTTCTCGTGGCCCTTGTTGAACGGGAGGAAGTTGGTGTCTTCGCCCTCAAGTTCCGTGGTGTAGTGAACTTCGTTCTGGTCGATGGCGAAATGCACCAGTGCGCCACGCTTGAAGCGCAAAATAGGCTCGCTCGGGTCGCGGTCGTGACGATACTGCTCGCGGGCGTCGCGGGCGGCCTGATCCGTGAAGGTGTTCTTGAGCTCGCCTGTTGCGACCGGGATTCCGTTCACGCTCAACGCAAGGTCGATGCTCAGGTTCGGGTTCGTCGTGGAGTAGTACAGCTGCTGAGTGACCCCGAGGGTGTTGGCCTCGTACTTCGCCTGTAATGCGGGGTTGATGCCGGTGTTCGGCTGGAACGTCGCGAGATCGATCTTCGTTCCGGTCGTGCGGAAGCCGTGACGGAGTATCTCAAGCGTTCCTTGGCGTTCGAGCGCGCTCGTCAGTTCTTGGAGGAAGCGGTCGCGGGCGTTGCCCTGATACGCGGTGACGAGTTTGTCCCAGGCTTCGGGCTGGGTTTCCTTGACGAACGAAACCACCTCGTCGGGGAAGATTCCGCGTTCGGCGTCGAATCGCTCACTCGGGACGCGTGTGTAACCGCGTTCGAGCAAGGCGGCGGCAATCTCGTCCTCGAAGGCCGCCTCGTCGTAGGGTTTGCTCATGTGCGGAAGTCTTAATGTTCACCTTGCACCTCTGCCACATCAATCTGGCCCGTGACCGCGGCGGTGATGAGGGCTTGGCGTTTCTCTTCGAGGAGGTCGATGGTCTCCTCAACACGGTCGATGAGTTCCCAGAGGCGCTCGGTTTCGGCTTCGATGTGGTCGACGATCTCGCGCTGTTCGTCAAGCGGTGGGAGGGGAGTTTTGAACGACTTGATGTCCGGCATGTAGATGGTCTTGTGTGTGGAGCCCTGCATCAGTCGGTCGAACTCTTGGTCCATCGAGCGGAAGACGTACAGAAGGTACTCAGGGAGGATTTCATCCCCACAGACCCAGTTGGCGAAGTCCTGTGAAGTTGCCATCGGCTTGCCCATGATACCGGAGAATCCGACCGACGCGGTACGCGAGAGGAATACCGTCCCCTCCGGGAGGAGGTGCGCCCCGGAGTTCTCCATCCCGAGTTCACTAATCTGGTTCTCCGTCTCGTGGAGGTAGCGCTTGCGCCCCTCGCGGAACGGCTTGATGTCGGAGGTCGTGACCCACGGAATGTCGGTTTCTTTCCAGTACTCGTCTTCATCACGACTGGGAGTATGTCCCGAGTGGAGTTCCGCGACGAAGCGGGTCCGGACAACATCCCAGTGTTCGGGGACCTCTCCAATCCAACCGACACCGGAATCTACTGTCTTCTCTTGTTCTCCAACTCCACTGGTAACAGACTCTCTAATGAGCGACTTCTCGTTATTAATATCATTAAGGAGAGATACCATCTGTTCTCCTGTTTCGGATAGCTGTCCCTCGATATCGCTGAGCCCGCGTGAATTCTTATATTCATAAAAGAATCTGTCAAAATTAATCTCGTACCCCACAACTCCAAGTTCCCCGTCCTTATCGTCGTGATACTTCTTGCTCTCGTTGATCCACGCGTTTTTCAGATACGGTGCTACCTCCTCCTCAAAGTACTCCCGTGGGTCCGTGCCAAGGGGTACGCGCTCTCGTTCCCGCAAATCGCCGTCGTGCTCGGGATTTCCGTTCCCATCCGTCACGATCTCGGCGTCGTCGTTCTGCTCGCCCAAAGCACGCTCTATCGCGTTGTGAACACTATTTCGCACGTCGACGCCGTGCATGTTGAACGCCAACTCTACTTCGTCCATGAACGCATCCCGATCCATCCACTGCGTCTCGGAGTCCAACGTGTACAGCGCCTCCTTCACCGCCTCCTGCACCTCTTCGTCCCGATTCGTGAACGCCCGTTCGTCGTCCAGACTCTCGATGCGCTCTTCCGTCGCGCGGAAACTCATCCGTAGCGGGCGGTCGATGACGATGCGGCGGTAGCCGAACTCCTCAGTGGGAACGACCTTGGAGCGGCCGTTCGCCTCCAAGTCGCCGAAGATGCGGGTAATCTCGTCGATGTGTTCTTGGGTGAGTTCGTGGCGCTTCTCGCCGAGGCTCTCGTCCATCTCGGCGTATAGGTCCTGTGCGTCGATGAGCTGGACGGTGTCCGTTCGCTCCTCGGGCTTGTCGTTCGAGAGCACCCAGATGTACGTGCGAATGCCCGTGTTGTAGAAGAGGTTCTCCGGCAGGCCGACGATGGCCTCCAGCCAGTCGTTTTCGAGAATCCAGCGCCGAATGGCCGACTCACCGCTATTGGGCCCACCGTTGAACAGCGGCGAGCCGTTGAACACGATGGCGATGCGAGAGCCGCCCGCTTCGGGGGGCTTCATCTTGCTAATCATGTGCTGGAGGAAGAGGAAGGCCCCGTCGTTGGTCCGAGGCGTGCCGGCACCGAAGCGCCCGGCGTACCCCTGCTCCTCGTGTTCGCGCTCGATATCCTCCTTGACCTTCTTCCAGGAGACGCCAAACGGCGGATTGGAGAGCATGTAGTCGAATCGCTGACCTTTGAATCCGTCCTTCGTGAAGGAGTTGCCGTAGACGATGTTGTCCGGGTTCTGGCCTTTGATGAGCATGTCCGAGTTACAGACTGCGTAGGACTCGGGGTTGAGCTCTTGACCGAAGACGTGGAGGTTCGCGTCGGTGTTGAGCTGTCGCACGTACTCCTGAGCGACGCTCAGCATCCCGCCGGTTCCGCAGGCCGGGTCGTACACCGTGCGGATGGCGTCCTGTTCGGTCAGCGCCCCGTCGTCCTCTTGGAACACGAGGTTGACCATCAGCTCGATGACCTCCCGCGGTGTGAAGTGCTCGCCAGCGGTCTCGTTGCTGAGTTCGTTGAACTTCCGAATCAGCTCCTCGTAGATGTACCCCATCTCCTCGTTCGGCACTTCGTCAGGGTGGAGATCAATCTCGGCGAACTGCCGGACGATCTGATACAGAATCTCGGCGTCGTCGAGGCGCTGTATCTGATGGTCGAAGTCGAACTTATCGAAGATCTCCGTCGTCTCGTCGTCGTACTGATTGATGTAGTACTGGAGATTCTCTGCGATGTCATCGGGGTCGTTGCACAACGATTCGAAGGTGAACTCGCTGGTGTTGTACACCTCGGCGTCGGCAGCCTTCTTCAGCGCCGGTGCGACGTTCTCGATGCCCTGTTTCTGAAGTTGCTCGTAGCGTTCGAGGACTTCGTCCTTGTTGCGCTCCGTGACGCAGTCGAGCCGACGCAGAACGGTCAGTGGGAGAATGACTTTCTGATACTCCGACTGCTTGTAATCCCCTCGGAGAAGGTCTGCAATAGACCAGATGAAATCAGCCTTCTCGTTGAAATTGTCGACCATCTACAGCGGGAGTCGTGACTGGGATTAAAAAATGATGTGGAGGTTGCTGCAGGAGGAGATAATATCCTAGTCTGGCCCCCAATGTGATGTTGACCGGCCGGCCTGTGCTTTTTCAGCCGAACAGTGACCATTGAGGGGCCGTCCCCATCTATGAGTTCTCCAAGATGGTCGTCCAACTCGGATACGAGAGTCTCTAAACCAATTTATTGTCCGAGTGAACTACTACCCATTGTACTCACAATTTCCATTCTGTGCCCCGAGTCGTTGCTAACGCATCGCCTTTGTTGGCGAATATGACTTCTTGTTCCCTTCTGATAACCTGCAGAAGTCAGTACAAGGTTTAACTCAGGGTATTAACACCCTGTGTGACGGAGAGACGATAAGATGGTAGAGGTCGTGAATATCGTTGCTTCTGGATCACTTGGTGTAGAACTTGATCTTGAAGCAATTGCTAGCGACTTAGACAGTATTGTGGACTATGATCCTGAAAAATACCCTGGCGCGTATTTTCGATTTGGAGACTCTGATCCACTAATCACACTCTATCGTACTGGCAAATACATTATTACTGGCGCGAGCTCAGGGGAAGAGGTTCACACCATCCGCGAGGAGTTTCTGAGTATCCTTAGCGATCATGAGATTTTGTCTTCATCTGAGGATAAGTGGTTCCAGTCACAGAATTATGTGTGTCTGGCCGAGGTTGGTGAGAATCTCAACTTATCTGCTCTCGCAATCGGGCTTGGTTTAGAGGTTACAGAGTACGAGCCAGAGCAATTCCCAGGGTTAGTATATCGGCCGACTGCACACGACTGTGTATTGCTTGTATTCGGTTCCGGGAAGGTCATTATGACAGGCGCTACGTCTATAGAAACTGCAAAAGACGCATTTGTTGACTTACAGAAACGTATTGGAGAATTGCAAATTTAGAAGAATGGATTCCATCTTAGATCTGATGAAGTACTTTTAAGGGAAAATTTTGAACGAGTTCAGCTCTAACCCATTCACAAGGTGAAGGCATCCTGAATCCTGGTGTCAAGAGATAGTCCAGCCGATCGTGGGCGTTTCTTTCCCACTGGGCATAGGATTCCTATTGAGAATATCTCTGTAAAACTGGGTCTGCAGTTGACAATCCCAAGCCGCCGACACATTCATTTTGTCACTTTTAGATATCGATACAGTGTACCTCTACACCCCTGCTGACGTCGACCGCAAACGTGCCCACCACCAAGCCGTGAAACAGGACGCTGACGACGTCCCCACCAAACGCCGCGGCAACCTCGGCGAACTCGCCTTCGAACAGTTCTGCCGCGAGTACCTGCCCGTCGAGATGTGGGAGTGGGAGAACGAAGCAGCCATCCGCAAGTGCAACCCGGAGAGCTTCTCCGCCTACGATTTCGAGGTGTTCGGCTACGAAATCGACGTGAAAACCTCGCGAGACGTCTCCGCCTTCCAGCCGTCGAAACTCCTTGACCAAGACCCCGACGACGACATCATCGTCATGGTGTGGCACCGCGACAATGAGGACGGACTCATCCTCCTCGGTTGGGAGCGCGTCGAGACACTCAAATCGAAAGTGTCGACTCAGGGCGCCTATTCGGGCGCCGAACCGACAAAACTGGACCATCTCGCCACTCGCCCGATGAACGAGCTGATGGACCTCGGCCCGAACACGGCCCACATGAACCAGAAGCCACAGAATCCGTTTGCGCCGGGTGATCGAGTCATCAAGTCCGGCGACGAAGATGCGTCTGTGGCAGTCGTCATCGAAGTGCTCCCGCCGGAGAAGGACGTGGGTGTGTACGGGCAGTCGATGGACGGCGAGGCCGTCTGTGTCGCGTTCCCGAGTAGTCTGGACCAGGGGCCGAGCAACTGGCGCGACATCGACCCAGCCCTCCTCTCGTCGTACTGTGACGATCAGGATATCAAACTGTACACGTACAAGCACACGAACCTAGAGTTCGCCACGAATCCGTTCACGCCGGGTGACCGCGTCGTCAACGCGACTCACGACGACCCCGACAAAGCCATCGTCGTCGCCCGTGCTGATGACTCCGCTGCTGAGCCGGTATCGGTGGTCTATACCGGCCAGCTTGACGACCCAGAGATGGCTCCGGGCGCACTCGACTCACACTGCGAGGACATGGGGATTAAGCAGTATTCGTACGCCCCGGATGACTTGGAGTGGGCCGACTAGACGCACGGCTGCGACAGACGCGCTTCTCGAACGCCGACGGACACCCACCCCGGCAACAACGATTATGTATCTCTCGTCGCTCATCCGGAGCCATGTTCGACGCCGACGACCCGGGAACGATACTCAACGAGTTCCTCATCGCCCTGTTCGGGCCGGGCATCGTCCTCTTTGTCAGTCTCTGGCTCTCGTTCCGGTTCGTGTTCGACGGACTGCTTCGCTCGCTCGGGCTCCCGGAAATCGTCCCTGCTGACGGTGCGGGCGTGCTCGCGGCCGGATACGGGCGATTCCTGCTCTTGATGGTGGGGACGGCAGTGTTGCTGTTGCCCGTCCTCGCCGTCTACCACCGGTTCGTCCGCGCGACGCTTCGGAGTCGGGGGATCGTCTGATGCCGGTCGCTTCGATTCGATACCCACCGTTTTCCACCCATGCTCAGTGAATCGATGGCCGAGGGACTCGTCACCTACGGGTTTCCGCTGTTCTGGATCGGTGTCGGGGTCGTGCAGTGGCTGTGGCCGTCCGCACTCTTCGTCGCATTCTCCGACGAGGACGTGACGCCGGGGGCCCGCGGCTTCGCCGTCCTCTGGGTCGTGGTCGGGTCCGTGCTCGCGTTGCTGTTCGTCCCGTGGACGGCCGCGTTCGGTGGCTGGTTCGTCCCGGGGACGGTCTTCGTGGTCGTCGGCGGTCTCCAGCTCGTTCACCCCGTCTGGTCTCTCGGCGAGCGCTCGGGGGCCGCAGTCGGCGTGCTCCTCTTGTCCACTGGCACGGCGGCGCTGGTGGTCGGGCTGTTGTGACCGCTACCCGGCCGAGCGTATATATGGCTGCGTACCTCTCGTAGGGTGTAATGCTCGTCGTTCACGCGACAATCCCGGTCGACCCGGCCCACCGTGACCGAGCGGTCGAACTGATGCGAACGCTCGCTGTGGAGTCCCGAGCGGAGGAGGGCGTCATCGACTATCGCGTCACCACCGACATCGAGGACGAGAACGTGTTCAGAATCGTCGAACGCTACGAAGACGAGGCGGCCTTCGGCGCCCACGTCGAGACCGAGCACTTCGGCGAGTTCGAGGCGGCACTCCCCGAGTTACTCGACGGCGAGCCGACGATCACCCGATTCGACGTCGAGAACGCCACCGACGTGGAACTGTAGTACCGCGCGCCGACGCTCATTTTCGCAGTCTGATCTCGACACAGGCACCAGCGACTGCCTCGTCGACCCGAATCGTGCCGTCGAGGCTCTGGACGATCCAGTGAACGAGCCACAGGCCGAGACCGCTGCCGTGTTCGAGTGGCGTCTCCTCGCCCGTCAGTAACACCTGTCGCTCCTGTTGGGGAATCCCGGGGCCGTCGTCTTCGACCCGTATCGTCACCGCCTCCTCTGTCTCCGTCACCCCCAACTCGACGGTTCGCGGGGATGGCTGGTGGATGACGGCGTTCTCGACGAGCTCTCGCAACGCCGTCTCCAGCCGCGCGTCGCTCCGGGCGTATGCGGCCTCGGGCGTTCGCACGTGAACCGATACGGCGGGATACTCGTTGTCGAGTTCGCGCGCGACTCGAACGACGTACGGCACCACGTCCTCCTCCTGCGGTTCGGCTGGTGCGTTCAGGGTGGCTTCGAGGGTCTGTGCCGTCTCGGCGAGGTCCAAGAGCTCGGTACTGCTCCGGACGATGCGGTCGGCGAAGTCGGCCTCACGGCCGTCGAGTCGCTTTTGCAGCTCCATCGCGAAGCCCACGATAACGCTCATCTCGTTTCGGAGATTGTGCCTGAGCACCCGGTTCAGCACGCCGATGAGTTGGTTTCGCTTTCGGAGTTGCGCCCGGCTCTCCTCCAGTTCGTGCTCGCGGGTGTGGCGTTCGATGGCCTGCCCGATGAGTTCGGCGAACAGCTCCACGAAGTACGTCTCCGCCTCCGTGAACGCCGATCCTCGCTGCTCCGTATCGGCGAAACACACCGTCCCGTAGGGCTCGTCGCCGACCGTGATTTTGGCGCCGATATACGTCCCGAGGTCGAACGCCTCCACGGCCTTCTCGGAGATTTCGTCGGACACGTGGGAGTCCTGGATGGCGAGCGCGCTGTCTATCTGAAACGTCCGCCGGCAGTACGCCTCGTCGAGCGGGCACGTCTCGCCGGGTTGGATGAGCGGGTGCTCGCCGGTAGCGTAGACGATTTCTTGGGTATCGTTGTGTATCTGCGTGACGAAGCCGATCGGAAGTTGGAGATAGTCTGCACCGAGGCCGAGCGCCGACCGGATTTTCGCGTCCGGGTCGGCTTCCGGGTTTGCGAAGACGTCGTAGAGCCGTTCGCGGTAGCTAGCCGAGTCCATCGATGACACTGACGTATCCTCGATTGCTGTCGGGACGGTGAAAAGTGTGTGGTGGGCCCACGGCACACACTACTCGGCGAGAGGCTATCTGGCGTCGCGTTTATCCGCCAGCGCGCATCGCCTTCCGCGCGAAGCGTTCGATGAGTGAATCGAGTGCCGCGGGGTCGCCCTCGAAGACGACGTCCACCTGTGTCAGCGTCGTCGACGGGCCAATACTGACGGTCTGTGTCGACAGGTCGGCGGCCCAGTCGTCGGCTTCGACACGGCCGTCGTCAACCTGTGTGGCGCCCAGATTCTCGAGATACTTGATTGCCAGCCGCTTCGATATCCCTCGGAACGAGCGCTCTCGCTGTACCTCGTGCTCGTTCGCGCTCATCTGTCCCTGCCTCGGAACGACCGCTGTGAATGATGTACCATACCCTTCGTACCCGCTCTGAAAGCAAAAGAGAGAGGGCGACGTGCGTCCGCCTCGCACGACCGATCTGAAGTGGTGCAATCGGGGCCGTGCCGCGAGCGGTGGACGACAGCCCGCGCGAGGGTTCACCCGCGCGACGGTCGCTCCCAGAGGTCGACACCGACGACGAGCGCGGCGACCGAGAGTGGAAGGAGGACGACCAGTCCGCCGAGTGGTTCGAACGAGACGCCGGCGGCCATATCGACGGCGACGAACACCCCCGAGACGAGGGGGCCGCCGACGAGTGCGGCGCCGAGACGGCGGTGGTCGTCGCGCAGGTAGCCGACGCCCCACGCCATCAGCGACGGAAACAGGAGCACGACGCCGAGCAGCCCGAGTGCCACGCCAATCAGGACGTTCATCGCCGAGGTGATGTCGTCCGTGGCGACCCCTTGCGTCGACATGACGAGCATCGTGCCCAGCGCGACGATGGCGGCGCCGACGACGCCGATAGCGGCGAACCAGCGCTGCCAGCGGGCCAGCGACTCTCGGTCGCGCCAGAGTAGCGAGAGGAGACCGACCAACAGGAGTAGCGTCGCCGCCACGGCGACGACGGGAATCACGGTGCGCTCGACCCACAGCGAACTGAAAAGCGGCGGGTCGAACACGTAGGAGTCGGTCGGTTGCGGGCCAAACCAGCGCGAGGGGACGCCGACGAGTGCGACGAAGAGGCCGCCGAGGACGGTCATGCCGCCACCGACGCGGAGGGAGGGCGTCCACACGGTCACGCACCCCCGAATCCGACGACGGTGCCGCGATGCGTCGCGAGTACACCGCCGCCGTTGAGCACCGCCGGCGACAGGACCCGGTCACCGGTCGAGAACCCCCACGTCACTTCGCCGAAGCGCGCGGTGAAGGTGAGCAACTCGACGGCCCGTCCGACGCCCTCGTCGTTTGGCTGTAGGGTAAACACGTGTTCGCCGGCCGCGGCCGCGACGGCGCCTTCGGTCGTGCGCGAACACCACCGCGGCTCCGGCGGGTCCGTCGACCGGTCGAACGCGAACGTCGCGTCGGCCGCCTCGCCCGGGCGTTCGACCACGTATATCGTGTCGTCGGTGACGACCGGCGCGGAGAAGTTCCGACCGCCGCCGCGGTCGACCTGCCACAGCTCCTCCCCACCGTCGAGCGAGAGCGCCGTCAGTCCGCCGTAGGACCCGAGATACACCGTGCCGTCGGTGGCGACGGGGTACGTTTCGCCCGTCCGCGACGCCGACCACCGGCGGTCGCCGGTCGCCGCGTCGAGTGCGACCGTCTCCTCGTCGCCGACTGCGACGACCGTCCCGTCGGCCACCGCGGGAGCGGCGGCGGACACCTCGGCCGTCCACTCCTCCGTGCCGTCCGCCGAGAGTCGGACGACGCGGTCGTCCGCGGGGACGACGACGCCGTCGTCGAGCGCCGTCGGGACCCCCGCGGTCGTCGACGGCCCGTATCGCCACGCCGTCTGCCCGTCGTCTGCGTCGAGCGCGACGAGGCCGTTCTCCGTGGCCAGGTGGACGCGCCCGCCGGCGACGACTGGGGGCACGATATCGTCTTCGTCCTCCGTCGCCGTCCCCGTCGCCACCGGCCCGATGGAGTCGCTGCGCCAGCGCACGGACCCGTCGCGGAGGGCGAGCGCGACGACCTGATCCCCGGTGGCGAGATAGACGGTGCCGTTCGCGACGGTCGGCGAACTCACCGCGTTCACGTCGGTCTCCGGTGTCGAGACGGTCGTTTCCCAGTGTGCCGTCGGCGATTCCGGGAGCCGACGCGATGGCGCGTAGCCGGTGTTGCCGGCGTCGAACTGTGGCGCCGGCCACGAGCCACCGGGGACCGTGTCGAAGCCGTCGCCGGCGTCGTCGGGCCCGAACACCGCCGACGGCGTCGGGTCGTCGTCGTCTGGACACGACGAGGAACAGCCGGCGACGCTGGCGCCGGCACTCGCCGCGAGCGTTCCGAGGAACGTCCTGCGAGTCGTGGAGGGCATCGACTCTGTGTTGTGAAACCGCCGTGATATTTCCCCCGGTCGTGTTTCATAGCAGCCGTCCCTTTATCACTGTTCGAGTGGTACGGTGACGTATGACACGAGTCCGCGACGTGATGACGACGCCGATGCTCACGCTGGACGCCGAGACGCCCGTCAGCGAGGCGGCCCGCGGGATGCTGGAGGCCGGCATCAAATCGGTCGTCGTCGTCGGCGAGGCCTGCCGACCCGAGGGCATCTTGACCTCGACGGACGCCGTCCGGGTCGCCGCCGACGAGGCGTCGGCCGCGGAGGCGACCGTCGGCGACTACATGGCGACGGACGTGGTGACGGTCGGCCCGGACGACTCCCTCGACGCCGCCGCACGTCGGATGCTCGACGCCGACGTGAGTCACCTACCCGTGACCGACGCCGACGGCGACGGGATGGGCATCCTGACGACGACTGACTTAGCCGAGGCGCTGTCCGACGCCGACCCCGTCACACAGTCTGGATAAGCGAGCAAGACCTTTCACATCACCCCGTGAACAGGTCGGTATGGCTCTCGACATCGAACGAGTCGTCACGTATCCGACGGAGTCGGACGAGTGGATCAAGACCGTCATCATCGGCGGTCTGCTGACGCTCCTGTCGATTCTCGTCGTTCCCGCGTTCTTCGTGTACGGCTACGTCGTTCGCGCGCTGCGGGCGGGCATCCACGACGAGGAACCGCCGGTCTTCGACGAGTGGGGGGCGATGTTCAAAGAGGGTCTCGTCGCCTTCGTCGTCATCATCGTCTATCAACTGATTCCGCTCGTCCTCATGGCGGTGACTGTCGGCGGGTCAGTCATGGCCCTCGCCTCCGGGAGTGAAGCCGGGGCGGGAATCGGCCTCGTCGGCCTGTTGGGTGGGTTCGCAATCTCGCTCCTCTTGGCTCTCGTGTTCGGCTATGTCGGTCTGGTCGGCCTCGCCAACTACGCCCACACCGGGCGGGTCGGCGCCGCGTTCGACCTTGACGTGATTCGCAAGGCGTCGCTCGACTCCGCCTACGCCGTCCCGTGGCTCTACGGCGTCGCCGTCATGTTCGGTGCGGCAGCCGCCGCGAGCATCCTCGGCATCGTCCCCATCATCGGCGCCATCGCGGGCGTGTTCGTCACGTTCTACGGGCAGATTGCCGCCGCGTGGGTTTGGGGCCGGGGATTCGGCGACGCGATGGGGATTGCTCCCGACGGTCCGTCCGGTGAGACGGGCGGTGGCGGGGATTCGTTCGAGACGACGGCGTCCGAGGGTGTCGGCGAGGAGGCTGATACCCCCGACGATGCATCGCCGGAGACGGCAACTGACGACGACTCGCAGACGCCCTGACCGAGCGACAACCACAACGCTGAAACGCGCCGCGGTTGGCCGTAGACGTATGCCAACGGTCGCCGAGCGTCTCGATGTCGACCCGGCCCGGCTCTGGGCCGGGGCGGTCCTCGCTCTCCTCGCCGCTCTCATCGGCGGCTCGATTCTCTTCCCACGCATCGTCTACGACGGCTTCGTCTGGCACTTCTTCTGGGGGCCAGTGCAGGCCGACGCCAACGCCGCCACCTGCGCCATCCGCGAAGGCGGCACCACGCAGTATCTGTACGCCGACTCGGCGTGTCGCGCGGCCGCCGAACCCGTTGCCTACCCCGGCTACACGCTCGTCTCCGAGGTGGGTTACGTCGTCACGCTCCTCATCGCGCTCTCGGGCGTCGGCTTCCTCCTCCAGCGCCTCGACATCGGCTCCGAGCGCGACATGTTCTTCGCCCTCCTGCCGTTCGTCTTCTTCGGCGGCGCGCTCCGCGTCGTCGAGGACGTCACCGACGCCGCCGCGGGCGCGGTCATCGGCTACCCGCTCAACACGCTCATCATCAGTCCGATCATCTACTTCACCGTCTTCGCCGTGACACTCGTCGCCCTCCTCGCGAGCGTCGCCCTCGTCCGCCAGGGCGTAGCCGAGCACTACACCCGCCCGCTGTTCGGCATCGGATCGGTCGTCCTCGTCGTGACCCTTCTCTTCTTGCTCTGGAGCGCCATCACCGGCCCCGGAACGCTCCACCCGCAGGTCCTCGTCGTCACCCTCGCGGGCGCGACGCTCTCGGCGTGGGGGACGTGGTGGCTGGTCGAACGGTTCGCGCCCGTCGTCAACGCCGGGACGGGCCGACTCGGGTTCGTCGTCATCTGGGGACACGCCGTCGACGGCGTCGCCAACGTCGTCGGCTTGGACTGGATGGTCGCGCTCGGTGCAGGGCCGAACCTCATCCCGAAACACCCCGTCAACAGCGCCATCGTCGACATCACGGCCTCGGCGCTCCCGCCCGCCGTCCTCGCAGTGACCGGCGACACGTGGCCTTTCCTCGTCGTGAAACTCGTCGCCGCGACGGCCGTCGTCTGGCTGTTCGACGAGCAGATATTCGAGGACAGCCCGCGGTACGCCATCGTCCTCATGGTCGCCATCCTCGCGGTGGGGCTGGGCCCCGGGACGCGGGACATGCTCCGCGCGACGATTGGCGTCTAAGGGAAGGGGTGGAACGCCCGGTTCGGTCGCGGTTCGTAGCCCAGTTCCTGTGGCACCGTCTCTATCCGCTCGCCGAAGTACGGTTCGTCGACGAACAGCGGTTGGGCCTCGGGACTGAGGACGCGCACCGCCTCGAAGCCCAGGTCCGCCACGTCCGGCGTCGTCACACGGGCGGCGTACACCGAGAGCGCGTCGCTGGCGCGTTCGACGAGGGCGTCCAGTTCCGCGGCGCCCGACACGTCGGCACCGACGCTCGACGCCGGCACGTCGCCGTCGCTGTCGACGAACGCCTGCGCGTCGGGCGGGAAGGTGCCGTAGTGGCCGATTGCGCCCTCCTCTTCCCGTGCTTGCTCGGGCCCCATCGCCCGCAGCTCCATCCAGTTCTGGAGCGCCTCCGCGAGCGCTCCCCGCGCCGCCGCGACGGCGTCTAAGTCCGCGCCCGTGCCGACGGCGAACTGCGGCCACTCCCCCTCGCGGTGGACGGCGACGGCGACGACTGGAACGTCAACGTCTGCGGTGAGCAAGAGCGGCGTCACGGTCAAGTCCTCGGCCCGCGCCCGGTCGACCAGCGCCTCGAACCCCTCGTCCGCCACCGACAGGCCCAGTGGCTCGTACGTCGAGTACCACGAGAGCATCGCCGCATCGCGTTCGATGACTTCGTATAGCCCCGAACGGAGCGCCTCGGACCCCGAATTGCCGAGTCCCAACCCGGTAGTGATGGCGGGGCGTGGCCGCTCCGCCGGCGGCGGGTAGTGGACGAGCGACGCCGGGAGCGCCACCTCCGCGTCCGTTGCCAGGTCCTCACCCGGCACCCACGGAATGTCGTCGTCGCTCGTGTCGCCCTCTGGTTGGACGAACGCCGCGGGCGACACTGTCCGCCGGCCGTCGACCGTCTCCGCCGACGGCGGGGCGGTGGTGAACGCGTCGGTGTGGTAGACGCCGGCGCAGTACCGCTCCAGCCCCTCGCCGAGGGCTTTCATGAACGCCCGGTCCCAGTCGTGGTCGACGCCGGCGGTGAAGGGGGCGGCCCGCGCGTCGCTGAAGGCCGTCGTGTCCGTCGTCGTCGCCAGATAGTACGGCACTGGGAACGACTCGCGTTCGCCGACCTGTGTCACGAGGCCGACTCGGTCGTCGACGGCCTGCTCGCCGCGTGCGAGTGCGTCGTCCAGCGAGGCGTCCCGGTGGTCGCGCCGGAGCGTCCGGTCGCGTTCGGCGGGTCGCGGGACGCGATGCACGCGCCGTTCGGCGCCGGGCACCTCGACGACGGTCCCGGCCACGTCGTCGCCGCTGAGTAGCGAGACGGCGCGGTGGCCGGCGACGGCGCCCGCGAGGCGGACGGCGCTTCGACTTCCCGTCGCGTCGCCGGTGGTCTCCTCCTCGGCCGCCGCCGCGACGCGCATCTGGAGGTCACGGTAGCCGACGCCGTCGGCGAAGACGGAGACGGCGGCGTCGAGGTCCGGAATCACGCGCCCGCCGAGGCCACCGATTTCGACCGCGACCCAGCGCCGCGCGGCGTCGTCCGCACGCTCGAAGGCCGGGGCGCCCGCGGGTGCGATGACGACGCCGAGAGGGTACGACCCGAACTCGTCGGGCGTCGCCGTCGTCGGCGTCGCGTCGATGTCGTCCAGCGCGGCCCGCACCGACTCGGCGGCCGGTCCGGTCCCCGCGATACCAACGTCCATGCGACGGTCGACGCTCGCCGTCGGGAAAAGTGAACTGACCGCGCTCGGGCGGTTTGTGAGTCAGTACCGCAGGTTCGCCGAGACGGGGCGGCGAACCACCGGAAAACAGTCACAACAATCCGCCTCAGGCGGTTCGGTTGAGCGTCACCGCGGCGAGTTCCGCCGGCGTCACCTCGTCGAAGCGGTCCTCGTTGAGCTTGAGTCGCAGTCGCGGCCGACCCACGTCGATGGGGACTTTCTCCGTCCTGATGAGCCCCTCCTCCTCCAGCGTCGTCTTGGTGCGGGAGAAGGTCGCCTTGCTCGCGATGCCCACGTCCTCGCCCCACTTGCTGATGTCGTACAACAGGACGTCGTTGCGGGCCGCGACGAGGATGGTGAGCGTCACCTCGTCGAACTCCCCGCCGGCCTCGCGGGCGTCCTCCAGCGCCGACAGCGTCGCGTCGAAGTCGGCACGCGTATCCTGACCAATCTCTTCGCCGAGCGTCTCCCGAATCCGAGACAGCGGCGGCGTTCGCAGGTCGAACTCGTCTGCGTTCTCCCAGCGCGTCTCGTAGGTGTTGCGGGCCGCCTCAACGAACTCGTCGTCATCGTCGCCGAGTGCCGCCACCTGGTCACCTGCCTCGACGAGCGTCCACACCGTGGTGTCGGTGATGAGCAGCGTGTTCGACGCGCCCCGGCCCGTCCTGATGCTGAGCGTCTCCGAGGCGACGTGGTCCGCGGCGTTGCTCGCCACCACGAAGTCGTCCATCACCTCTTTCAACAGCGCCGCGTCGGCCAACAGCCGAATCGTCGGCGGGTCCGCCGCGGCAGTCGTGACAGCGGTGAGCGCTTCGACAGTCTCTGCGCTCGGGTCGACCACCAACAGCGACGACGACGACTCGAATACCTGCTCCAGTATCTCCTCTAAGCTCTCCCCGTGCAGATTCGCCCCGGCGACCATGGGAGCAATATCCACACATCCGTATTTAATTTTAACGCAGGTTCAGGGGCGTAACAGAGTATTTTCAGGCGTAGATTCTACTGAATTTTGTCGGTTGGCGACTCGCGAGAGATACCTTTATGCCGCGCTTGGCACGCGGATACGCATGGACTACAGTCACCTCCGCGCGACGGATTCGGCCGTCGCCACCGCCATCGACGACGAGGAAGCGCGCCAGCGGACCACCCTCTCGATGATTGCCTCCGAGAACCACGCGAGTCAGGCCGTCATCGAGGCACAGGGGAGCGTCTTCACCAACAAGTACGCCGAGGGCTACCCCGGCGAGCGCTACTACGCCGGCTGCCAGTTCGCGGACGTCGTCGAGGAACTCGCCATCGAGCGCGCGACGGAGCTGTGGGGCGCCGAGCACGTCAACGTCCAGCCCCACAGCGGGTCGCAGGCGAACATGGCCGTCTACTTCGCCATGCTGAATCCGGGCGACAAGATTCTCTCGCTCGAACTCGAACACGGCGGCCACCTCAGCCACGGCCACCCCGCGAACTTCGCCGGCCAGCTGTACGAGGTGGAACACTACCGCGTCGACCCCGAGACGGGGTATCTCGACTACGAGCAACTCGCAGAAACGGCCGACGAGTTCGACCCCGACGCCATCGTCTCCGGCTTCTCTGCCTACCCCCGACAGGTCGACTGGGAGCGCATCGACGCCGTCGCCGACGCCGTCAACGCCCTGCACATCGCCGACATCGCACACATCACGGGTCTCGTCGCCGCGGGCGTCCACCCCTCGCCCGTCGGCATCGCCGACTTCGTCACCGGGAGCACGCACAAGACCATCCGCGCCGGCCGCGGCGGTATCATCATGTGCGGCGATGAACACGCCGACGCCATCAACAACGCCGTCTTCCCCGGCGTGCAGGGCGGGCCGCTGATGCACAACATCGCCGGGAAGGCGGTGGGCTTCCGCGAGGCACTCGACGACTCCTTCACCGACTACGCCGAACAGGTGATCGAGAACGCCCGCGCCCTCGGCGACCAGCTCGCCGACCACGGCCTCTCGCTGGTCTCCGGCGGCACCGATACGCACCTGGTGTTGGTCGACCTGCGCGACTCGCATCCGGACCTCTCCGGCGGCGACGCGGAGGCGGCCCTGGAGGAGACGGGAGTCGTCCTCAACGCCAACACCGTCCCCGGCGAGACGCGGTCACCGTTCGACCCGAGCGGAATCCGCGCCGGCACCGCGGGGCTCACGACTCGCGGCTTCGACGCCGCCGACATGCGCGAGGTGGGTGACCTCATCGCGCGTGTCCTCGACGCCCCCGAAGACGAGTCGGTCCTCGCCGACGTGAGCGACCGGGTCGACGACCTCTGTGGCGCGAACCCGCTGTACGACTAATCGGGCGTCTCGGAACTCGAACGCGGTTCTCGTCGGCCCGTCCCGACGAGAATCGCTCGGCGATTCCAAGACCGCGATGCTTACTCGACCTCGGTCTTGACGACCGTCACGGCCTGGTCGGCCAGTCGCACCACGCGGTCGGTGACGCTGCCCAGCAGACTCCGGTACTCCGTGGGGTGGCGACGAGTGCCGAGGACGATGAGGTCGATACCGTTCTCGTCGGCGTAGTCGACGATTTCCTCGTGGGGACGGCCGTGCTGGAGTGTCTCCACGACTTCGACGCCGTGGTCGGCGGCCCGCTCCCGGACCGCCGCGAGGGTGTCCTCGCCGACCTCCTCCAGACCGTGCTCCGGTCCCTCGCGTTCGTCGACGTACTCGTCGCCGCTGTACGCGGAGTAGACGTCGCTGTCGACGACGAAGAGGACGTGGAGCATGGCGTCGTGGAGCGCCGCCAGGCGGATGGCGTGGGCCGTCGCGTTCTCCGAGCCGCGTTCGCCGTCCGTCGCGAGCAGTATGTCGTCGTACATACACGTCCCTTCGACCCCGACCGACAAAACCGTGGGTGTCGATACTGCACCAACCAACGCGTTGAAGGCGGTTCATCGCGCCTGTCGGGACATGACTCAGATCATCGACGGCAACGCCGTCGCCAGCGACGTGCGTGACGGACTCGCGACAGCTATCGACCAGTTGGCCGACGCCGACGTGACGCCGACGCTCGCGACAGTGCTCATGAGCGACGACCCGGCGAGTGAGACGTATGTCTCCATGAAACAGCAGGACTGCGAAGAGGTAGGCATCGAAGCACTGGACGTGGAACTCGACCCCGAGGCGCCCGCCGAGGAACTGTTCGACACCGTCGAGGACCTGAACGCCGACCCCGATGTCAACGGCATCCTCGTCCAGATGCCCGTCCCGGACCACATCGACGACCAGTCGGTCATCCGCGCTATCGACCCCGCGAAAGACGTCGACGGCTTCCACCCCGAGAACGTGGGCCGTCTCGTCGCCGGTGACCCCGTGTTCAAGCCGTGTACGCCCCACGGCGTCCTGAAACTCCTCGACGCCGCGGACGTGGAGACGGAGGGCGCGGACGTGACCATCGTCGGCCGGTCGAACATCGTCGGCAAACCGCTCGCGAACCTCCTCGTCCAGAAGGCCGACTACGGCAACGCGACGGTGACCGTCTGTCACTCCCGGACCGACAATCTGGCCGAGAAGACCCAGCGCGCGGATGTCGTCGTCGCCGCCGTCGGCGTCCCCGAACTCGTCGACGGGTCGATGATTTCCGACGGCACCGTCGTCATCGACGTGGGCGTCAACCGCGTCGAACGCGACGGCGAATCGACGCTCGTCGGCGACGTTGACTTCGAGAGCGCCAAAGACGCCGCCAGCGCCATCACGCCTGTCCCCGGCGGCGTCGGCCCGATGACGCGCGCGATGCTGCTCTACAACACGGTCAAGGCGGCGAGCCGGCAGGAAGACGTGCCGGTCGACCTAGACTAAGGCCTCGAGTCGGTCCCGTGCCGACGCGAGCGCGGACATCTCGCCCTCGATCAGATACCGCCCCACGTCCCGCGTCGCCGCCACGAGCGACTCCGCTTCGTCCAGCGACACGTCGCCCTCGAGTGCCTGCACGCGCTTGACGTGTTCGTGAATCGTCCCGAGCGTCTGCCGTGCTTCCTCGTCGGGGTGTTCGTCCAGCCAGTCGGCCACGTCGTGGCGGTAGTCCGCGATGGCGTTCGCGTAGCCCAGCCCTCGCGCCGACGCCCACGCGTCCGAGACGGTATCGACCGGCGGGCGGCCCCCCTCGTCGGCGTCCCGGAGGAGCGCGTGGAGGTAGCGCTCGTCGGCGTCGGTTGGCTTTCGGGTCCGGTCGAACAGGTCGACCACCTGCAGGAGTTCGTTGGCGGCGAGGAGGGTGTCGTCGAGGGGTAGGAGGTCGCCTCCGTCGATGAAGCCACGCTGGCGGCGGTACTCGCGCAGGTCGCGTTTGCAGTCCTCGACGCAGTCGGCCAGGCGGTCCTCCGCCCACGCGGTCCGGTAGGGCGTCAGGTCGAGCGTTACGGGGGCGTCGGTGTGGAGCGTTCGCTCGTCGACGCCGACGCTTCGCAGACTCTCACACGAGGGACAGGCGACACTCCCCGTTTCGTAGTACGACCACCGGTGGCCACACGACTGACACTCCCGCTGGCCGCGAACCTTCATACCCGGCGTTGGCCGGGCGGCGACAAAAGACCGACGCTCCGGTGTGGTGGGGGCCTGTTGCGGCCTTTTCGACTCTCGTGTCATTCGAACAATCGCTCTGACAGCGAGGCGGTATCTTTATGTTTGGGTACTCATCAGTAACTGGTGACGCTTCGTCTGGAGGGCCGAAGCGTCAGCGGGGACCAATTCAGGGCGGCAAGCATCCACGCGATTTTCGCGTGGCTTGCTTCCTTTTCGTAAC
This sequence comes from Haloplanus vescus, assembly GCF_900107665.1. Classification (NCBI taxonomy): domain Archaea; kingdom Methanobacteriati; phylum Methanobacteriota; class Halobacteria; order Halobacteriales; family Haloferacaceae; genus Haloplanus; species Haloplanus vescus. The sequence continues at coordinate 243,302 of NZ_FNQT01000002.1, forward strand.
ACCGGTGAGAAACGTCGCTACTCTTCGTCCGACTCGACCGTCACGAGCGACCCGGGGTCGACCGTGTACGGCTGGAGCGGTTCGCCGTCCATGAGCTCCGGGAGCACCAGTCGGGCGAAGTGAATGACCAACACCAGCAGCATCGGCGCGAGGAAGATACCGTACCAGCCGAAGAGGAGCGGCCCGAAGGTGTACGCAATCATCAGGCTGCCGACGTGGAGGCTCCGCCCGGAGACGTACGGCCGGAGCACCAAGTCCGGAATCGTGTCGACGATGACGAACGCGACGCCGGCGAACAGCGCGACGAACCAGAGTCCCGACGGGTCGGTCAGGACGCCCATCGCCGCGAGATAGAGCGCGACAGGGATGTAGACGAGTTTCATGCCGACGATTGGAATCAGGCTCGCAACGCCCGCGAGCAGTCCGACGAGGGGGGCCGCGGGAATCGCCAGTCCCGGCGGCGCGTAGACGTTCAGAATCGAGAACGCGAGCACGCCGATGCTCCCCGTCAACACGGCGTTGAGGATGTTGCCGAAGAAGATGGCCTTGAAGTCACGGTCGACGGCGCGGGCGTACGCTTCGAGGACGCCCCGGTCGTCGCCGAACTTTCTGACCGTCCACCGGCCGAGGCGGTGGCCGTCGCGGAGCAGATAGAACGCGAGTGCGAGCATCACGAACAGGTGGACGGCGCCGACGCCGACGAACGCCACCGTGTCGACGGCGGACCCGAGCGAGGAGACGAGCGAGCGGATGCCCTGACTGGTCAGGTACTGGTTCGGGTCGAGTTCGAGGAGGGTCGCGGGGTCGGCGATGCTCCCGAGGAGGTCCTGATCGACGAGCGGCCACCGCGTCGGGTCGAACGCCCCCTCGTTGACGTACTTCAGGAGTTCGTCGAGTGCGATGCTCAGGGCGTAGACGATGAGCGCGAGTGCCGGGAGAGCGAGCGCGACCAGCGAGACGGCCGCGGCGAGACTCGGCGGCCTGATGCGGCGCTTCAACCGCCGGTAGATGGGCCGGGTGGCGTAGTAGATGAACACCCCGAAGACGAACGTGCCGATGAAGGTGTGGACGACGTAGACGAGCGCTGCCCCGAGGACGAGGCCGAAACTCCACCAGCCGAGGCGGAAGCGAGAGACCTGGAGGGACATGATGCTCACAGACGAGTGGGGTGGAGAAAAAACCTGCCGCGGCTACGTCCAGCGGTCCAGCCCCGTCTGGACCAGCGCGTCTTCGATGCGGTCGAAGCCGCGCGCCACCTCGTCGGCGTCGACCTCCCACTCCTCGACGACGAACTCCCGGGCGGCGGCCACGTCGGGGTCGAGGTCGAGGTCGAGGTCGTAGTCGTCGGTCACGGGCGGGTCGCGGAACAGGGTACGCACTCGGTCGGCGTTTGCCACCTGCCAGCCCTCGGCCTCAATGGCGCTCCAGAGGTCGCCGTGTTCGGTGATCGCCTTGAGCGCCGTCTTCGGCCCGACGCCGTCGACGCCGGGGTTGAAGTCCGTGCCACAGAGGACCGCCACGTCGACGAGCTGTTCGAGCGTGATGCCGTGACGGTCGAGCGTCGCGTCGAGGTCCATCAGCTCCGGTTCGCCTTTGCTCGTCAGTTGACGGAGCGTGTGGGGCGCACCGAACAACAGCGTGTCGTAGTCCTCGCTCCCTGCGTAGTCGGCGTCGCCCCGGCGGGCCATGTACGCCGCCTGCGCCTCTCCCTCGGCGGGTGCGTCGACGACGGGCACGTCCAGCAGACTCAGGAGGTCGCGCGTCGTCTCGAGAATCGTGTCGGTCAGGCGCTGCGTGCGGGCTTCGAGGCGCGCGGCTTCGACGGCGTCGCCGCGTTCCTCGGCTTCGGCCAGTCGCTCCTCGGCGCGTTCGCGTTTCGCGCGTCGCTCGCTCACCTCCGCGTCTTTCAGTTCCGTAACGCCCCCGTCGAAGACGAACACGGGCGTGATATCGTGGTCGAAAAATTTCGGGAGGCCCTGCACGACGCCGACGAGGTTCGCCACCTCCTCGCCCTCGGCGGTGGTGTACACCGCGTCGTTCGTCCACTTGACCGTCGTCGTGAGGTAGCGATACAGCCAGTTGTGCGCGTCGACGGCGACGACGCTTCCGGCCACCTCGTCCCACGACACGTCCGAGAGAGCGGCGAGTTGGCGGAGGTCTGCATTACCCATTGCCGCTCCGTACGGCGCCGTCCGATTTCAACTCCCGGGTTCGGCGTCGATAGGGGCGGGCGGGCCGGCCGCCGCCTTCGCGTCGAGTCGGTCCCGGGCCGCCGAATCGAGGTCGCGCTCTCGATAGCGGTCGAGGCCGTCGCGGTAGGCGTCGGCGTCGCGTGTCGCCGGTGCGTCGGCGGGTCGCTCGCAGACGAGTTCGGCCAGCCCCGTCTCGCGGCCGGTGAACGCGAACCCGGCGCGATAGGCAGCGACGAACGCCGCGGGGTTGTTGACGGCGATGCGGACCTGCTCGTAGCCGTGGTCGGCGGCGCGGGCGGCGACGAACGCCAGCAAGCGCGACCCGAGACCCTCGCCTTGCCGGTCGTCGCGGACGGTCACGTATCGCACCACGAGACAGTCGGCGTCGGTGCGGTCGGGGCTGAACGACGCGGCCGCGAGGACGTGGTCGGCGTACTTCCCCGCCGACTCGGCGCCGTCGCGGACGACGGCCTTCCCCGTCGACCCGACGACGAACTTGCCGGCGTACGCGAAGCGCCGGTAATCGAGTCGGAGCGTCGGGCCGTCTTCCGGCCAGCCGAGCACGGCGAACTCCATGGGCGGGCTACGCCACCGACCGGAAAACCGTTGGCGTTCGCGGTATCGGTCGTCGGGAAAAAACGAGAGAGCCATTAGGCCCCGGGCGAATGGCCGGATATGGCCAACGCAGTCGCGGACTTCTTCGAGCGTCGTCTGGACGGGCGCACGACCCCGATAGCGGTCGGTGACCTGCTTCTCATCGCCGTCCTGTTCAGCGGGGGGACGATTCGCCACCACGGCGTCGCCTTCGTCACGTCGAATCCGGGGTATCTCGCGGTGACCATCGCGCCCTTCCTCGTGGGCTGGATACTCGCCGCGCCGCTTCTCGGGGCCTACTCGCCCGGTGCCGCGGAGTCGTCGAAGGCGGCCGTCCCCCTCGCGCTCCGGTCGTGGCTCCTCGCGGACGCCATCGCACTCGGCATCCGGGCGACGCCGCTCGTCCACGGTGGGGTACAGTTGACGTTCGTCGCCGTCTCGCTCGGCGTCGGCCTCGTCGGCCTCGCAGTCTGGCGAACGGTCTACTTCAAACTCCGCTAAGCGGCGGTTTCGTCGGTTTCTTCGCTCTGTTTTCGGCGCAGGAGGACCGTCGCGAGCACCGCGGCGACGACGGCGACGCCAGCGAGCGTCGCGAAGAGCGCACTCGCGTTCGCGTAGGTGAGGATGGCACCGGCGAGCGCACCACCGAGGGCGCCGACGCCGAAGGTGCCGAGGTAGACGTAGCCGTACGAGAGGCCACGGGTGCCGGCGGGCGAGTAGTCGGCGACGGCGGCCTGATAGAGCGGCTGTGCCGCGAAGAGCGTCGCGCCGAAGAGCGCGCCGAAGACCAGCAGGGGCGCGATGCCCAGCGACGCCACGGGGAGGAAGGCAAGCGCGAGGACGGCGAGCGTGCCGAACACCGCTGCGATGCCCTTCTCCGGCGAGATGTGGTCGGTCAGTTTGCCGCCCACGTACTGGCCGGCGACGCCGACGAGTAGCAGGCCGGCGTAGAAGTATCGCTCGGGGTTGAGGGTCCGGTCACTGCTGGCCTCCAGTCCGGGGACGAGCGACGAGAGCGCGACGGGTTCGAAACCCGGCATTCCCGACAGCAGGTCGGGGAGGAAGGTCAACACGCCGCGGTAGTAGAGGCCGTTGGCGACGACGATGGCGAAGACGACGGCGAAGGCGCCGAAGAACAGCTGCTTCGAGGTAACGGCGAACTCGCCGAGCGAGTCGACGCCGCTCTGTCCGCGGGCCGTCCCGCTCCCATCGGTGGCGACGGCGTCGACGGCGGCCGTCTCGTCGAATTCCGCGCGCAGGGCGTACAACCCGGCGACGGCGGCGGGAACGGCGAGAATCATCGCCACCGTCGACCAGTCGAACAGCAGGAGGAGGATGGCGGTGACGAGCGGACCCAGACCGATGCCGAGGTTGCCCGCGATGCCGTGGTAGGCGAAGCCGGTTCCGCGCTCGTCGACACCCTTGCTGATGAGCGTCAGTCCCGCAGGGTGGTAGACGCTGGCCGCCGCGCCCCACAGCAAGAGTGCGAGCGTCACGACGACGAGCGTCGACGCGGTGCCGAGCAGGAAGAAGGCGCCGGCCATCCCGAACAGACAGACGGCGATGAGGCGCCGAGAGCCGAGGCGGTCGACGATGACGCCACCGGGGAGCGCACCGATACCGAACAGCGCGTACCCGGCGGTAACTATCAGCCCGAGCGTCGCTTGCGTGACGCCGAACTCCATCCCGCCGAGCTGGAGCACGTCGAACTCCAGCAGCCAGATAGAGACGAAAATCGGGATGGACAACTCGTAGGTATGGACCATCGCGTGGGCCAGCGACGCCAGCCCAACGATAGATCGGTCGTTCCCGTTCATACACGTAGTAACGGGTCCGAGGCATTTAATTGCTTCTGAGATGAACTTGAAATATAATTATTGTTAATGGCATCAGAACGAGTGGTGACGTGTGTCACTGCCCCGGCAGTCGCCATTACTGACACCGCCAGCCTCTCCGACGCGTCTGACAAAGGTATATTATCCTTCAGATGCTCGGTGTGGCATATGGTCAAGAGCACCGTCCGGTTTCCCGAGTCTGTTGTCGGCGAAATCGAAGCGCTGGTCGAGGACGGCCGTTTCGAGAGCAAATCCGAGTTCTATCGCTTCTCGACGGACTACGTCCTGAATCAGGTGCTCGACGATTACGACCCGGAGACCATCGACTACCGCGAAATCAAGTCGGAAGTGATGCCGGACCCCGAACAGACCCTCGGGGCCGACACCGACCGGGAGGAACCGCCTTTCTTCGAGTCGGTATCGTTCGTCCGCAAACTCGCGCTCCGCGGGAAGTTCAACGACGCCGAGGACTTCATCGACCACCAGTACGCGGCTGGTGACCGCCACGCCATCCTCCTCGAGGAGATGCTTCGGCTGTACCGCGCCGACCGGCGGAAACGGGCCGCCCCCGAACCGGTTCCCGACTCCGAGCGAGAACGCTCCGACCACGTCGAGCGCCCCTGACCGCGCCGTAGCTATAACTGTCGTCCGCTCGGACTCCGGATATGACCGAGACGCTGTTCCTGTCCAGCGACGACGTTGCCGGCCTCGCGACGCCCGCCGAGTACGTCGACGCCGTCCGCGACGGCTACCGCCAGCGCGGCGAGGGCGCGCCCGCCGACCCCCGGACCGCGCTCTACAACGACGACCCTGCCGGCCTGTTCACCTCCTACACCGCCGTCCTCCCCGACACGGGCGTGATGGGCGGCTACATGTACAGCGCCGGCTTCGGCGAGGGCGACGCGTGGTTCGTCACGCCGCTGTTCGACGCCGACTCCGGCGAACCGCTCGCGCTCCTCGACGGCGCGAGCATGAACCCGTTCAAGACGGGGGCGACGGGCGCCGTCGGCGTCGACGCCCTCGCCCGCCCCGACGCCACCGCCGTCGGTGTCTTCGGCTCCGGCGCGCAGGCCCGCGGCCAACTCCGCGCCATCGACACCGTCCGCGATATCGAAACCGTCTGGGTCTACTCCCCCACCAAGTCGAGTCGCGAGTCCTTCGCGGGCGAGATGGACCGCCGCCTCGACGCCAGCGTCGCCGCCGTCTCCTCCAGCGCCGCTGCCGTAGAGGGCGCCGACATCGTCGTCACCGCCACCAACTCGCCAGAACCGGTCTTCGACGGTGACTTACTCGACCCCGGGACGCACGTCACCGCGATGGGGCAGTACCACCCCGAGAAACGCGAACTCGACGAGCGGACCGTCGAGCGTGCGACGTACGTGGTCGACCTCCGCGACCGACTCACGCAGGACGCGGGGTCGTACATGCACGCCGTCGACTCCGGCGCTGTCGACGCCGACCACTGCCACGCCGAACTCGGTGAGGTGGTCGCGGGCGTCGCCGAGGGCCGGACCGACGAGGACGAAATCACCGTCTTCGACAGCGGTGGGACGGGCATCGAGACGGCCGCCGGCGCGGCCCTCGTGTACGAGAAGGCCCAGGACGCGGGACTGGGCAGCACCATCGACTTCGCCCCCGCGAGCGACGCGCTGACGGGGCGAGAGTAGTTACTCCGGCATCGCCAGCGCGCCGCCGAGGCCGAGACAGCCGAGCGCAACGACGCCGATGGGGACTACCGCGCCGGCGCCGAGTAGTCCGGCGACGAGCGCCACCGCGCCGCCGACGAAGAGGGCGCAGGCGACGCCGATGAGCGCCTGCCCGAGTTGGTGTCGCTGCATCTCACTCCAGTCGATAACGTAGCAATCCTGCGATGCCGCCGAGGTTCTTCAGGCGCTGTCCGGGGTCGAACTCCCCGGAGAAGACGACCACGTCCCCGCCTTGGCGCTCGACGGACGTGATTATCTCGTCGGCGTCCACGTCCCAATCGCCGCGTCCCTGTCGCTCCTCCCGGAGTCGGTCGTCGAGGACGAGGAGCGTCTCGATGGCGCCGTACTCCGCTGCTTCGGCGACTGCCTCGGGGCCGTACGTCGCCTTCTCGCCCGTCGCCATCCGCTCGGTCAAGTCGTCGATGAGTTCCGCCTCGCGGGCGATGCGCGTCTCTGTCTGCACGTCTTCGAGGGCGCCGCGCTTGAGCACTTCGTGGACGCCGCGGTCACCGACGCCCGAGGTGTCGACGGTGGTCGTCTTCTCGGACACGTCCGGGAACTCCTCATCGAAGTGGTCGAGGGCGTCCTGTTTCGTGAAGCCGGGGCCGGCGAGGATGACTGCGTCGGGGTCGAGGTGGGCCAGCGCCTCACCCAACTCCGCGAACAGTTCCTCGCGCGGGCGGGCGTACTCCCCCTTTCCAGTCGGGCGGGTGAACGACGCGTATTCCTCGGTGCCGTACTGGGCGACGGTGTGGACGTGCGCTTCGCCCTCCTCCACCGTCGCGATAGCCACGTCCGGGTTCTCGGACGCGGATTCGGCCTCCTCGATGCGCTCCATCTGGTCCGGCTTGAAGTGTTTGACAATCGTTAGCTCGTCGTGTTCCTCGACGTTAATCGTGTGGTGGTGGCCGAGCTGGTCCTCCCGGGAACAGCCGACGATAGTGCCGCCGACGCGCAGGCGGTTGGCGAAGCGGGCGAACTCCACGTCCTCGACTTCGAGGGTGACGTGGATGTGTTCGCGTTCGCCACCGGTGTCGCGCATCTGGTCGTCGGCGCGCTGGATGCGTCGACTCGTGTCGCCCTCGACGTCGTCGCCGGGTTCGAGGACGTAGGAGAGATGCCAGAGGTCGTCGACGTTCTCGGGGACGACCGTCAGTCGCGTGCGCCCCTCTTCGCCGCGACCACGGCTCTGAATTCGCATATCGGTGGGTCGCGGGCCAACGACTCATGCCTTGTCATTCGATTCGGCGGCCGCGTCCTCACTCGTCGACGATGTCGCTCCCGCCGGGGGGCAGGAACTCCTGAATGCGGTCGGGGCTGGCCACCTTCCGGACGAACGACTCGTCGGCGAACTGCTCTTTGAACCGTCGGTAACACAGCTTCGCGGCGTCGTTCTGGGCGTATTTTCCGGGCTCCAGCCGCAGGGTCGTCGCCGCCTTCGGCTCGATTGCCGCCGGCGGGCCGCCGACGACGCGCGTCTCGGGTTCACACTGGATGCCGACGGTGACGCTCGCGGACACGTCTCGGAAGTAGGTGCGGTCGCCGCGGATGACGAACCCGCCTTTCTCGATGTATTCTCCGCTCTCCGGCGTCTTCGACACCTGGTCGGGGTCGACCATGTACGCGTCACCTGCGAAGCGGCCGTCTTTCCAGACCGAGGAGTAGGCGACGGCGAACTGCGCCGCCTCTCGGAGACTGGAGTCGGGGAAATCGACGTCGCGAGCCTTCTCGCTCGGCCCCGTCGCCTTCAGAATCGTCACCGGGCCGCCGTGGGCCTGCGTGTGGAAGAAGCGGTCGTTGCTCTCCATGTACTTCTTGACGAGAGCCTCGTTCTCGTCGGCGTTCCGCCCGCCGACGACGAGGAAGTCGTCGCTCGTGTGGAACCACCGGAAATCCTCGTACCAGTGTTCGGGCTGTTTGATGGGGACGGAAGACCGCGAGAGCCAGTCTACGTCCTCCGGTTCCTCGTCGTCGTCCGCTTCGTCCTCGTCGTCGTCGGCCTCCCATGCTTCGCGGCGCTGTTTGACCGCCTCCAACTCTTCGCGCGTGTTCTCGATGGCCGCCTGTGCACCCTCCTTTTTCTCCTCGACTCGCTTCGCCTCCTTGTACAGCTCGTCGGCGTTTTTCTCGACGCCCATGGCGGCGTCGACCGGCACACGCGTGCCGTCTAAGTCGACCGTCACCGTCCCCTCCTTCGAGTCGATGTCGACCACCGCCTCCGCGGCGGGGATGCCGCGTTCCGCTCCCTCTTCCAGCGTCGCTTCGATGTCGTCCCACCCCTCGCCCGCCTCGCGGGCGTCACGCACCGTCGAGATGATGTCGTCGACGAGGTCGTAGTTGGCGTACAGCGCCTCGGCGCGTTCGCGTTCCGCCTCCGCCTGCTCTTCGAACCCCTCGATGGCACCCTCTTGTTGCTCGATGATGCGCTCCTGTTTGGCGATTTCCGCCTCGAAGTCGGGGCGTTCCGTCCCCGTCGACGTCTCCTCCTCGGGTTCGCGCTGGAGTCGGTTGAAGTACTCGTCGACCGCGGTGTTGAACGAGTCGTAGGCCTCCTGTGCCAGCCCTTCACGCTCCTCTAGCGGGAACGGCGTCACGTCGACCACGTGGTCGTCTTCGAGGTACACGCGCGGTTCCACGTCGCCCTCGCGCAGGCGGTCACCCAGTCGACCGATGGCGTCGTAGAGTGCCTCGTACACCTCTTCGTCGGCCTCGGTGATGTCGAGGGTCTTCTCGACGTTGGCGCGCGAACAGAGTTCCTCGCCGTAGAGGCCGCCGAAGTTGAGTTGGGTGGCGAGCGTCCGCACCACGTCGGTGTCGGACTCTTCCATCCGCCGGACGAAGGCGTCGTAACTCATCTCCAGCGGGTGCAGGCGCGACTCGGGGAAGCCGTACTGCGACCCCGGCGCGACGGTGCGTGACTTGAGTCGCACCGTTTCGAGGCTCTGGACGACTTCGCCCGCTTCGTCGAGGACGGCGACGTTCCCCTGCCCGAACAGTTCCGCGACGATGCGCGTGTTCTCGTCGTCGCGTTCGAACGTGAACTCGAGGATGCGGTCGAACTCGTACTGCTCGACGCCGGCGAAGTCGGCGCCGCTGAGCCGATTGCGAAGCATCATCGCGAAGTTCGGCGGGCGTCCCGGTGCGTCCGCGACGTGGTCCGGGTCGGCGACGTGGGCGCGTTTCACCTCGCCCACTTCGATCATCAGTTCCACGCGTCCGCGGTCGAAATCCCGCATCCGAAATCGGAGAAGGTCGTCGTCGTAGAGGTAGGCCTTGTCGACTTTCGCGCCCTCGTACCGGTTGAGTTCGGCGACGAGAGCGGCGAGGTCGACGCTCGTCAGTTCCCGCTTCGCGTCCATACCACGCCTACTCGGGCCGGCGGAAAAGGCGTGTCGTTGTCGGAGCGCGGGAAACCACTATACGCGCGGCCCGACTGCCACCGGTATGCGACTGCAGGAGTTCTGGGGTGTGGGACCGAAGACGAGCGACCGCCTCCGCGAGACGCTGGGGGCCGAGGCGGCCGTCGACGCCATCGAATCCGCGGACGTGCGCGCGCTCACCGACGCCGGGGTCACGCGCGGCCGAGCGACGCGCATCCTCCGTCGCGCCAACGACGAGGCGGGGATGGACGCCCTCGCAACGCGCGACGCACGCGAGGTGTACGACGACCTCCTCGCACTCGCGAGCGAGTACGCCCTGACGCGCCACGCCGCGGACCGAATCCGCGTGCTGACGCCGCTCTCGGACCCCGACGCCGTCACGGCCCGCCTCGATGCCGTCGAGGCCGCTCGCGAGGCGTGGGAGAGCCTCGACGACGCGAGCCGCGACGCCGTCGTCGCGGCGTTCGATGCCTACGACGACGCGGACGGGACCGAACGCGCCGCCGTCGACGCCGCCCTCGCGCTCCGGGACGCAGGCCTCGACGGCGACACGTTCGACGCCCTCGGCGACATCGACCCCGACGCCGTCCGCGAGGCCGCCGACGCCTTGCAGTACGTCACGCCCGACGGCGTCGCCGCGGGCGCCGACGACCGACTCGACGACGTGCGCGCCCGCCTCGACGACGCCCGCGAGCTGGAGAACTCGTCGTTCGACGTGCTCGAACGGGTGCGCGAGACGGGCGTCAGGGACCTCGAGGACTTCCGGCGCGCCTTCGCGGACTACGTCGACCGCGAGACTCGCCTTTCACGGGCGGCCGTCGAGGAGGTGGCGCCGGACGACGCCCGCGACGCCGCCGACTTCGTGAGCACGTCGCTCCGAGCGCTGGTGGACGACCTGGAGCGACGCGAGACGGAGCGCGAACGCGAAGTGGAGGACGACCTTCGCGCCGCCATCGCGGACGCCCGCGAGGACATCGACCGGGCCGTTGCCGCCGTCGACGACGTGGCGGTCGACCTCTCCCTTGCCCGCTTCGCGGCGGCGCACGACCTCACCCGGCCCATACTCGGCGGCGACGGCCTCGCCGTCGAGGGGGCGCGCAACCTCTTTCTCGACGACCCGGAGCCGGTCGATTACGCCGTCGGCGACCACGGCCTGTCGCCGCCGAGCGGTGACCGCGTGGCCGTCCTCACCGGCGCGAACAGCGGCGGGAAGACGACGCTGCTCGAAACCTGCTGTTCGGTCGCACTACTCGCTGCGATGGGGTTGCCGGTGCCCGCCGACCGCGCCGAAGTCGGACGGTTCGACGCTATCGTCTTCCACCGCCGTCACGCGAGTTTCAACGCGGGCGTGCTGGAGTCGACGCTGAAGTCCATCGTCCCGCCGCTCACCGACGACGGGCGGACGCTGATGCTCGTCGACGAGTTCGAGGCCATCACCGAACCCGGGCGGGCCGCGGACCTCCTGAACGGCTTGGTCGACCTCACCGTCGAGCGCGGCGCCCTCGGCGTCTACGTCACGCACCTCGCCGACGACCTGAGTCCGCTCCCCGACGCCGCTCGCATCGACGGCATCTTCGCGGAGGGGCTGACCTCCGACCTCGACCTCCGGGTGGACTACCAGCCGCGCTTCGGCACCGTCGGCAAGTCGACGCCGGAGTTCATCGTCTCCCGCCTCGTCGCCAACGCGGGCGACCGCCGCGAGCGTCGCGGATTCGAACACCTCGCCGCCGCGGTGGGCGAGGAGGCAGTCCAGCAAACCCTCGCCGACGTCCGGGAGTAGACGCCGGAGCGTGCGACTCTTAACCCCGCGACTGCTGGGGGAAGTATGTTCGAGGACCGCTCGGGGCTGCTCGCCGACAACCCTCCGTTTCGGGGGTACGGCGCGGCCGTCACTGCCGGGCCGGACGGGGCACGCGTCTTCGTCGCTGGCTTCGGCGCCGCCAATCGCGTCCTCCGGTGGGACGACGGCCGCGTCGTCGACACGGCGTGTGGCGTCCTCGCCGACGAGGGGCGACACGCCATCGGCGTCGCCGCCGCCGACCTCGACGCCGACGGCCGCGAGGAGGTGTACGTCCACAACGTCGCCTCCTTCGGCGGCACCTCCAACGAGGCGGACCTGTTGCTCGACCCGACCGGCGAGGGGACGTGGCGTGACCTCTTCGCCGACCCGCTCAACCGCGGCCGCGAGAACTACCGCGTGGGCCGGTCGGTCGCCGCCATCGACCGCCTCGGAACCGGGCGCTACGGGATGTACGTCACCGGCTACGGTTCTCCCGGACGGTTCTACGAGGTGGGTGACGACGGCGGTATCACGGACCTCGCCGACGCCGTCGGTCTCGACATAGTGACCGGCGGGCGCTCGGTTGTCGTCGGCCCCATTCTCTCCGACCGGACCGACCTCTTTCTCGGCACGGAGCGCGGGCCGAACCTCCTGCTTCGGAACGCCGGCGGGACGTTCGTCGACGTGGCGCGGGAGTACGGCGTCGACGACCCGGAGGAGAACGCCCGCGGGGCCGCGCTCGTCACCCCGGACGGCGCGTCGACGCCCGACATCGTCTGTGGCAACTGGAACGGCGAGAACCGTCTGTTCACACTCGCCGACGATGCCTTCACCGACACCGCACCGCCCGACCTCGCCCGGCCGGCGCGCGTCCGGACCGTCATCGCCGCCGACTTCGACAACGACGGCCGACAGGAACTGTTCATGAACTGCCTCGGCGCCCCGAACCGCCTCCTCGTCGACGATGGCGGGTGGACCCAGACGGGCGTCGGCGATGCCCTCGAATCCGAGGGGCTGGGGACGGGCGCCGCCGTCACCGACATCGACGGCGACGGGACGCTCGAACTCCTCGTGGTCCATGGCGAGGGGGAGGCCCAACCCCTCTCGCTGTTCGCGGCCCCGAACGACGGCGATTGGCTTCGGGTGCGACCCCTGACGGCCAACGGTGCGCCGGCCCGGGGCGCGCGCGTCGACCTCCAGACGGACGCCGGCCACCAGTCCCGCGTCATCGACGCCGGGAGCGGCTACCTGTGCCAGATGGAACCCGTCGCCCACTTCGGCCTCGGGTCGGCGACGCCCGAATCGCTCACCGTCCGCTGGCCCGACGGCCGCGAACGCACCTACACCGACCTCGACGCACGCACCACGATGACCTGCCCCCATCCGGGGAGCTGATCGTCGTGGCGGCGCGAGATAGCGGGTTTTAAGACTGGCTTCCCGTTACTGACTGGAAAGATGATCGACCCCACGTCAGACATTGGGGAGGACGTCGACGAGAGCACCGCACCGACGTGTCACACGTGCGGAAAGAAGATTATGCAGGAGCCGGACCACCGGGTCGTCTCGTGGGTCAAGGACGGCGACATCTCGCATCTCCACTTCTGCGACGACGAGTGCCGAGAGGCCTGGAGCGGCCGCCGTCCGACGCCCTAGCGTCGTTGTGACCGCTCACTCTGTCCGCTCGAACCGGTCTAACCCCAGCGACAGCATCTCCGGACTGACCGGCTGGAACTCCTCTCGCTCCCACTCCGGGAAGTAGTCGCGGACGCCGTTCCACCGGTCGCGGGCGTAGCGGGCGTCGACGAGGGCGCGAACGCCTCGCTCCTCGGGGCCGCGAATCACCCGCCCGATTGCCTGTCTCGCCTTCCGAACCGCGGGCACGGTCAGCGCCGTCTCGAATCCGCTCCGGCCGCCGCGGCCGTCGGACCCGAACGCCCGGTCGTACGCCGTCACGACGGCGCGTGTCCGCGGACTGGTCGTATCGACCAGCGGCACGCCGCAGACGACGGCGGCGTGCAACCGGTCGCCGCGGTAGTCGACGCCCTCCGTCAGCGTCCCGCGGATGCTGGTGACGAGTGTCTTGTCTCCGCCCGCGAAGAAGTCGTGTTTCAACGCTTGTGTCGTCCCGTCGTCGCTCGATTCGTCGAGCAAGACCGGCGTGTCGAGGCGGGCCTCCAACTCGCCGGCCATCCACTTCGCCTCCGCGTAGTTCGGCATCCCGACGAGGACGTTCCCCTCGCGACCGGCGACTTCGGCGACGGCGTCGACGTACACGTCTCGCGTCTCGCTCGCGTCGCCCGCGCGGTTCTCGTGGGTGAACGCCGGGGCATCGACGGCGAAACTCGCGCGGTTCTCGGCGGGGAATCCGAGTCCGTACGTTCGCTCGACGACCGGGCGCCCGTCGTCCGCGAGTTCGTCCAGTCCCGTCACCGTCCGGAACACGTCGAGGGGTTCGAGCGTCGCCGACATCAGGACGCCGCCGCCGAAGTCGTCGAGGCGGTCGGCGATGGCGTCGCCCGGCACGCAGTTGTGGAGCGAGAGTCGCGCGTTGTAGGCGCGCCGCCACGAGTCGGCGGGTTCCATTTCGTTCCACGTCCGCGAGAGGTCGATTTCCCGGAAGTGTCGCCCGTGGTCTGCGCGGTACCACGAGCCGAGGACGCGGCCGACCGTCGTAATCGCTCGCTCGCGGTCCTCCTCTTCGAGGGAGTTCAGGGCGCGCGCGACGGCGGCGCCGACGGATTCGGCGCGCACCCACACGTCGTCGCCGTAGTTCTCGCTCGCCCACTCGGTGATGGCGTCCGGTTCCGGCGTCTCCGGGTCCCGGAGCGGGATTTCGTCGTCTGAGAGGTCGTCGAGCGACGCCCGCCACGACGGGTGTTCGGCGTCGAGATGCGCTTGCACCTGACGGTCGAGTTCCTCGCGCAGGTCCCGGACGAACGACCGCGTCGTCTTCAGTTCCGCGAGGCTCACGTCCACCTCCTCCAGCTCCCCGCGGACGACGGCCGCCTCCTGCGTCTCCGGGTCGAGTTCCACGGGCTGAATCGCCCGCGTCAGCTCCGATTCGGCGTCGCGGAGCGTCGCGTCCGCCACGCCGTCGCTCACGAGGTCACGCACCCGCGGTTCGAGCATGTGCGCCTCGTCACAGACCAGAAACGTCGAGTCGTCGAGGAGGGCGCCGGTGAAGGAGTCGACCGTCCGCGGGTCGAACGCGTGATAGTAGTTGCCGATGGCGACTTCGACGTGGGGCAAGAGTGCGCCTAGCATCGAGTGCGGACAGGTGCCGTGACTCGCCGAGAGGCCCACGAGGTCCTCGGTATCGAGGAGGCCGGCGTCCTCGAAGTCGAAGGGGACGGCCTCGATGGGGTCGCCCTCCTCCGGCAGGTCCTCCAGATACTGCGCGTAGAAGGGGCAGTATTCGGTCCCTTCGTAGTCCGCGGTTTCGGGGAGATACGGCGTCAGTTCGCCTGCCGTCTCCAGATAGTCGGGGCCGGCCGACGGGTCTTGCCCGGAGTCGAGCAACCCCGTCTGAGCCTGCCGAGCGTCGCTCGCCAGCGCCGCGGCCGTCGTCGGCCCCTCCGAACCAGTCAGGTTGCGCGTTCGCTCGCGAAGCCCCTCGCAGCGGTCGTAGACGGTCGTGTCGTCGATGTCGGCCACGTTTTCACGGCTGTACGGACACACGTCGGCCTTGCCGACGAGCGTCAGCGCCGAGACTGGCTGCCAGTCGTCGGGCAGGTTCTCGTTGATGGTGCGAACGTCCGCCTCGAACTGGCGGAGTTGCTGTTTGACGCTCGTGAGCACGACGACTCGCTCGAACGGCGAGTCGGGGTCGCGCACCCGGTCGATGCCCGCCGTCAGCGCGAGCATGGTCTTGCCCGTGCCGCAGGCGCCCTCGATGACCGCGAAGCCGCCCCGGTCGGCGGTGTCGATGGCCGTCTCGATGCCGTCAGCCTGTTCGGGGTACGGCTCGTCGTGGCCGAACACCGTCCGCCACGTCTCGCCCATTACCTACCCGCTGGCGTCGTCTTCGGATAAATACCTCGTTCCGTCACAGCAGGCTCTCGCCCAGCACGATGACGGAGAGGTTGTTGGCGAAGACGCCGAGGCCGACGGCGACGAGGACGCCCAGCCACACCTCGATGAGGAGCGCGAAGTAGTAACTCGCCGGTTCGGGTGTCCGACGCAGGCGGTCGAGCAGGTGGCGGAAACAGAGGGCGACGAGGACGACCACCGCGAGGTGGGCCCCGACCACGACGGCGACGTCTCGGCCAAGCAGCCACCGCATCAGCGGGTTGCGCTCGGCGGCGACGCCGAGCAGTCGCGCCGCCGCGAGCGTCGTCAGCAGGTCGACTGCGAGCAAGAGAAAGAGCGCGACGGCAATCCAGTCCCAGTACTCCTCGATGCGGCGGTCGAGGCCAGCCGTCGTCACGACGACTCACCCGACGGCCTGTCGGCTCGGCGGACGCTCGGCGGACAGTCGACCGCCCGGACGGCGTCGGATTCACCGAACACAGTTCTCAATGGGCCCACGGCACTATCCCGGTTTCGGCGCCCTCAGTCACTCGCGATGTCGTCGCTGGCGACGACGACCAGCGAGTCCTGCGTGGGTGCGTACACCGTCATCTCGCGTCCCTTCACGGAGTACCGGGTGCCCGCCTCAGCCACCAAGCCGGCGGCCTCCAAGTTGCCGATGTGGTGGCGGACGTTCTGGAGCGACGTCGACACCGACTCTGCGAGTTCGGAGACGGTCGCCGGACGCTCTTCGAGGGCTGTCAGAATCGCTCGCGCCGTATCAGAGGAGACGGAGTCGAGCAGCTGTTCGGCGTCGTCGTCCGTGAGCGACAGGACGCGGAGGTCCCCTTCTCCCTCGGGCGTTACGTCTCGCTCGAGACGGGTGGGCAAGAGCCCCGACATTACGTCGTCGGTTCCGCATCGACCCCCAAAACCCTTCGCCAGAATCTCATTCGGTAACTCGAATGATACGTATGGCGGGCGACGACGCCGTGGCGAATACTATAACGGCCGTCGGAGCAACGTCCACCCATGATAACGGCAGAGCGGATGGCGGCGGTGGACGAGAACGCCGCCGCCCTCGGCGTCCCGCGCAAGCAGTTGATGGAGTCGAGCGGTAACGCCGTCGCGAGGGCGGTCAGGCGCGTGGCCGCGCCCGGCGACTCGGTGGCGCTGGTCTGTGGCCGCGGCAACAACGGCGGCGACGCCTTCGTCGCCGCGCGCTTTCTCGACGACCACGACCCGACCGTCCACCTCCTCGGGCGGCCCGAGACAATCGCGACCGACATCGCCCGCGAGAACTGGGTGGCGCTGGAACGGGCCGAATACGATACCCGCGTCGTCCGCGACGCGCAGGAACTGGCGCTCGACGACCCCGACGTGGTCGTCGACGCGATGCTCGGCACGGGCGTGACGGGCGCGCTCCGCGAACCGGAGCACACGGCCGCAGCGGCCATCAACGACACCGACGCCACCGTCGTCGCCGTCGACGTGCCCTCGGGCGTCGACGCCGACACGGGCGAGGCGGCCGGCGTCGCCGTCGACGCCGACCACGTCGTCACCTTCCACGACGCCAAACCCGGCCTCGACGACCACGAAGTGACCGTCGCCGACATCGGCATCCCCGAAACGGCCGAACTGTTCGCGGGGCCGGGCGACCGCACCGTCCTCTCGCGCCCGGCGGACGCCCACAAGGGCGCGTTCGGCGAAGTCCTCGTCGTCGGCGGCGGCCCCTACACCGGCGCCCCCGCCCTCGCCGCGCAGGCGGCGATGCGCGCCGGGGCCGACCTCGTTCGCGTCGTCTGTCCCGAATCCGTCGCCCGCGAGGTGCAGAGTTTCGAGGAGGGCCTCATCGTCCGGCCGTTCGAGGGCGACCGACTCACGACCGACCACCTCGACCGGATTCGTGCCCTCGCCGCCGACCACGACGCCGTCGTCTTCGGCCCCGGCTTGGGCGACGACCCCGCGACGCTCGACGCCGTCCGCGCGTTCCTCGCCGACTACGACGGGCGCGCAGTCGTCGACGCCGACGCCCTGCAGGTCGTCCCGGATGTCGACACCGACGCCACCCTCCTCTGTACGCCCCATCAGGGCGAACTCCGCGCGATGGGCGGGCCGAGCGCCGACGACTGGCGGGAGCGACTCGACGCCGTCGCCGACTTCGCCGCCGACATCGGTCACACGCTGCTGGTGAAAGGCGCCTACGACGTGATTGCCGACGGGAGCGACGCCCGCGTGAACCGCACGGGCAACCCGGGCATGACCGTCGGCGGCACCGGCGACGTACTCGCGGGGACAGCGGGCGCCCTCCTCGCGACGCAAGCGCCCCTCAACGCGGGAACGCTCGCCGCCTACGCGAACGGCCTCGCAGGCGACCACGTCGTCGAGGACCGTGGCTATGGCTTGCTGGCGAGCGACCTCCTCCCTGCACTGCCGCGGGCCCTGTGGGGTGATGCCGATGAGTGACGAGTCCGACGACCTGACTCACACCGACGAGTCGGGGAACGTCCAGATGGTCGACGTGGGCGACAAGCCCGACACGGCGCGTCGCGCCGTCGCGCGCGGCGAGATTCACCTCCAGCCGTCGACGATTGCGGCCATCACCGACGACCAGATCGGCAAGGGCGACGTGCTCGCCACCGCCCGCGTCGGCGCCGTGCAAGCCGTCAAGCACACGTGGGAGACGATTCCGATGTGTCACCAGATTCCGATTACGAACGTCGAGACGGAGTTCGACGTGGGCGAGGACCGCGTGACGCTGACCGTCGCTGTCGAGACGACGGGCAAAACCGGCTGTGAGATGGAGGCGCTCGAAGGCACGACCACCGGCCTGAACGTCGTCTGGGACATGGTGAAGGCGGCGGAGAAAGACGAGGACGGCGAGTATCCCGACACCGGGATTCGAGACGTGCGGGTCGTTGAGAAGACGAAACGGACCCTGTAGCCGCGGCCGAACGTCGTCCCAGCCGACCGCGGTGCGGTCGACCGTGACGGGTTCACCCGGGACTAGACTGATTCGACAGTGGCGAGGTCACTCGCCTTCGCCCGGGCGCGTTCGATAATGGCGGGACGGGCCTCGAACTCCAGCGTCACCTGTTCGCCCTCGTAGTCCTCGCGTTCGACGTTCGCGTGGTCGTGGACCCACGAGACGAGACTCATCGTGTCGTCGCCGAGGGGGAGGACGAGTCGCTCGAACTGCCAGTCGGGGAGTTCGTCCTCGATGCGGTCACGGAGCGCGTCGACGCGTTCGCCGGTCAACCCCGAGACGGCGACGGGGTTGGGCGCCAGCGCCGCCAGCGCCTCGCGTTTCTCCGCGAGTTCCTCGTCGTCGACGCGGTCGATTTTGTTCAACACGGTGACGATGGGCGCCTCGTTGCGTTCGTACAGCGTGTCGTGACAGGTGACGAGTTTCTCCCGCATCTCCTCGACGTCCTCGCTCGCGTCGACGACGAGGAGGACGAGGTCGGCGTGATAGACGGAGTCCAGCGTGGACTCGAACGACTCGACCAGCCAGTGGGGCAGGTCCGAGACGAATCCGACCGTGTCGGTGAGGAGGACATCGCGTTGCCCGGTGTCGGCGCGGCGGGTGGTCGTCCCGAGCGTCGTGAACAGGCGGTCCTCGCTCTCGGCGGTGGTTTCGAGGTCCGGGTGTCGGTCCTCGTTCTCGTCCACGTCGAGTTCGGCGGCGAGTCGCCGCATCAGCGTCGACTTGCCGGCGTTCGTGTAGCCCGCGAGCGCCACGAGGTCGAACCCCGACTCGCGCCGTTGCTCGCGCCGTGTCTCCGCCTTGTCCGCGATGGCGTCGAGTTCGCGTTTGATTTCCGCGATTTGGTTTTTGATGTCGCGCTCGCGGCTCTGGTCGTACTCCCCGAGGCCCATAAAGCCGGGGCGCTCGTCGCGCGTGGCGAGACTCGTCTTGGCCTCCGCCCGCGGGAGTTCGTAGCGCAGTTCCGCGAGTTCGACCTGCAGTTGCGCCTTGCGGGTCTGGGCGCGCTGGCCGAAGATGTCGAGAATGAGGGTGAAGCGGTCGACGACCTCGACGCCCTCCGGCAGTTTCCCGCCGATGTTGTACGTCTGGTATGGTCCGAGTCGGTTGTCGACGATGACAGTATCGGCGCCGGATTCGGCCGTCAGCGCGGCGAGTTCGTCGGCTTTCCCCTCGCCAAACGCGTAGGCGGCGTCCTCCTCGCGGGTCTGAGTGAGTTCGCCGACGACCTCGTAGCCCGCCGCTTGGGCGAGGTCTTTGATTTCGGTCAGGTCGGCGGTTCCGCGCTCGACGCGCTTGGCGACGACCGCCTTCATCGGCTCACCTTCGGACCGTTTGGTGCCGCGTCGGTTTCCTGCACGAGTTAGTTCCGATGTTGGCGCTCGAACCACTTAAACTCCGCTCGCCGGGCGTGTCACCGCCACAACTGACTTAACTGCGACTGGCCCACAACCGGTATGGACGGACTGCTCGTCGCGTTAC
This sequence comes from Haloplanus vescus, assembly GCF_900107665.1. Lineage (NCBI taxonomy): Archaea > Methanobacteriati > Methanobacteriota > Halobacteria > Halobacteriales > Haloferacaceae > Haloplanus > Haloplanus vescus. The sequence goes on from NZ_FNQT01000002.1 coordinate 263,265, forward strand.
AACTGGGGATCGACCCGCAGCAACTCGGCCTCGAGTTCGGTGGCGGGGCCGCAATCGGGGGCATCATCGGTTTCGCGGCCAAGAAACTCGCCAAGATCATCGCCATCATCGTCGGCCTCGAACTCGCACTGTTCAAATTCTTGGAGTCGCGTGAGATTCTCAGCGTCGACTGGTCGGCGCTCTCGGCGGGGATGCTGAAGACGGGGTCGAACGCGGCGAGCGGTCCGCCGGGCTGGGTGTCGACCATCCTCTCGACGCTCTCGGTGTCGGCCGGCTTCACCGGCGGCTTCCTGCTCGGCTTCCGGCGCGGATAGTTAGCGCACGTTCAGGTCGTCTTCGTCCTTGACGATGCGCGTCTCTGCTTCGCCGCTCGTCAGCTCGTTCACCAGGTCGTAGAACTCGTTTTGCATCCCTGCCGGGAAGGTGAGCACGCCGACCCACGAGCCGTCGGCCTGCCACTCCTCGCGCTCTAACTCGCCGAACTGCCGAATCTTCGCCTGCGCGCTCCCGGCGTACTCGGCGGGGACTTGGACCGCCACCGTCACCTCCGCGAAGCGGATGGGGATGACGGGGCGGAGTGCGTCGAGGGCCTCGTCCACCTGCGTCTCGATGCGTTCCATGGGGTCGACGCGGAAGCCGGCCTCTTCGAGTGCGCGCTCGATGCGCTCGGGCGGGTGGGGCGCGTCGTCCATCTGCGGATTGACCGCGTTGCGCGCGATTCGGTTGATCAACTGCTTGCGCTTCTGTTCCTGCATCTGCTCGCGCTGTTCGGCAGTAATCTGGATTTCGCCTTCCCTGACCACCTCCGGAATTATCTCCAGCGGGTCGGTCGTCCCGAACACCTCTTCGAGGTCCGCTTCGGCGGGTCGGTCGCCGCGCGAGGCGTTCTCGAAGACGTCCTCGGCGGCGATGACGTCCTCTAGGTCGCCGTCGAACTCGCCGCGCTTGATGGCGAGTGCGGCGTCGGGGTCGATCAGTACCTCGAACCGCTCGCCGTGGGATTCGAGGCGCGCCGTGACGGCCTCGTCGAGCGAAATCATGTGCCGGGATACAGCCCCCGGAAGTATATACTCTCGGCTCGGTGACGGCGCCGTCGCTCACCGGTGTCGTCGAACGGGGTGCCCTCGCGGGCGGTACTCGATTAGGAGAGGTCCTCGATGGTCGAGAGGAGCGTGTCCTTGTCCTGCACGCCGATGAGACGCTCGGCCTGCTCGCCGTTGGCGTAGAACTCCAGCGTCGGGACGCTCTGGATGCCGCGGTCCTGTGCCAGTTCCTGGAGTGCGTCGATGTCGACTTTCAGCACGACGGCATCGGTCTCGGCGGCGATTTCCTCGACGGTCGGCTCCAGCATCTTGCAGGGACCACACCAGTCCGCGTAGTAGTCCACGAGGACGACGGCGTTGTCCTCCACGAGTTCGGACAGGTGCTCGGCGCTTTCGACGTGAATCGGTTCCGACGGGTCGGCAGTCGACGTGCTCATACAGCAACCTAACGAGCCTATCCCCTTAACGGTTGAGCCGTGTTGGCGCGCCCGCGCACGACCGCTAGTCGACCCGGTATTCGAGGACGACGCCGTCGTCTACGCGCTCGACGGCGGCCAGTTCGAGCGACGGGAACTCCTCGACGAAGCCCTCGCCGTCCGCCAGTGTGGGCGCGTCTCGTCCCCCGATGACCAGCGACCCGACGAACACGCTGAGTTCGTCGACCAAGCCCGCCTCGAACAGCGAGTAGATGAGTTCGCCGCCCCCCTCCGCCAGCAGTCGAGCCACACCCTCGGCTTCGAGGTCGGCCAGCGCCGCCGCGAGGTCGACCCGCTCGGCCCCGGCCTCGATGACCGTCGCCCCCGCCTCGCGCAGTCGTTCGACGCGGTCCTCGGGCGCCGCCGCCGAGACGAGCAGATACGTCTCGGCATCGTCGTTCAGACACGTCGCGTCGGGTGGGGTGCGGGCCCGGGAGTCGGCGACGACGCGGGCCGGATTCGCCGGTCGGCCGTTGCGAAGGCGTTCGACCCGCCGCTGTTCGGCCTTCACGCCGAGATGGGGGTCGTCCGCGAGAACGGTCCCGACACCCACGAGGACGGCGTCGGCGGCGGCGCGGAGGCGGTCGACGCGGTCGAAATCCGCCTCGCCCGAGATGCGGACCTGCCGACGCTCTCGGGTCGACAGCTTGCCGTCGACGCTGGTCGCCGCGTTGACGACGACTTCCATGCGAACTCGTTCGGGCGCGGGCGCAAACCGCTTTCGGTGGGCGCGACGCTCGCAGCGCGGGTCGACGCTCGCGGGCGAGGTTTTTAAGACCGCGCGACCAACTCCACACCGATGCAACTCGACGACCATGCCGAGGAGCTCGCCTCCGACCTCGGCGTAGACAAAGCGGAGGTCAAAGCGGACCTGGAGAGCCTACTCGAATACAACGTGCCGGTCGAGGAAGCCAAAGCGAGCATCCGCCGGAACCACGGCGGCGATAGCGGGTCGTCGTCGTCCGCGCCGACGGCCAAATCGCTCGCCGACGTTTCCCCCGACGACGGCTCCGTCACCGCCACCGTCCGCGTGTTGACCAAGGGGACTCGCTCGATTCGCTATCAGGGCGAGGACCAGGTCATCCGCGAGGGCGAGTTCGCCGACGAGACGGGGATTATATCCTACACCGCGTGGGAGGAGTTCGACTTCGAACCCGGTGACTCGGTCACCGTCGGCAACGCGAACGTCCGCGAGTGGGAGGGACGGCCCGAACTCAACCTCGGGACGAACACCACCGTCGCGGCGGCCACCGAGACGGTCGAGACGCCGTACGAGGTGGGCGGTGACCGCGACCTGATCGACCTCGAACCCGGCGACCGAGGCCGGGCGGTCGAGGTCCGCGTCCAGGAACTCGACGACCGGACCATCGACGGCCGCGACGGCGAGACGGAGATTCTCTCCGGCGTCGTCGCCGACGAGACGGCCCGCCTCCCCCTCACGGATTGGGACCCCCATCCCGAACTCGAAGCGGGGGCGTCCGTCCGCCTCGAAGACGTCTACGTCCGCGAGTACCGCGGCGTGCCACAGGTGAACGTCACGGAGTTCTCGACGGTCCGACCCCTCGACCGCGAGGTGAGCGACCCCGAGACGGCGCCGCGGATGCGCGTCGGCGAGGCCGTCGACACCGGCGGCCTGTTCGACGTGGAACTCGTCGGCAACGTCATCGAGGTGCGTGACGGCTCCGGCCTCATCGAGCGCTGTCCCGACTGCGGGCGCGTCGTCCAGAACGGGCAGTGCCGTGCCCACGGCGACGTGGACGGCGAGGACGACCTGCGCGTGAAGGCCATCCTCGACGACGGCACGGGCACCGTCACGACCGTCCTCGACACCGACCTCACCAGCGAGGTGTACGGTGGCGACATCGAGGACGCGAAGGAGGAAGCCCGCGACGCGATGGACAAAGAAGTCGTCGCCGACGCCATCCGTGAGCGAATCGTCGGGCGCGAGTTCCGCGTCCGCGGGTCGCTCTCGGTCGACGAGTACGGCGCCAACCTCGACGCCGAGACGTTCGAGGAGTCCGGGGACGACCCGGCCGACCGCGCGAGCGAACTCCTCGCGGGGGTGGCGCGATGAGCGCCACCGACGACGGGCCGGGCCGGCGCGAGGTGGCCCACCGCCTCTTCGCCGCCGAGTTCGACGACGCCACCGTCTCCTACGCCGAGAGCGACGAGGAGCGAGCGCCGAAATACGTCGTCACGCCGACGGGCGCGCGGGTGAACCGCCTGTTCGCCGTCGGCGTCCTGACCGAAGTCGAATCGGTCAACGAGGACGTGCTCCGGACGCGCGTGGTCGACCCCACGGGCGCGTTCGTCTCCTACGCCGGCCAGTACCAACCCGACGCCGCCGCCTTCTTCGAGCGCGCCGACCCGCCGGCGTTCGTCGCGCTCACGGGCAAGGCTCGAACCTTCGAACCCGACGACGGCGACCGGGTGTACACGTCGGTCCGCCCCGAGAGCGTCTCGACGGTCGACGCCGAGACGCGCGACCGGTGGACCGTCTCCGCCGCCGAGGCGACGCTTCGCCGTGTCGCCGCGATGGCAGACGCCCACGCGATGGACCTCCGTGGCGACGAACTCGAAGCCGCGCTCCGCGAGGCGGGCTACGACGAGTCGCTCGCGGCGGGCATCCCCATCGCCCTCGAACGCTACGGGACGAGCATCGCCTACCTCGACGCCGTTCGCGAGCTGGCACTCGACGCGCTGGAAGTCGTCGCCGGTGACCGCGACGAGGTGCGCGCCCTCGACGTGGCGCCCGACGACGCGGGCACCACCTCGCTCGGCCCGCTTCCCGAGGCGGTGCAGCGCGATACCGAGTCGGTCGAGCGAGCGACCCCGAAGAGCGCCGTCGACTCCGACGAGACGGCGACGACCGACGCCGATACGGAACCTGACGCGACCGACGACCCGGCGACGCCCGAAGCCGATACGGAACCTGACGCGACTGACGACCCGGCGACGCCGGACGAGTCGGCAACGCCGGACGAATCGACGGCAACGGCCGACGTAGACACCGTATCGGAGACTGCGGCGTCGCCCGACGACGCCGCGGAATCGACGGCGACCGACGAGACGGAGAGCGAACCGACGCCCGCCGAGACGGAACCCGACGACGTTGCCGCCGAGACGAGCGAACCGTCGACAAGCACGGAGCAGTCCACCGAAGCTGCGAGCGACGCCGACGACCCCGCCAGTCCCGATGAATCCGCCGACGCCGACGACATCGGCGAACCAGCCGACACTAGCGGCCTCGACGAATCCGCCGACACCGGCGACCTCGGCGAATTCGACGACGACGACGACCTCTACGAGCTCGACGAGGAGGAACGCGCCGAGGTGGAAGCCGAGTTCGACGTCGGCTTCGAGAGCGGCGCGGAGGTCGGCGACCCGGGCGAGGCCGATATCGATGTCCCCGGCCCCGAGGACTTGGAGGAAGGCGTCGGCGAGGTGGCCGAAGAGACACAGGACGAGGCCGACGACACCGTCGACGACGCGGACGCAGAGGCGGCCGACGAAGACGTCGACCTCGAAACCGCGGCAGTCGACGTCATGGCCGACCTCGACGAGGGCAACGGCGTCCCCCACGACGACGTGGTGGCGGCGGTGGTCGACGAACACGGTGCCGACCCCGGCGCCGTCGCCGACGCCATCGACGACGCGCTCATGAGCGGGAAGTGCTACGAGCCGAGCGAGGACCGCCTGAAGGCGATCTGAGCGTGGCACGCGTCGAACCGGTGCCGGGCGAACCGGCCGCCGTCGCCGACTGCGGGGGTGAACAGGCCCTCGTCGTCGCCGACTACCACGCGGGCATTGAGACTGGCCTCCGCTACGAGCGCGGGGTGGAACTCCGGAGCAACGCCGAGGCGCGCCGCCAGCGACTCTGCGCACTCTGTGACCGCACCGACCCGGACCGTGTGGTCGTCCTCGGCGACCTGATTCACCGCATCGGCGACCCCGAACGCGGCGAGGACGACGAAATCGAGGCGTTGCTCGACGCCCTTGACGCGCGGTCGACGCCCCTGACGCTCGTCCCCGGCAACCACGACGGCGGCGTCGCGGACGCCTACGGCGACCGACTGGACGTGACTGACCCCGGCGGCGTTAGACTGGGCGACGTGGGCTTCGTCCACGGCCACACGTGGCCCGACCGCTCCGTCCTCGGCGCCGCGACGGTCTGTATGGGTCACGAACACCCGCAGGTCCGCTTGGAGGACGAGGTGGGCGGTGGCCGCGCCGAGAAGGCGTGGCTCCGGGGGCGACTCCGCATCGACCCGTTCGCGGACCACTTCGGCGTGGCCACCGAATCCTTGGCGTGGGGCGACCCCGAACTCGTCGTCTTCCCGGCGTTCAACGACCGCTCGGGCGGGACGTGGGTCAACGTCGAGGGGCAGTCGTTCCTCTCGCCGTTCCTCCCCGACGCCCTCGCTGACGACGCCGAGGCGTACCTCCTCGACGGGACGCGTCTCGGCGCCTATCGGCGGGTCTGACGGTTACACGCCCGGCACGCCGAAGGCGCCGGTCCCGACGCCGAGGACCGAGTTCAGGACGAAGAGGATGCCGAGCGCCGCGACCCACGCGATGAGGCCCATCGTCGCGACGGTCAGCCAGCCGCCGGGGTAGCGCCACTTCAGCACGCCGACCCACACGACCAGCGCGACCACGGAGCCGACGACCGGGAGCCACGAGACGATGGCCCAGCCGACGGCGCCGAGGAGCGCGGTGACGACGGCGCGGCTGTAGTCGTCGATGCCCGCGACGACGCGGGCACCGACGTAGATGGCGAGGCCGCCGACCAGCAGGGTGACGAGAAACGTCACGAGCGCACCGGAGACTGGGAGTGCCATACACCCCTGGCTCACGCCACGCACTAAGCCCTGCGGGCCGTCGCACCCGGCGAGCGGTGACCTTAATCGGCTCGCCCGACTAGCGCGACCGAATGGCAGACGGAACGCTCGACGGGATGGACGCCTTCACCCACCTCGGCGAGCGAGTGCGGGCCGCGCTCTCGGAACGGGGATTCACCACCCCGACGGAGCCACAGCGACGGGCCATCCCCCCGCTCGCGGCGGGCGAGAACGCACTCGTCCTCGCGCCGACGGGCACGGGCAAGACGGAGACGGCGATGCTCCCCGTCTTCGACGCAATCTATCGCGCCGAGGACCGCTTCGGCATCTCCGCGCTCTACATCACGCCCCTCCGCGCGCTCAACCGCGACATGCGCGACCGACTGGACTGGTGGGGCGAGTATCTCGACGTCGAGGTGGACGTACGCCACGGCGACACCACGCAGTACCAACGCGGCAAGCAGGCCGACGACCCGCCGGACGTGCTGGTGACGACGCCCGAGACGCTACAGGCGATGCTGACCGGCGAGAAGTTGCGGACGGCGCTCGAAGACATCGAACACGTCGTCGTCGACGAGGTGCACGAACTCGCGTCGTCGAAGCGAGGCGCGCAGTTGACGGTGGGACTCGAACGCCTCCGCACGCTCGCGGGGTCGTTCCAGCGTATCGGCCTGTCGGCGACGGTCGGGTCGCCCGAGGAGGTAGGTCGCTTCCTGACCGGCGACCGAGGCTGTTCGCTCGTGGAAGTCGACGCCGGCACCAACGTCGACTTCCGGGTGCGGAACCCCGACCCGACCGACGAGGACGAACGGCTGGCGGGCGAACTCGCGACCGACGTCGACATCGCGAGTCACGTCCGCGCGATTCGCGACATCGTCGCCGAGCACGAGTCGACGCTGGTGTTCGTCAACACGCGCCAAACCGCGGAGGCGCTCGGCTCGCGGTTCAAGCGTCTCGACGCCCCCATCGGCGTCCACCACGGGTCGCTCTCGAAGGAAGCACGCATCGACATCGAGAAAGCGTTCAAGAGCGGCGAGGTCGACGGCCTCGTCTGTACGTCGTCGATGGAGCTCGGCATCGACGTGGGGCGGGTGGACCACGTCGTCCAGTACGGCAGTCCGCGCGAGGTGGCTCGCCTCCTCCAGCGAGTGGGGCGGGCGGGCCACCGCCGCGACGCCGTCTCCGAGGGGACGATTCTCGTCGACCACCCCGACGACACGCTGGAGGCCCTCGCCATCGCCCGCCGCGCCGTCGCGGGCGAGGTGGAGTCGGCCTCGATTCATCACGGCAGTCTCGACGTAGTGGCAAATCAGATAGTCGGCCTCGTGATGGACCACGGCGAGATTCACGCCCGCGAGGCGTACGAGACGCTGACGGCGGCGTACCCCTTCCGTGACCTCTCGGAGGCGCAGTTCCAAGAGGTGGTGCGGGAGTGTTCGGACAACCGACTCCTGTGGTTGGACGAGGACGCCGACCGCTTGGAGAAGTCGGGTGGGACGTGGCGGTACTTCTACGCCAACCTCTCGATGATTCCCGACGAGGAGACCTACGAGGTGTACGACCTCTCCTCGCGGGAGACCATCGGCACCCTGGACGAGAAGTTCGTCCTCAACTTCGCCACGCCGGGCGAAGTGTTCATCCAGCGCGGCGAGATGTGGCGCATCACCGAAGTCGACGAGGAGGAGACACAGGTCGAGGTGACGCCCATCGAGGACCCGGCGGGCGAGGTGCCGTCGTGGACGGGCAAGGAGATTCCGGTCCCTGCCGCTGTCGCGGGCGAAGTGGGGGAGATGCGCGGTGTCGCCACCGACCAGTTCGGCCGGGGCGCCGACCGAACCGCCGTCGCCCGCGAGTTCCTCCCGCGCTATCCCGGCGACGAGCGCACCGTGAGCGAGGGCCTCGAACCCGTCGAGCGACAGGTCGACGCCGAGGCGCCGACGCCGACGAACGACCGCATCGTCGTCGAGGGACAGGGCCGGACCGTCGTCGTCAACGCCGCCTTCGGCCACGAGGTGAACGAGACGCTCGGCCGACTGTGCTCGGCGCTCGTCGGTCAGCGCACCGGATCGTCGGTGGGGATGGAGGTCGACCCCTACCGCATCGAACTCGAAGTCCCCGGCCGAAGTGGGCCGAACGAGGTGGTCGACGTGTTGGAGTCGACCGACCCCGCTCACGTCGAGGGCCTCCTCGAACTCGCCCTGAAGAACTCGGGGACGCTGAAGTTCACGCTCGCGCAGGTGGCGGCGAAGTTCGGCGCGCTCAAGCGATACCAAGGGCAGGGTCGGTTCGGCGCCGACCGCTTGCTCGCCGCCCTCGAGGACACGCCCATCTACGACGAGGCAGTCCGCGAAGTGTTCCATACGGAACTCGCCGTCGAGGAGACGGCGCGGGTACTCGAACGGATTCAGTCGGGCGAGATAGAACTGGTGACCGCACGCGAGTTGACGCCGCTCGGCACCGGCGGGCGGTCGAGCGGGCGCGAACTCCTCGTCCCCGAGAACGCCGACGCGAGCGTCGTCGAGACGCTGAAAGAGCGGATTCAGAACGACCGCGTCATCCTCGCCTGCCTCCACTGCACGGACTGGACGCGCAAGACGAAGGTGAAACGCGTCCCAGACCAGCCCCGGTGTCCCGAGTGCGAGTCGACGCGAATCGCGTCGCTCAACCCGTGGGCCGAGGAGGTGGTGAAGGCGGTTCGCGCGAACGAGAAAGACGACGAACAGGAGCGAATGACCGAACGCGCCTACCGCTCGGCCAACTTGGTCCAGAGCCACGGCAAGCAGGCCGTCGTCGCCATGGCCGCCCGCGGCGTCGGCCCGCACAACGCCGCCCGCATCATCGCCAAACTCCGCGAGGACGAGGCCGACTTCTATCGCGACATCCTCGAACAGGAGCGCCAGTACGCCCGCACGCAGTCGTTCTGGGACTAAGCGTCGTTCATCCGCGTTTTCGTCGTCGTGCCGCAGACGCGACACTCGACGATTCGATAGGGCTCTCGCGAGAACGCCGCGTTCTCCCCTGCCGGGTTCTCGGTGAGAATCTCCACCGAGATATCGAGCGATTGCTCTGCCCCACACGCGCTACAGTGCTCGGCGGTCGAGTCGGGCGTGTCACTTATCATCGGAATCGCCTTGTATCGAGGTCAGGACTCTCCCCACTTCCCGGACCAACCTAATTGATTGGCCCCCGGCCGCCTCATACGGAGTATTGTCCCCGTTTTCCGGTGGTTCGCCGAGACGGGCGGACGAACCACCGGTACTGGCGTCCAATACCCCGTCTCACGCGGTGTCGACCCGGCGTATTCGCCCCGCGGTCACGTCGCTGCCCGGACTGTAGTGGACGATGGGGTTGCCCGCGGGTCGGTCGAAGCCGTTCGCCGCGAACAGCGTGTTCTCGCGCACGTCGAGGGTCGCCGCGCTCACTTTCCACGGGTCGTGTTCGATGTCGCCGCGGTAGAGGCGCCCGCCCTCGCTCGCCGTGTAGAAGCGATAGCGCTCGGTGAGGAAGGCTTCGAGCGAGTCCGAATCGACGACTGTCGGCTCCTCCGTCGGGCCGTAGGTGGCGTCGAACCGCGCCGGGGGCGCGCCCCGGTGTGTGCGTCGACTCCGGAAGTCGATTCGACCCATTCCCCGGTCCCGGACCGACATCTCGGCCCGGTAGTAGGGGAGTTTGAACAGGCCGCGCGCAATCGCCACGCCGAGTGGGTCGTCGGCGTCGAGGTTGTAGAAGTAGACGCCCGTCCCACCGTCTGCTCGTACGTACGTCCGCAGGTTCAGTTCGGGGAAGGAGAGGCCGACGGGGGCGCCACGGGGCCGAATCGACGCCATGCGGAAGCCGACGATGCCGAGGTAGGCGTCGCCGTCGCGCGTGTCGACGGTCAGGCCCTCGGGGAGCGTCGGTTCGACGACGCCGGGCGCGACTGGCCAGTGGGCGAAGCATAGGTCGTCCCACCGCATCGAGAGCAGCGAGCGCATGGGAGACGAACGGCCGCGACCCAGTTTTGGCTGTCGGCTCACGCGCTGTCGACGAGCGATGGCGAAACGGCGTCCAGCGCCGCCTCGAAGTGCGCGGCGGTCAGCGACACCTCGTCCGCGTGTTCGTTGGCCTCGGTCCCCTCGTAGGCGTCTGCGACGGTCCGGACCGCGAGCATGGCCGCTTCCCGACAGACAGCGGCGAGGTCGGCTCCCGAGTAGCCGGCGGTGCGCGCCGCGACGGCGTCGAGGTCCACGTCGCCGGCGAGGGGTTTCTCGCGGGTGTGGACCTCCAGAATCGCTCGCCGGGCGGGTTCGTCGGGCGCGGGCACCTCGACGTGAGACTCCAGTCGCCCCGCGCGGAGGAGCGCAGGGTCGAGGGCATCCCGGCGGTTCGTCGCCGCGAGGACGACGAGGTGGGGGTTGTCCGCGACGGCGTCGAACTCCGTCAGGAGCTGGGAGACGACGCGCTCGGTCACCTCGCTGTCGGCGCGGTCACGGGCCGTCGCGACGGCGTCGATTTCGTCGAAGAAGACGATAGCGGGCGCGGTCTGTCGGGCGCGGTCGAACACCTCCCGGACCGCCTTCTCGCTCTCGCCGACGTAGCGGTCGAGGAGTTCCGGGCCCTGCACCCGGACGAAGTTCACCTCGCTCTCGGCGGCGACGGCGCGGGCCAGCAGGGTCTTGCCCGTCCCCGGCGGGCCGTAGAGGAGGACGCCGGAGGGCGGGTCGGCGTCCGCGGCGTCGAACAGCGGCCCGTAGGTGAGCGGCCACGTCACCGCACGCGAGAGCGTCGCCTTCGCCTCCTCGAGGCCGCCGACAGACTCGAACCCTTCGGTGGGCGTCTCGGAGACGTACTCCCGCATGGCGCTGGGGTCGACGGCGGCCATCGCCGTCTCGAAGTCCGCGCGCCCGACGGTGATGTCGCCCGTGGCCGTCCCCTCGCGGCGGGCGCGTCTGAGCGCCGACATGGCGGCCTCGGTCACCAGCGATTCGAGGTCGGCGCCGACGAACCCGTGAGTGCGACTGGCCAGTCGGTCGAGGTCCACGTCCTCGGTCATCGGGACGCGGCGCGTGTGGACGTCGAGAATCTCGCGCCGGCCGGCGACGCCGGGGACGCCGATTTCGATTTCGCGGTCGAAGCGCCCGCCCCGCCGGAGCGCGGGGTCTAAGTCGTCGACGCGGTTGGTCGCCCCGATGACGATGACCTCGCCCCGCGCTTCGAGGCCGTCCATCAGCGAGAGGAGTTGGCCGACGATTCGGTCTTCCATCCCGCTGCCGTCCTCGCGTTTCGGGGCGATGGAGTCGATTTCGTCGAAGAAGACGATGGTCGGCGCCTCCTCGCGAGCGCGGTCGAACACCGCGCGCAGACGCTCCTCGCTGTCGCCCTTGTACTTCGAGACGATTTCCGGCCCCGAGACGGAGATGAAGGTGGCGTCGACTTCGTTGGCGACGGCCTTGGCGATGAGCGTCTTGCCAGTCCCCGGCGGGCCGTGGAGGAGGACGCCCTTCGGCGGGTCGACGCCGAGTCGGGTGAACAGTTCCGGCTCTGCGAGGGGGAGCTCTATCATCTCGCGCACGAGGTCGAGTTCGTCGTCAAGGCCGCCGATGTCCTCGTAGGCGACGCCCGTCGCGGGGCGCGAACGCTCACCCGTCGCCGCCGCAGTCGCGTCGTCGGTCGCGTCGATGTCGCTCGGTTCGGTCTGCTCGTCGCCGCCGACCACTCGAATATCGGTCGCGTCGGTCGCTCGGACGGCGCCGGCGGGCCGCGTCTCCGTGACGACGAACGGGTCGGCGTCGAGGCTCTCGACGCGCACCCGGTCGCCCTCGCGGAGGGGGCGGCTCTCGATGGTCCGTTCGAGTTCGCGCCGCACCGAGTCTCGGTCGGCGTCGACCGTCGGCGGCGCCCGCAGCGTCATCCTGTCGGCGTCGGCGACGCTCGCCCGTCGGACGCGGACGGTGTCGCCGACGGCGACGCCGGCGTCCGCCCGCGTCTCCGCGTCGACGAGGATGGCGTCCCCGGGGACGCCGGGCCGCGCCGGCCAGAGCTTCGCCACCGTTTCCCGGCTTCCCTCGATGGCGACGGCGTCGCCGCTCAACACGCCGAGTCGCTTGCGGGCCGCCTCGGGGAGTCGGGCGATGCCCCGGCCCGCGTCGCGTTTCTCGGCGCTCCGCACCGTGAGTTCGATACCGTCGCCCGCGCTCATGCTGGAGTGCTAGGGCTGGCCGACCCTTTACGCTTCGCTCTACCGTACTCGTACTGGTCTGATTAGAGTGATTTCGTTAGGGACTCCTCGAAAGCCCCGCCGCGCTGGAGTCGGGGGCCTCGCTGCGCGCGCTCCCGCTGGTCGCGTGCTTGCGTCGGCCGCCTTCCTCCAGCGCGACGCCCCTTTCAGTCCCACCCGCAGCAGCTGGCCAATCAAGCGGCGCGGGTGGGACTGAAAGGGGCCGGCGGTTCGGCGAACCCGGACGACGCAAGCACCGCAACGGAGTGAGGAGCGCAGCGAGTCCCGGGAGCCGAACCGCCGGGGGCTTTCGAGGTGGTTACAGGTTCACCGACTCATCTGAACTCTATTGTCGCACCACGTCGGCGGCAACAGTCCCGATTCGGTCAACCTCGGCGCGCACGTGGTCACCGGGCGTGATGTGGTGGGCGCCGGGCGTCCCCGTCGAGATGACGTCGCCGGGTTCGAGCGTCATCACCGACGAGTGACGCGCGACGAGTTCGCGCGGCGAGAAGTGCATGTTGGCGACGGTGTTTCGCGCCCGCACCTCGCCGTCGACGACGGTCCGCACCTCCACGTCGTCGAGCGACGCGTCGCGTTCGGGGACGGCGACGTGAGGGCCGAGGACGAGGAAGGTGTCGTAACTCTTCGCGCGGGTGAGATAGCGCGGGTTTCGCTGGAGGACGTCCTCCGCGGTCATATCGATGACGGGCGTGTAGCCGGCAATTACGTCGTCGGCGTCGTCGACGCTCACGTCTCGGCAGGTGCGGCCGATGACGACGGCCAACTCTGCCTCGGCGGTGACGCGTTCCGACTCCTCGGTCGGCGGGAGGCGGATGGGCCCGCCGGGTCCCGTCGCCGCCGTCGCAGGCTTGAAGAAACTCGCCGGTTCGTCCGGTGGGTCCTCCGAGAGGTCGGCGGCGTGGTCGGCGTAGTTGAGGCCGATGCCGAACAGTTTGCCCGGGCGGGACAGACACGGGCCGAACCTGAACGCGTCGCGAGCGACGGGGTCGGCCGTCGCGGCGCCGAGTTCGTCGAGGCCGGTCGTCGCTCGCGGGAGTGCGTCTCGGACGCTCGACGCGTCGGGATAGGCCGATTGGAGTGGGACGAACCCCGTGTCGTCGCCGACGAGGGGGCGACCGTCGGCGGTGCGAGCGAGATAGCGCATCAGCGCCCTCCGCGGTGTCGGCAGTCGTCTGTGAACATGGTCTGGCTCGCGGCGGCGACGACCATGAAGGGTCGGGAAATCGACCCGTCAGGTCTGGCTCTGATAGAACAGGACGACGATGGCGACGCCGACGAAGACGTGTGGGATGACGATGAACGGACTGCCACCCAGTGGGGGGAAGCCGAAGAGGACGTGGATGACTGGGTTCGCCGTCAGCGCGTAGAGCACCAGCGCGATGCTGAGGAGGATGAGACTCCGCGTGTATCGGTTCGGCAGGTCCCGGTAGAGGGAGGCGTACGTCCACAGGAGCGCCACCAGCAAGACGAAGTTGAACGTCGTGACGAACACCTGCACGCGAGTGAGGAAGACGAACACCTCGGGGATGTGTCCCGGTGCGCCCGGATAGTCGACTGCGAGCATGGCGACGTATCCGAGGAGCAGTCCAACGCCGGTCACGAGCGCCGTTCTGAGGCGCGGATTGATGTCAGTCTCCATTGGTCTCTAGGTCCGCTTGCTCGGCAATTTCCTCGAGGATGTCCAGATTCGCCGTCATCTGTTCGGTCAGAAAGAACATCTTCCCGTAGTCATCCCCCTGTGTCGTCACGATGTTGTTCTCCTCGAGCACTTCGAGGTGGTGCTGGACGGTCTTGTAGTTCAAATCGAGCGTCTCGGACAGTTGGTTCGTGTTCATCGGCCGGTCGTGGAGGGTGCGGACGATTCGGAGACGGTTCGCACCGCCTCGCGACCCGCCGATGAGCCACCACAGCAACTGCCGCATTATCGTATCCGGTGGCGAACGCTCGGAAATAGTTTCTGGTGTGACTGGTCCCCCGCCAGCGACCACGTGGCGACGCCGTCCGCGACCAGTGGCGAATCACGACCACTCACCCTCGTAGCGCTTCGACCGGGCGGTCGTTCGCGGCCTTCCACGCCGGATAGATACCACTCAGCACGCTCGTGACGACGGCGAAGGCGAACCCGTAGAGGAGATACTGCGCGCTCGCCCAGCCGAGGACGCCCGTCGCGTCGCCGGTGAGGACGCTGAACAGGACGGCGCCCACGGCGAGCGACGCCACCGCCCCGACGAACCCACCGACGACGCCGAGAAACGCCGCCTCGGTCAGAATCATCCGCAGGACTTCCCCGCGGCGGATGCCGACGGCGCGGAGGACGCCGATTTCGCCCCGTCGCTCGATGGTGCTCATCAGCATGACGTTGAGGATGGCGACGCTCGCGACGATGAGTGAGATGGAGCCAATCCCGAGCAAGGCGAGTTGGAGCGTGTTCATGAAGGAGTCGACGTTCTCCTGGACACCTGCGTAGGTCATGATTTGCAGCTCCTCCTCGCTCTCTCGGCCGTCGCTGTTGAAGTGACTCACCAGCTGGTCGGAGATGGCCGTCGCGGCGTCTCCGTCCTCGGCGATGATGGTCACGCTGTCGTAGTACTGCTGGTCGCGGAGGCCGGACATCGGGATGACGAGCTCGCCGCGGCCGCCGCCTCCGAAGCCACTCTCCGAGGCGATGAAGCCGCGAACCCGGTAGATTTGGCCGTCGTACTGTACGGGGTCGCCGAGTTCCAACCCGAGCTCTTGGGCCGTGCTGTTGCTGATGAGCGCGCCGGTCTCGAGCCGTGCGGGCGCCTCCCCGCTGGAGACGTCGTAGAGCGCGTCCGCGTTGGTCACGGCCGTCACGCTCACGTACGCGCGCCCGCTCCGCGTCTCTATCTCGGTGTCGTTCGTCTTCTGCGGAACGACCTGCGCGTCAGTCACCAGGTTCTCCATCTCCTCGACTTGGTCTTCGGTCACGCCGTCTTCGACGCTGTCCTGGCCCGCGGAGACGGACACCTGGTTGGTGAGGCTACCGAGGTCCGAGGTGGCCTGTTGCTGGATGGCGACGCCGGCCATGCCCAGCGACGCGATGGCGACGACGCCGATGACGATGCCGAGCGCGGCCAACCCGGTCCGCATCCGATTCCGACCGAGGTTCCGCCACGCCATCAGGACGCTCGGGAACCGTCGCAGTACCGTCACGACTGAATCACCCCGTCGACGAGGCGGACGATTCGGTCCGCGTACGCCTCCATCTGCTCGTCGTGTGTCACCGCGACGATGGCGATGTTCTCCTCCTCTTTGAGCCGCGTCATCTCCTCGAGAATCGTCCGTCCGGTCTCCTGGTCGAGATTGCCGGTCGGCTCGTCCGCGAGGAGGATGTCCGGCTCGTTGATGAGGGCGCGAGCGATGGCGACACGCTGTTGCTGGCCGCCGGACAGTTGGGCGGGCGTGTGGTCGAGTCGGTCGCCGAGGCCAACTGTCCGGAGCAGGGTGATAGCGCGGTCGGTGCGCTGGACGCTTCGGTCCCACATCGACGGGAGTTCGACGTTCTCGACGGCGGTGAGCATCGGGAGCAAGTGGAAATCCTGGAAGACGAATCCGAGCGACGAGCGCCGTTCCTCGGTGAGTTCGTCCTCGTCGAAGTCCGTCACCTCCCGGTCGTCGAGGCGGACAGTGCCTTCCGTCGGCGTGTCGAGCAAGCCAATCATGTTGAGCATGGTGCTCTTCCCCGACCCGGAGGGACCGGTGACGAGCACCATCTCGCCGCGGTCGGCGTGGAAGTCGATGCCTTTCAGCGCCACGACGGTCTCCTCGCCGCTCTGGTAGCGCTTGACCACGTCCGTGAGTTCGATGACGCTCATGGGTTGCGCCAGCGGTACACGCCGAAGCCCACGCCGACGACGACGAGCAGGGCGACGACGGCGCCAATCGCCGTCATCGGGAGGCCGCCCGAGCCGCCACCCGGTTCGTCCGGGCGACTCGCGGCGTTCTGCTCGCCGCTCGAAGCGGCCGCGCTCGCGCCCATCGACGCCGAGTCCACGTCGATTTGCTGGGTCGTCGTCACGCGGTCACCGTCGACGACGTACGTGATTTCGACGGGGACCGAGGAGACGTTCGACTGTCTCGACGCGGTGAGTTCGAACGTGCCGAACTCGCTGCCCTCAACTTCGCCGACGTAGTACTGGCCGGACGGGGACGTCGGACTCACGGCCTCGGTGTCCGGGACGCTCACGAGGACGGATTCGGCGGTGGTGCTGCCGAGGTTCGCGGCGTCGCCCTGGATGGTGACGCCGCTTCCGGCCGCTGACGACTGGACGCTCACGAGGCGAATCTCGCCCGAGACGGCGGCCTGGTCGCGCAGGGTCGTCGTGTGGGTGGTTCCGGCCGCGGTGTACGTCGCCGTGTACGTGACCGTCCCGTCGACGGAACTCGGGATGTCGAAGGTCACCGATTCGTTCGAATCGGGGTCGATATCGCCCATCAGGTTCCGGGCGACGACCTGGTCGTCGGCCGTCGCCGTCACTTCGATGTCGGAGAAGCCCGTGTTCCCGAAGTTCGTCAGTTCCACCTCGGTGTCGCCGTCGCTCGTCGTCTGTGCCGAGAGGTCGCCCCTGACAGCCGGTTCTTCGACGGTCATCTCGACGGACTTCGTGGCCGTCCGCGTGACGCCCTCCGCGGTCGTATACGTGACCTCGCCCCTGAGCGTCTGTGTCCCGACTTCGTCGAACGTCACGTCGTACGCGAAGACGTGCTGTGACCCGCCGTCGATGGAGCCTCTGATTCGGTCGGGGTTGTCGACGGTGCTGCCGTTGAGTTCGAGCTGCACGCCGGTAATCTGTTCGCTGTCTCCGTTCGCAACCGTGACGTTGACCGGTGTCTCGGCGCCGGCGGCAGCGTCGTCGTCGTAGACCGTCGAGAAAGCCATCGAGACGCCGCTGGACCGTTCGACGTCGATGTACACGGGGCGCTCGATGACGAAGACGCCGCCGCTGGGCGAGGTCCCGCGGAGGACGATGTTCAGTCGCTTCTCACCCTCGCTCTCGAACGACGTCGAGAGCGGGACTTCGATGGCGTCACCCGGACCGAGGTCGCCGAGGTCGTTGGTGGTACTCCGCCGGGCTTGCCCCGGACCCTGAAGCGCCACTTCGGAAATCTCTGCGGCCCCGCTACTGCTCTCGGAGTTCTGTAGTTCGGCCGTGACCGTTATCTGCTCGCCCGGTTCGGGCGTCTGCGGTGACACCGAGACGTTGCCGATGGTGACGTAGGCGCTGTCCGACTGTGCCGACCCGATGGTCGCCATCGGAACGGCGAGACTGCTCGCCACCAGGGCAACGGCGAACGCGACTTTCGCCGGTCGGCCCCACGTCATCGCCGCACTCCGGGGCGCGTCCCGCGTTCGGTCACGATACCGTCTCGCGACGTGTGTCGCCTCCCGTGTCGTACTTCGTCGTCCGTCATGGATTCACCCTCGCCATCGGGCGTTAAATCACCTGTCCGAGATTACACACGAAAGAGGCACAAATTCGACCAGAATCGAGGGACGGCCACTCGATTCGGGTCGTTACTCGTTCGCCCGAGCGAGGAAGGCGAGCGCTGCGCCGAGCAGCGCGACGTTCTGCAGGAAGGAGGTGAGCTCCTCGCCGCGCGATTCCTCATCGACGGCCCAGAAGTCGTGCATGACGGGCGTGACGCCGACGAAGAAGGCGGCGACGCTCGCCGCCGAGAGCCGCGGGAGTTTCCAGAGGCTGATGCCCAGGCTGCCGCCGAGGAGCAGTCCGCTCCCCACCGGCACGAGCGTCTCGGCCTTCGGGACGCCTTTCGCGTCGGCGTAGCCGATGCGACCCTCGAGGTTCGTGAAGTTCCGGACGGCGAGCGCCGCGAGCCCGCTCCCGAAGAGCAGGCGGGCGAGTCGCGATGGCGGTTCGGCGCTGGGCTCCGTGGCGTCGTTGTCGGTGTCTGTCATCGTCCGCACAGACGGTCGGCCGAGAAATAAACGCTCGGAACTGTCGTCGAGCCGTGCCGCGGTCTGCCGGCCTCAGAGACGTTTCGGTGCGACTCCCGCGGCGCGCTCCGTGCGAGTATATATCGCTCTGGACACCAATTAGTAACCGCTTACTTGGGTCGCCGCCCAGTTTCGCGTACCCAACCCGTATGACTTCCCCACAGTTCAGCGCCGCCGTCGACCCCCATCACCAGCGGTTCGACGTCGACGCCTACACCGACATCTACGTCGTCGGCGACGTCCACGGCAGCCGCGCGGCCCTCGAAGCGCTGCTCGAGGAACTCGACCTCGCTGACGACGACCTCGTCGTCTTCGTCGGTGACCTCGTCCGCAAGGGCCCGGATAGTCCCGGCGTCGTCGACATCGTCCGTGACGACGACCGACTGGTCTCCGTCCGCGGCAACAACGAGCAGAAGGTCGTTCGCGGCGACAAACACCCCGACTGGCTCCGTGAAGGCGACCGCGCGTACTTCGAGTCGCTGCCGATCGCCATCTCCTTCGGCGACGCACTCGTCGTCCACGGCGGCGTCGACCCCGCTCGACCGCTCGCCGACCACACGCTCGACGAGTTGCTGACGATGCGCGCTCCGCAGGGCGACGGCTACGACGGCCCGTTCTGGTACGAGACCTACGACGGCCCGCATCGCGTCTTCTTCGGGCACACCGTCCACGAACGGCCCGTCGAGCGCCGCTATGCCGTCGGCCTCGACACTGGTTGTGTCTACGGCGGGGCGCTCACCGCCTACGACTACCGGCGTGACCGCTTCGTCACCGTCGACCCGACCACGACACACGAGTCCCGCAGCGAGTCGAAAATCGTCAATCCCGTCTGAGGCTGTCGTCCTCGGTCACCGCGTCGCTGTCGTGGACGTTCGCCGTCACTCGTACTCCGCCTGCAGGCGGTCCTGCGCTCCTTCTCGCGTCTTGAAGTACCGACGCTGTCCGTCCGCGGTTCGGACCGCCCACTCGTAGGTCTCGCTCTCCGGGTGGTACCAGCGGTCGGCGTGGGTTTCGAACACCGAGGCGTCGCTCTCGACACCGCCGTCGCTCGTTGCCGGTTTCGCGGCCGTCTCGGGCACCGGTTCGACGAGCAGTTCCTCGTCGACGAGGTCGGAGTCCACGACCAGTCCCGGGCCGTATCCGCGCTCGCTCGCCTCGCGTGCGGACTGCATCAGTACCTCCTGCACGTCGCGGACGGGGTCGCCCTCTTCCGGCGTCACCTGTTCGTAGGACCCGTCGCTCTGCATCACCCACCGTCGGCGGTTGTCCCGGAGCGACGCTTCGAGAATGAATCGAAGTTGGCGGCGCAGCGACGGCGCTTCGACGGGCGTGACGGCTTCGACCCGGTGGTCAAGGTTTCGCGTCATCCAGTCCGCCGACCCGATGTACCACTCGGGGTCCCCGGCGTTCTCGAAGTAGAAGATGCGTGCGTGCTCCAGGAATCGGCCGACGATGGAGTGAACGGTGACGTTCTCGCTCACGCCTTCCAGTCCGGGGCGCAACCGACAGATGTCGCGGACGACGAGGTCGATGTCGACCCCCGCCATCGAGGCGCGGTAGAGCTCCGCGACCATCTCCGGGTCTTCGAGGCCGTTCACCTTCACGACGATACGCGCCCGCTTTCCCTCGCGGGCGTTGGCTTTCTCTCGACGAATCTTCTCGACGAACCGCTCGCGCATCGTCACGGGTGCGATCAGGAGCTTGCGGAAACTGTCGTCGAGCGTCGGGCCCGTGAAGAAGTTGAACACCTTCGTGAGGTCCTGACCGATGTCCCGGTCGGCAGTCAGGAGCCCGAGGTCGGAGTACCCCTTCGCCGTCTCGGAGTGGTAGTTCCCCGTGCCGACGTGGGAGTAGAGTTGCACGCCGTCGGACTCTTGGCGGACGACGAGCGCCGTCTTGGTGTGGGTCTTCAGGCCGACCGTTCCGTAGGCGACGTGGATGCCCTCCTCCTCCAGGCGGTGGACCCATTCGAGGTTGTTCTTCTCGTCGAACCGGGCCTTGAGTTCGACCATCACCGCCACCTGCTTGCCGTTGTCCGCGGCGTCGATGAGCGTCTGAATCACCTTCGAATCGCTCGCAGTCCGGTAGATGGCGGCTTTCACCGCGAGCACGTTCGGGTCGTTCGCGGCCGCGTCGAGGAACTGTTGGACGGTGCCCTCGAAGGAGTGGTACGGGTGGTGAGCGAGGATGTCGCCGTTCCGTATCTCCGCGAAGAGGTTCGACCCGCCGTCGGACTCTCTCCCCTTCGGGCGGAGTCGGGGGTGTGGTTCCGGCGTCCACGAATCGAGTTTGAGGTCGGGCCGGTCGACGTCTATCAGCTCGAAGAAGTCCTGGAAATCTATCGGCCCCTCGCGGTAGAAGACTTCGCGGTCACCGAGGCCGAGGTTCTCGCGGAGGATGTCGACGGCGCGTTCCGGCATGTCGGCGTCGACCTCCAATCGGACGACTGTGGCGAAGCGACGCTGTTCGAGGACCTCCTCGATTTGGTCGATGAGGTCCTCCGCCACCTCCTCGTTGCGCCGCACCTCGGCGTTGCGCGTCACGCGGAACTTCGATACGTCGACGATGTCGAGGTCGGGCAACAGGAGGTCGAGGTTGGCCTCGACGAGGTCCTCGAGGAGGACGTACTGCCCGGTCGTGTTCGGCACGTCGACGAACCGGGGCTGGTTCGGCGGAATCTTGATGCGGGTGAACGTCTCCTCGCCGCTCCCGTCGTCCGAGAGGACGCCCAGCGAGAGCGAGAGGTTCGAGATGAAGGGGAACGGATGCGCGGGGTCGAAGGCAAGCGGCGTCAGCGTCGGCAGAATCGACGCTTCGAAGTGTGCGCGCAGGTCGTCGCGCTGGGCCGCCGTCAGGTCGTCGTAGTCGCTGATTTCGATGCCGGCATCGGCGAGTTCCGGCTTGAGTTCGGTCTGCCAGTAGTCGGTCTGTTGGCGGAACAGGGGGCGCGCGGCGTCGAGAATCTCGCGCCACTGCTCTTCCGGCGTCCGGCCGTCGGGCGTCGTCTCGGTGACGCCCGCCTTCATTTGCTGTTCGAGTCCGCCCACGCGCTTCATGAAGAACTCGTCAGTGTTCTTCGTGAAGAAGGCGAGAAAGCGGAGTCGTTCGAGCGGCGGATTTCGCTCGTCCATCCCCTCGCTGAGGACGCGCGATTGAAACGCCAGTTCCGAGAGCTCCCTGTTGAGGTAGTATTCGGGCGCTGTTAGATCGGGCTCGCTCATCTACGCTCTCGTTTCAGCCGCTCTACCGCCGATATATAAATCCCCAGAATGTATTAATAAATGGGCCGACATAGGCATACATAGTGTATATATCTGCCGAGCAGCCTGCGCTTGTTAGTCGATTCACCGTCGACCACACGATATATCGACTATTCTAGGTTCGACGCCGTCGTGCTCGCGTTCTAGCCGTCGCGTGGCGGTAGAAGTCGTCGAAGTCGGCCCAGCTACCGGTTCGATTTCCGTTCCTGTTCGGGATGCTCGGAGATGAAGACGCTCGTGTCGTCCGGCACGTCGTCGGTGACCCACGAGTTCGCGCCGATACTCACGTGGTCGCCGATGTCGACTGGGCCGAGGATGTTGCTCCCGGCGCCGATGACGACGTGGTCGCCGATATCGGGGTGTCGCTTGTAGCCTTTCGCCAGCATGTGCTCCTCGCCTTCCTTCTCCTCGAAGTGGAGGGCGCCGAGCGTGACGTTCTGGTAGATTCGCGCCCAGTCACCGACCGTGGCCGTCTCGCCGACGACGACCCCCGTCCCGTGGTCGATGAAGAAGTAGTCGCCAATCTCCGCGCCGGGGTGGATGTCGATGCCCGTCTCGCTCTTCGCGTATTCGGCGAGTTCGCGGGCGTACGCGAAGTGCTCGGACTGATACAGGACGTGCGCCACGCGGTGGGTCAGGATGGCGTGAAAGCCGGGATACGACCGAATGATTTCACAGTAGCTTCGTGCTGCCGGGTCGCCCTTGTAGGCGGCCTCGACGTCCTTCTTGAGCGTGCGTCGAATCGCCGGCAGTCGGTCGAGCGTCCGGTCAACGAGGTCGGTGAGTTCGGCCGCGTCGCGGTCCGAATAGGCCGTGATACCGCGGTGGATACACGACCCGAGCTGGGTCAGGCGGCGACGCGTCTCCTCGGGGGCATCGACCAACTCCGTCGCGCTCCAACACCGGGGAAAGAGGAGCTGTTTGAGCAGATGCGGTTCGTCACGGAGGAAGTCACGCCGCGGATAGTCTCGGTCGTCCTCCGTCGGAAAGGGCGCTTCGTCCGCTTGATACGCGTCGATGAGGTCGTGATGCGCATCACCAGTGTACTCGTAGCCCATTTGTATCCGGTAACGGGATGGAGTACCGTAGTTCTTCCACCTTGCTCTCGGGCGCCCTCTCTTAGAAGATGGCAGCTTCGTCGACAACATCCGGACGCTCCGGTCGCAACCCCTCCGTCGAAGATGTTCGTGAACATCTCTTTTCGTGACGAAGACGACCGTTTACCACATGTCCGACCGGGAGGCCGAATTACGTCAACTGGTCGCCGAGCTCCGAGAACACGAGGCTATCGACGACGCGTTTCTCGCGAAGAGTTTCACCGACCGCCTCGTAATCGTCGACGTCGGTGACGGCGACGAGATGCCAGCGACCGTGGTGGACCGCCTCGCCGACCACGACGTTCGCGAACGCGACGAGACGGACGGCGTCGGGGGGTCGTTCCCCAGTGACGTGGGCGACGCGACGCGACACCACTTCGTCGACGTTCAGACTCGCGGCGCGCACCAATCCTACGTCGTGGACGGATACGGGTCGTTGTGAGGTGACGTACTCGGAAAGTGAGGAGTGCTCCGACAGGGATTCGAACCCGAGTGCGAGACTCGCTGACGCTCGTCTCGCGTGATTCGAATCCCTCTCTCCGCAGTTCCTCACTACGTTCGGAAAATGCTCCGACAGGGATTCGAACCCTGGTCATTGCCGTGAGAGGGCAGGATTGTTTGCGGAGCAAACCAATCACCTCCTTGGCCGTATCGCGGTTTTCGGCGGTCTATATCGGTTGTGCGTTAGACTCAACGGATGCTTTGTTTATAAAATCCTGGTGGCTTGTCCTGTGGACAATTTCGACCCACCGGACACTCGTGCGATGAGGTGGCCTGTGATTTCAGGCACCCTCACTATTCAGGAGTAGGTCAGGATACAGGTCAGAGGCTACCCCGATTATCTGGTATTCGAGTTGTTCAAGCGGAACTTCAAAATCGTGAAAGAGGCCGATGTCATCCTGTTTCCACGCTTTCGTCCAAAAGTACGTAGGTTGGCGGAGTTGTCTCCCTCCTGAGAATAGGCGGTCGGCCCACTTCCGATACTTCTGCTTCTGGTTCTTGTCGTGGTCGAAGATGATAGCACTGAGATTCCCGATGTGATAGTAGTGGCCATCACCCCATCGAGCGAACTTTCCCGTACTGCTTCCTCGAAGGCCGCGCAGGTTTGCGCTCAAGCCCTCTCCGTCTCTCCCGTACTTGCCTGCCTTCCCGACATAGAGAGGAATCACCTCACCATCCTCCAACCAGTACATCAGGTAAATCAGGCCGTCGTATGTGTCATCAGCGGTGTGCCAGTCGTTGATGACTTTGCGCCCTTCTCCTCGAACGAGAGCCTCCATCTCCTCACTGCGTTTCAAGATTCGACGGTCATCATTCCCGTAATATTTGAACTCTGAATTGAGGTTCTCATCAGTCTCAAAAAGGGGAATCGGATTCTCTGTATCGATATATCGGCCAATCCACTCCTGCCAGATTTCTTCTTTCGTCGTCATAGTCGTTCTTTGTACCAAGCCTGTGTATCTCCAATCCCCAACCCCTCGGTCGGAATCTCAATGGACACTCCGCTGTCTTTGATGAGCGGGAGAAGTTCCTCGTAGTAGTCTTGGCCAGCGTGGAGAATGAGCGTCACATCTCCCGAGAGTAGCCCTCTCTCATCTAACTGCTTAGCCACCTCCTCGGCCCACTCTCGTTTTCGAGCAACCCTTGCGCCCGAGAGCGTCTCATTGTAGGGTTCGATAAGCGCTCCGTCAGGATGAAGGAGGCCGTGTTTGGCCGAAATAATCCACCACTCGTCGTGATTCTGCTCGGCATAGTCTCGCATCTTTTCGAAGTACGAGGAGGTGTAGAGATTTCTCGGAGTGGCAGGCTCATCGCGCTTCGTCTTCACGCAACTGACAAGGCCAATTTCAGTCATCGGCGACTCCGTTGAATTGGCGATATTCTGTAAGGAATATCTGATACGGTGACTGACATACTACCACTCCTTGCGTGAAGACGGATAAGCCCATACCAGAATCTGTAGTGCGATGAGTGCGAGATGTTCAGAATACTTCGAGATAGTCCCCTACAATTTAGTGCTTCTTTCTCAAGCCGAATCCTCTGCTCGCTTGCGGCATATCGTTATGTGAGTCGGCAATAAAATACCGGAGTAATGTCAGAAAATTCGCCCCAAATTGATGAGGGTGAGCGAGACGCTCTCGGAGCGATTGCTGATGATGCACTCAAGGTGTTCAGAGCAGGGCTATTTATGATAGTCATCTATATCTCAATATTATCGCTCACGCTGAGGACTGGTGGTGTGGACTACATCGAAAACATAGTAAATTCGTTCTACACTCTCAACGGAATTATGTTTTGGGCAGGGTCTATCACCAGTAGTGTTCTCGCTCACAGAATGGCCCGCCGTGTCACACTTCAACAGAACTATTCTCAGTTAGGGCACGTAAATGACAAATTCGATGTTCTGAATTTCTCCACCGCCAGTACTATCGGACTACTCATTTCCGTATTCTCACTCATATTCGGGCTTCTTGAGGGGTGGGCAAATACGGTAAATCCTTCAGCGGGTGGGGTGGGTATCCAGCAACCGATTCTCATTATTGGCTTTTCATTCGTGTTTGTGCTTGGTATCTACGTTATCCTTTCTGCTCTTGATATGATTAGGGATAGATGGGGACCTATCAGAGAGGTTCTGAGATTGTCTTAGTTCACTTTGGGTAGAGCAGTACTGACTTTCTCGTTTCTCGTCGCGAAACACGGCTCAGACTATTAGAAACACTCGTACTGGTTTGAGGAGAACAGCACTCGGTTGGTCTTTTCCGAGGATGATATTCTTCGAGGGGCCATTTTTGTATTTGTCCTAACACGTTTCGTAATCGAAGGATAGCGTCGGGGTGCGAGAAATACCCTACTTTCTTGCCGTAACGCGATTGCCTTCACAACGGCAATTTGACTACCGAAAATCGCTGTACGGGAGTAAGTTAAGAATGCTCCGACAGGGATTCGAACCCTGGTCATTGCCGTGAGAGGGCAATATGATTGGCCGGACTACACTATCGGAGCGCGGTCGGCGTCTCGCACGCCGATCACATCAAAACCGAGGAGGTGGCGATATTTAAACGCAACTATCTCGGACTACGGGTGGCATTCGGTCACGACCGTCGGTCGCGCGGCACGAAGGCTAAAAGGGTCTCGGGGGCGTCGACTCGGACGACCATGAGTCTCGAAGACAGCGCGGCCATCGTCACGGGCGCGAGTTCCGGCATCGGTGAGGCGACCGCTCACGAGCTGGCGAGTCGGGGTGCGCGAGTCGCCCTCGCGTCGCGGAGCGAGGAGCGACTGGCGGGCATCGCCGCCGACCTCGAAACGAAATACGGTGTCGAGACGCTCGTCGTCCCGACGGACGTCCGCGACGAGGCGGCTGTCGACGACCTGATAGAAACGGTCGTCGACGCCTTCGGCGGTCTGGACGTACTGGTCAACAACGCGGGCCTCGGCCGCGGCGACGGCGTGGCCGACCTCTCGACGGACGACTACCGGGCGATGATGGACACGAACGTCGACGGCGTCTTCTTCGCGACGCGCGCGGCGCTCCCGCATCTGCGCGAGTCGGACGGCAACCTCGTCTTCGTCGGCAGTTTCGCGGGGCAGTACCCCCGGCCGGGCAATCCGGTGTACGCCGCGACGAAGTGGTGGGTCCGCGGCTTCGCACACAGCGTCGAGGGACGGGCGGGGCCGGACGGCGTCGGCGTCACCGTCGTCAACCCCTCGGAGGTGCGGACCGAGTTCGGCGGCGACGACGGCGAGTCCTTCGCCGAGCGGTTCGAACCGGGCGAGGTGAGCGAACCCGAAGAAATCGCCGACGCTATCGGCTTCGCCGCCGCGCAGGACCACTCGACCGTCCACGAAATCGACGTCTATCGCCGCGACAAGTTCGAGGGCTGGTAGGTCACGTACCGCTGGTCGTCGACTCGACGCCAGCGGTCGCCGCGACGTGTTTGAGTCGCTGGACGGCGCGCATCGCGTCGTGTTCGGTATCGTACGCGCTGTCGCTCACTGCGAGCACCGCCCCGTCGCCGTCCCGGAGTCGCCAGCGGACGCCCGCGTCGTCGTCGAACACCTGAAACGTGGCGTCGGGCATCCTCAGGAGAGCTGCCGGGACCACCAGCGGAGCCAGTCCGCGAGCGGACCGCGAGTCCCCTCCACGTGGACGCTGACGGTCCCGTCGAGATGCCAGCGCGCGAACTCGTCGCCGGTATCCATCCGTAGCGGCACGTCTACGGTCACCTCTTCGAACGTGCATTCGAGCTCTTCATCGCGGTCGATGGCCGTGTCAAGGACCTCGTCGACGAGGTCAAGCCACGTCTGTTCCCCGTCGGTCACCCGGCCGGACGGATCGGTCGACATCGATTACTACCAGTGTCGACTCCGGCTTGTATCTTCGCCCCGTACCGCCGAAGCGCTTTCACCGCCCCGCGTCGAACGCCACCGCATGCCAATCACCGACCCCGAATCCGGGCTTCGACAGGTGCTCGAGCGTCGCCGGCTCAACGCGGCGCTCGCGTGGGTCTTCGTCGCCGTCCTCGTTCTCGTCGGCGGCGCCGCGGTCTGGAACGGGCGCGCGCTCTGGGCTGGCTTCACGCTCGCGCTCGTCGCCCTCGCACTTCTCCCCCCGCTTGCCTTCCGCCGCGCCGACGCGATGGTGCCGTGGGAGGTGCTGGCCCTCGCCTCCGTCCCAGCGCTGGGACGACTGCTCGTCGTCGGCCAGACCGTCGGCGGCGTGACGCTCACCGGCCGGGTCACCACGTACGTCGCCGTCGCCGCCGCGGCGCTCATTCTCGCGGTCGAACTCGACGTGTTCACGCCAGTCAGGATGAACCACTCCTTCGCGGTCCTGTTCGTCGTCATCGCCACCGTCGCCGCCGCCGGCGTGTGGGCCGAGGCGCGGTGGCTCTCCGACGTCTTCGCCGGGACACAGTTCCTGCTCGACGGTCGGCCGGAACACGACATCGAGACAGCGCTCATGTGGGACTTCGTCGCTGCGACTGTCGCGGGCGTCGTCGCCGGCGTCCTCTTCGAGTGGTACTTCCGGCGCTACGCAGACGTGGACGCGCGCGCTCCGGTGACGCCTGCACAGGGAGGTGAGCCCTGATGCGGATTCGCGACCGTCTCGGCTTCTCCACCCAGCAGCAGCGACAGGTCACCCGCGTGATGCAGGTGGCCCTCATCGGTCTCGTGGGCTTGGGCCTCGAACGCGGCAACGTCGGCATCGTCGTCAACGCGTCGGTCGGTCTCGTGGTGACGCAACTCCCGGCCGTGCTCGAACGCGACTACCAGATACCGATGGACCCAGCGCTGACGCTGTGGATAACCATCGCCGTCTTCTTCCACGCGCTCGGGACCGCCGGCCTTCCGGGGTCCAGCACCAACTTCTACCGGAGCATCTGGTGGTGGGACCACCTCACGCACACGCTGTCGTCCTCCATCGTCGCCGCCGCAGGCTACGCCACCGCCCGCGCCGTCGAACTTCACTCCGACGCCGTCTCGCTCCCCGGGCGATTCATGTTCGTGTTCATCCTCCTTCTCGTCCTCGCGTTCGGCGTCTTCTGGGAGGTCATCGAGTTCGCGGTGGCGGGGATTGCCTCGGCCACTGGGTCACAGAGCGTCCTCACGCAGTACGGACTCGGGGACACGATGCTCGACTTGCTGTTCGACACGCTCGGCGGCGTCGTCGTCGCGGTGTGGGGAACCGCTCACCTGACGGACCTCACGGGCGCGATAGCGGACCGGTTCGACCGGCAGTGATTACGCCCGCCGCTCGCTGACGGCGTGGGCGACGGAGACGAGCGCGAACACCGCCCACGCGACGACGGCGCACTCGACGCCCGATAGCGACGCGAACGGCGGGGCGCCGAGGGCGGCCAGTCCGAGCAGTACCACGAGGGCCGCGCCCGCGACGAGATACCACCGCCACCAGCGACGGGGCGCCCCCGACACGTCCACGTCGAGATACGGGAGGCAGGCCGCGGCGCCCGGACCGAGCTCTATTTCCCCGGCGCGACGGTCGTACGACACCACCTCTTGGTCGGCGAGTTTCGGCAGATGCATCTGGTAGAGCGCGGTCTGGACGCGCTTGCGCTGCTCGTAGGTCACTGCCGCCGGGTCGCAGTCGTTCTCGACGGCGGCGATGTACTCGCTCAGGTCGCGCAGGTCGGCCGGAGCGTCGTGGTCGCGAAGATACCGAATGACTTCGCGCCGTCGCTCGTTTCGAAGCAACGCGAACAGGTCGTTGCGGGCGAGCTCCGCCGACTCGTCGGGACTGCGTTCGGCCACCATCTCACCTCCGTCGTCGCGTGGCGGTGTCGGCGTGACGCTCCCCGGCCGCACCGCTCGGGCCGGTGTCGTGTCTCGTCACGTCGGCCCCCCGAACTGACCCGTCGACCGTTCCCCCCGAAGTCGCGAACACGATGCCAGGTCCATTGTGGATGGTTCTGTCAATAGCGGGTTATATGTTGGGGCTGTGGCTATCGATGCCCTCCGATTTAGGGCCGGGATTTTAATCTTCGCCCACTCGATAGGATGGTACGCCATGGTGTTCAAGAAAATCACACTGGTCGGGACGAGTCCGGACAGTTTCGATGCCGCCGTCGACGACGCCATCGACCGCGCGGACGAGACGCTTGACAACGTGAAGTGGGTCGAGGTGGACGAACTCGGCGTCGAGGTCGCGAGCGTGCCGTCGCGGGAGTACCAGGCCGAAGTCGAAGTCGCGTTCGAACTCGAAGGCTGACGCTCCCGGCGCCCGAATCGCATAGATTGAAACCGCCCGGTGCCGTCTCCGAAGGCATGACGCTGGTGGTCGTCCCCGTCCGCTATCCGCTCAGTCGGCACTCCCGGGCGACACTCGCCGAGGCGCTTCGCATCGCCGAGGACCGGGACGCCGACCTCACCATCCTCCACGTCGACCTCTATCAGGAGGGACGGGAAGTGACGCGGACGGAGCTCAAGCAGGCCGTCGAACACGAGTTCGGGGCGCTCGCCTGCGCCCGCTACGTCGTCCGCCGCGGCTTTCTCGTCGAGGAGACCATCCTCGACGAGGTGGCGGCGGAGGACGCCGACGTGGTCGTCATCGGCTCGAAGCAGGTCAGTCGATGGCGGCGTACCTTCAGTCGCCTCCTCGACGACCCCGACATCGACCGCTTCCTGCGCCAGAAACTCGACTGCGAAGTCATCACCGTCGACGCCGGCCGGTAGGGGACGGCGACCGAGTCACTCGCCGTCGCCGGCGTCCGACTCCAAGTCATCGCTCTCCATCGGCGTCGCTTCGGGGGCGTCGCTCGCCGTCTCGGCCTCCGGCGGCGGCAGGTCCGAGCCATCCTCCACGGCGACCCGCGCTCGACCGCTGTTCTCGTCGAACACGAGGTGCTGGTGCGGGTAGGCAATCTCCACGTCGGCCTCTTCCAGCCCCGCCCAGATGCGCTCGCGGACGACCGATTCGATTCGCGGAATCTTGTAGGGTGTCCGCACCCAGAACCGGAGCGAGAGGCGGACGCCGTTGTCGGCGTAGGCGTCGATGAGACAGGTGGGCTTTGCGGGGTAGCGCGCGCTCCCGATGCGGATGTCCGGGCCGCCCTCTATCACGCCCTCGACGTTGCGCGCGGCGCGTTCCATGAGTCGCCGCGCGTCGTCCAGACTCCCCTCGTAGGTGACGAGTAGCGGGATGGAGACGCGCGTGCGTTCGTCCTCCGCGGAGAAGTTGGTCACGTCTCGCTCGCGCATCGAGGAGTTCGGGACGACGAGAAAGGTGTTTTCGAGCGTGAATATCTTCGTGTAGCGAAGGGTGATGTCGTCGACGAAGCCGCGGCGGCCGTCCTCCAACTCTATCATGTCGCCTATCTCGTAGGGGTTGTCCGCGAGGACGAACACGCCGTTGATGATGCTCCCGACGATGGGCGCGAGGACGATACCGAGGACGGCAGAGAAGACGGTCACCGAGAGGACGATGTCGCCGATGCCGAGGCCGACGATGCTCCCGGCGGCGAGCGTCGCGACGACGACGGTCGACCCGCGGAGCAGTCCGAGGACGGTCTGGGCGACGCTCTGTCGGTGGAAGCGGCGCGCGACGGGCCGCCCGAGCAGGCGGACGAGGAACTTCGAGAGGACGACGCCCAGCGCAACGACCGCCAGCGCGGCGACGATTCGGACCGCGGTGAGCGTCCATAGCCACTCCAGCAACGGGCCGAGTTCTGCCGGTGCTCCCGTCCCCGTCTGTGCGACCGCCCCGCTGTTCATGCAGGTCACACTCCGGCACCGAAAAAAAGGGTTTCCACGCCGCGGTCGGCGGCGTTCGGAAGCTACTAAATCGTCCACGACGCAGGGCGTAGACGAATGGACCGACGGACACGCGAGTATCTCGCCGGCCGGTTCGGTGACTACTACCGGAGCGCCGACCCGACGCTCCCGCCCGACCCCGGCACCCGCGAGTGGGGCCACATCCCGTGGACGAGCGGCGAGTCCACGACGATGGTCCGCCACCAGTCTATCTACGACCTCGGCGACGTGAGCGACTTCCTCGCGCGCGAGGCGCCCCGCCACGTCTACTTCTCCGCCGCGCGATACGACGACCCCGGCGCCAAGACCATGGACGAGAAGGGGTGGCGCGGGGCCGACCTCGTGTTCGACCTCGACGCCGACCACCTCCCGAGTGTCGACCCCGAGGCCGCCACCTACGCCGAGATGCTCGCGGCGTGTCAGGACGCCCTCCTGCGACTGCTCGACATCCTCGAAACCGACTTCGACTTCGACGACCTGACCGTCGTCTTCTCCGGCGGCCGCGGCTATCACGTCCACGTCCGCGACGACGAGTTGGCGCCCCTCGACTCGGAGGCGCGCCGCGAAATCGTCGACTACGTCCGCGCGGTCGACCTCGATATGGAGGGGCTGATTCGCACGCGGGCCGTCGGCGGGACGACCCGGCGCGAACTCCGCACCCGCGGCGGGTGGGGCAAGCGCACCCACGAACGCCTGCTGGATTTCGTCGCGGAGCTCCGCGAGCTGGACGAGGACGACGCGACGGCGCGGCTCATGGAGTTCGGCGGCATCGGCGAGGGATACGCGGGCACGCTGCTCGACGCCTTCATCGACAATCCGAACGCCGTCGAACGCGGCAACGTCGAAGCCGGTGGGCCGGGCGCACGAATACTGGTCGAGGCGCTCGCCGAGGAGACGGTGGCCGAGGAGACGGCGCCCATCGACGAACCGGTGACGACCGACACCCATCGACTTATCCGGCTCCCGGGGACGCTCCACGGCGGAAGCGGGCTGGTCGTCCGCCGTCTCGACCGGGACGAGGTCGCCGATTTCGACCCGCTCGTCGACGCCGTCCCCGAGCGATTCACCGACCACACTGTCCGGGTTGAGGTGACGGAACCAGGCACCGTCGAACTCGCTGGCGACAGCTTTACACTGGACGCTGGTGAGTGTTCGATACCGGAGTGCGTCGGCGTGTTCCTGATGACGCGCAACCGAGCCCGGAAGGTCCAAGAATGAACGTGGAGGAACTGCGCACCGTCCAGCGCACCGAACGGCAGAAAGACAGCCTCCAGCACCTGCGGGACTCGTTCTATCGCGACGTTGCGGAGTACATCGCCGAACGCAAGGACGAACGCGAACGCATCGCCGAACAGGCGGACGACCCCTTCTCCTCGCCGGAAGTGAGCCGCCTCTCGGACGAAATCGAGACGGCCGAGGAAGTCGTCGAGAGCATCTACGAGCGCCGCATCGGCAAAATCGTCAAGCGCGCCACCTTCGCCGCGGCGGGCATGGCCACAGAGGATGAGGGGCTCACCCACGAGGAGCGCGACCTGTTCGAGGACTTGGTCGCGCGCATCAAGGACAACCGCGAGACGGTGCTCGACGCCCTCGACGGCGGCGCGGCGAACATGGGCGCGGACGACTCGGACGAGGTGGCCACGGAGCCGACCCCCGACCCCGAACCGGCGGCCACGCCTGACGACCCCACCGGGCCAGCGCCCGACCCCGACGACATCTTGGCGGAGGCGATGGGCGGCGGGGACGGCGGGGAGTCGGACGCCCAGACGGCAGACGCTCAGTCGGCGGACGCCACGTCCACCACCGCGACCGACACCACGCCGGCCAGCGAAACTGACGCGCCGTCGTCGGACACCACGTCGACCACCCCGACCGACGCTCCCGTTCCCGAGGCGTCGGCGGCGCCGGCCGAGTCGCCGGACGCCCCGACCCCCGACGGCCCGACGCCCGACGGCGGGAGCGCCGTCGCCTCGCCCTCGCCGTCGGACGACACCGAGCGCACGACGCTGCGCATCACGCGCGACGTGGGCGAGATATTCGGCGTCGACGAACGGGAGTACGACCTCGCCAACGAGGACGTGGTGACGCTCCCGACGCCGAACGCCGAACCACTCTTGGAACGCGACGCCGCCGAGCGACTCGACGCCGAGTGAGGGCCACAGATACTTTGTGCACCGCTCCCAAGGCGGGCTATGACTTCCCGTCGGAGTCGCGCGCTGGGGGCGTTGGTCGTCGGATTACTGCTCGTCGCCAGCGTCGCGCCCGCCGTCGCGACGGCCGAGACTGACGCGACCGACCCGTGGACCACCGTCGCCAACCACGGCGGCGAGGCGACGCCGACACCGAGCGAGCAGGCCGTCCTCCACCAGCGCGGCATCGTCTCGCGCAACGACGAACCCGGGAGCGTGACGCTCACCTTCGAGTACGACGTTCCGTCGTCGGTCTCGGGGCTTCGCGTCGCCGTCCCGGTGCTCTCGCTCGACGGCATCACCGTCGAGGGGATGGAGGGCTTCGAGCGGACCGAGCGCGGCCGCTTCCTCTGGGACACCGAGACGGAGTCGCCGACCATTTCGATTCGGATGGCGGTCGGTGACTCGATGGCCAGCGGCGTCCGCGGGATGGAGCGCGACGACTGGGCCTTCGTCTCCGAACCGAACACGCGGGTGCAGGTGCGGACCGACGCCCGCCCGCTCCAGACGTCGTCGCTCACGGTCGCCGAGGGCGAGGAGGGCTTCGCCCGGAGTCACCTCGCCTACGTCGGCCCGCACGAGCGACGGAACGTCACCGTCGCCGACGAGCGAGCGACGTTCATTCTCGGTGACCAGGACGCCGACCCGCAGCGAGCCATCGAGTTCCTGCGGACCGCGAACGAGCACTTCGACCTCGGGGTGCAACGCGACTCCATCACCGTGTTCGTCCTCCCGTTGAGCGGGTTGGAGGAGGCGCCCGTTCAGGCCGCCACCGTCGACACCGCGTTCTGGGTCGGGAGCGCGGGCGTCCGCCTCGATTCGACGGGCTCGGTGTTCGCACACGAGTACGTCCACACGCGACTGAGCACCGCCGGTCGCTCCGACGCGGCGTGGCTGACCGAGGCCGTCGCGGAGTATTACGGCCGCGTGTTCGCCTTCAACGACGGCGTCGGTGACTACGACTCGTTCCTTGAGGGCCTCCGCGCACAGCAGTACGCCCCCGACCGGCGCTCGGTCGTGCTCACCGACGGCGAGACGTGGCAGGGGACGACCGCTCACTACGAGAAGGGCGCGCACGTCCTCGCCGCGCTCGACGCCGAAATCCAGCGGCGCACCGACGGCGAGAAGTCGCTGCGCGACGTGTTCGCGGGACGGTCGGAGCCGTTCCAGGACTACCAGACCTTCCGCGCGGCGGTCATCGAAGTCACCGGCGAGGAGTCGATAGGCACGTGGCTGGACCGGTACGCGACGACCGACGCCCTGCCGCCGTTGCCGACCGACCCTCAGTATTACGTCGCCGAACCGTCGCTCGACCCCGACGGCGACGGGATGGCGAGCGGCGCCGAACTCGACGCCGGACGACACCCGTTCGTCGAGGGGGCCGCAGAGGAGCGACTCGCCGCGGAGCGAACGACGGCGGCCGACGGAACTGACACGCCCGAATCGACTGAGATGGCTACTGAGACGCCGGAAACGGGAACCAGCGGGTCGGCGCCCGGATTCGGTGCCGTCGCCCTCCTCGCGGCACTCGCGGCGCTCTGGGTCGGGGTGGGGCGGCGATAGCGTCTCAGTCGTCGTCCGCGCTCAGAATCCCGCGGTGGGTCATCCGCTCTGGGTCGAGGACGTCGTCGGCCTCGGATTCGGTCAGGTACCCCTTCTCGACGGCCACCTCGCGGACGGTCTTGCCGGTCTTCAGCGCCGCCTTGGCGACTTCGGAGGCCTTGTCGTAGCCGATGGCGGGGTTGAGCGCTGTCGCGAGCGCCATCGAGCGCTCGACGGCGTCGGCACAGTGTGCCTCGTTGGCCTCCAACTTCGCCACGAACTTCTCGGCGAACGTCTCCGAGGCGTTGGCGAGGAGGTCGGCCGACTGGAGGAAGTTGTGGGCGACGACGGGCTTGTAGAGATTGAGGTCGAGTTGCCCGCCTGCGGCGCCCGCGGAGACGGCAGCGTCGTTGCCGACGACCTGCGTGTGGACCTGATTCACCGCCTCGGCGACGACGGGGTTGATTTTCCCGGGCATAATCGACGACCCCGGCTGGTTCTCGGGTTGCTCGATTTCGCCCAACCCGTTTCGCGGTCCCGAGGCGAGCAAGCGGAGGTCGTTCGCAATCTTGTTCAGCGACCCCGCGACGGTCCGGAGGGCGCCGTGGGCCTCGCTCATGGCGTCGTGGGCCGCCTGTGCCTCGAAGTGGTCGTCGGCCTCGCGGAACGGGAGGCCAGTCTCGTCGGCGATGTACTCCGCGGCGCGTTCGGGGAACTCGGGGTGGGTGTTCAGTCCCGTCCCTGTCGCCGTCCCTCCGAGGGCGAGTTCGGCGAGGCGGGGGGCGACCGACTCACAGCGCTCGATGCCCTTCTCTACCTGCGTGCGGTAGCCGCCGAACTCCTGATCGAGACGGACGGGCGTGGCGTCTTGGAGGTGGGTGCGCCCCGTCTTGACGACGCCGTCGAACGCCGCCGCCTTCGCGTCGAGTTCGTCGGCGAGGGTTTCGAGGGCGGGCACGAGGTCGTACTCCACCGCCTCCAGCGACGCGACGTGCATCGCCGTGGGGATGACGTCGTTCGAGGACTGCCCGAAGTTGACGTGGTCGTTGGGATGGACCACCCGGTCGCCCACCTCGCTACCCATCAGTTCCGCCGCGCGGTTGGCGATGACCTCGTTGGCGTTCATGTTCGAGGAGGTGCCCGACCCCGTCTGGAAGATGTCGACTGGGAACTGGTCGTCGTGGTCGCCCGCGATGACCTCGTCCGCCGCGTCGACGATGGCGTCCGCCACGTCCTCGTCGACGAGGTCGAGGTCGCGGTTGGCGCGCGCCGCCGACTTCTTGACGATGCCGAGGGCGCGGACGAACCGCCGTCCGAACGTCGCGTCGCTAATCGGGAAGTTCTCGACTGCGCGCTGGGTCTGGGCGCCCCAGTAGGCGTCGGCGGGCACCGCTATCTCACCGAGACTGTCTCGCTCGACGCGGAAGTCGGAGTCGTCGCTCATGCGCGAGCGAACGACAGCCGCGTCGTAAAAACTACCGCTTACGCGTCCGGGCCGTGCTTCTCGTACGCCTCCGGCGTGTAGGTCTGCATCTCCATCGCGTGGATGTCAGTCGTCATGTGACCCTCCAGCGCGTCGTAGACGAGTTCGTGTTGGTCGACCAGCGAGAGTCCCTCGAACGCCGGCGAGACGACGACGGCGGCGAAGTGGGCGTCCTCGTGGTCCTCGTCCGGGACGCGCGGCTTGGTGACCGTCGCCTCGGCGTCTTCGATTCCGTCTTCGATCAGTCGCTCGACTTCCGCGGTGTCCATACCCAATCCGGGCGGGCACGGCACAAAAACCGTCCGCTACCCTGCTACATCTGGTAGCGGCGTTCGTCGTCGCGCTGGGGGTACTGGTCCGCCCCCGTCATCTCCTCGTAGGTCATCCCCGAGAGATACTCGTCGTAGGTCACGTCGTACCCCTGCCGGAGGTGGAAATCCAGGTCGCCGGTGTCGACGGTTGACCGGTAGAGGGCGTGGACCGCCCGCCGGACGAGTTCCGACTCGTCGTCCGTGTCGAACGCCGCCGACAGCATCGCGAGTTCGTTTCGCGTCTCGCGGTCCAGGTCCACGAGCAACTCGTCGCCCAGGGCGCTGTACGCATCTTTCACGTCCGCATTCAGGTCGTCGAGACTCATGGCCGGGCAAACGCTCGGCCGCCGAAAACCCCTTTCGACTCCGCGGTCGAACCCCACGCCTTAATCCGTCTCGACCGTACCGATGGTCGATGACCGAGATTGAGGGCGCCCTCGACGGCGACACCGACGCCGTCCGCGCGGCGCTCGTCGAGTGGTACGAGGACGACCACCGCGACTACCCGTGGCGCCGGACCGACGACGCCTACGAGATTCTCGTCTCGGAGGTGATGAGCCAGCAGACGCAACTTGACCGCGTTGTCGAGGCGTGGGACGCCTTCCTCGACCGCTGGCCAACCGTCGACGCCCTCGCCGACGCCGACCGGAGCGAGGTGGTCGCCTTCTGGTCCGACCAGCGACTCGGCTACAACAACCGCGCGCGCTACCTCCACGAGGCCGCCGGACAGGTCGTCGACGACTTCGGCGGCGAGTTCCCGCAGACGCCCGCCGAACTCTCGGAGCTGATGGGCGTCGGTCCCTACACCGCCAACGCCGTCGCGAGCTTCGCCTTCAACAACGGCGACGCCGTCGTCGACACCAACGTCAAGCGCGTCCTCCACCGCGCCTTCGACGTGCCCGACGACGACGCCGCCTTCGAACGCGTCGCGAGCGACCTCATGCCACCCGGCGAGTCCCGCGTCTGGAACAACGCCATCATGGAACTCGGCGGCGTCGCCTGTCAGAAGAACCCGCGCTGTGACGAGGCCGGGTGTCCGTGGCGCGAGTGGTGCGACGCCTACCAGACCGGCGATTTCACCGCGCCCGACGTGCCGACACAGCCGAGCTTCGAGGGGAGTCGCCGGCAGTTTCGGGGGCGTATTATCCGCCTCCTCGGCGAACACGAGGAGATGGAACTGGATGCGCTCGGCCACCGCATCCGCGTCGACTACGCACCCGACGGCGACTACGGCCGTGAGTGGCTTTGTGGCCTCCTCGATGACTTGGAGGCGGACGGACTGGTCGCCACCGACGACCGAGACGGAGAGCCAGTCGCGCGCCTCGAACGGTAGGTCAGTCGACGCGCTCGCCGTCCACCGCCGGATGCGTCTCCGGAGCGTTCGCCAGCAACCGGTCGTAGACGTCGCGGACGCGGTCACGCAGGGCGGCCACGTCCGCCGCCGTCTCGCTGCCCGCGACGAGTGCCAGCGCCCCGCCCATCCCCACGCCCTCCTTCGCTTCGCCGCGGACGTAGGCGTTCGTCGCGGGATGGTCGACGCCCTCGAATCCGGGCGCTGTCACACGGAGGTCCACGTCCAGCGCGTCCGCGAGGCTACGAACGTCGGCGGCGTCGTCGGCGGCGATGAACGACGTCGTCGCCTGCGTCAGGGAGTCGGTCAGGCCGAAGTGACGAACGAGCGCCGCGACGGCGCTCATCTGAGTACCGCCCCCGAGCGTGACCGCCGTACCGGACTCCAGTGCGCCGACGGCCAGTCCGGACACCGCCGCGAGGACGGGGTCGCCGACGGCGCGCACGGCGTCGAGCGGAGCGCCCGCGGCCGCGCCGGGCGAGAGGTCGCTGGCTTCGAGGGCCTCGCCCACGACGCGGCGCTTGAGCGTCGTGGGGTTCTCCGGGAGCGACGACGAGACACCAGTTTCCTCGCCGAGCGCCGTCAGGACGCCCTTTGCCGTCGTCGTCCCGCCGGGAATTGTCTCGGCGAGGACGAGTTCGTCGTCGGGGAGCGAGGCGCCGAACGCGCGGGCAGCGTCGAACGTCGCCTCGGCGTCGGGCACCGCCTCCGGCGTTCGGATGTCGGCGCCCGGGGCGCCGGGGAGCGTGACCGTCGGCGCCGTCGTGTCGCTCGCCGTCCCGGCGTCGACGACGACGCTCTCGAACCCGAGGAGTTCGCGCGCGGCGCGGGTCACGACTGCCGGCGTCGGGCATCCGGAAGGACTCACGGGGACGACCGGCGCGTTGGTCGGCCGGCCGTAGGCGAGGATTTCGGCGTCGGCGCTGGGTGTGTGCGCCATCAGTTCGGGCGTCGCGCCCG